>URJM01000006.1 GCA_900548225.1 uncultured bacterium
CTCGCGCAGGTTCCGCCGGCGGAAGTCGCCGAAAGGGTGTGGGACGCCATCTTCCGGACGGAGGATATCCTGAGGCCGCGGTCGCCGTATCTCTGGCACACGGTGCTTGAGGCTGGATGGTCGCTGGGCAGAAGGGAGGATGTCCGGCGCATCATCAACGAATACTGGGGAGGGATGCTGAGGCGTGAAGGCGATACGTTCCCGGAACTCTACGATCCGGCGGACCAAATGTATTCCTGCTACGGAGACTGCCTCATGAACAGCGACTGCCACGCATGGAGCTGCGGGGCGGGATACTTCCTCCGGCAACTCGTAGACTAGCTCCCGAAACCGGACAGGACGCCTGCGAATATCATCGGGGTGAACCCCCGCCTTGCCTGCCAGACCGTTTCAGGGCAAAAAAAATGGCGGAGAGGCAGGGATTCGAACCCTGGTTACCTTTCGGTAAACAGCATTTCCAGTGCTGCTCAATCGACCACTCTGACACCTCTCCGCGTCAGGAAACGGCGCATAAGATAAACGACATTCGAGTTTTTTCAAGGAAGAAAAGCCAGGTTGGGCGAAGGCTCCCCTGTTTTTTGCCCTGCGCCGCATTGTCCGCAATTGTCAACTTCCCGTTGCCTCAGGGGCATTTACCGGGTGCGGGTCGCATTGCTTTGCGCTACATTACCCTGCTATGCCAGACGATGTGCGCATATCTGTAGAAGGCCTGGAGGTGGGGTTCCGCCACGGCAGGCGTATTCTGCCTGTTGTCGACGGCGTCTCCCTCGAGTTGCGCGGCGGCGAGATGCTTGCCCTACTTGGGGAGAGCGGGTCCGGCAAGAGCATGACAGCGCTTTCGCTATTGGGTCTTCTGCCCCGTCCAGCGGGCTGTCTCACTGGCGGCAGCGCATGGTATCATGGCGAGGACATCTACCACGTCTCCGAGGAATCCCTGAGGAAGCTTCGCGGCCGTAGGATTGCGATGATCTTCCAGGAGCCCATGACCGCGCTGAACCCCGTCCTGACAATAGGAGACCAGCTCCGCGAAGTCCTTTCCACACACTTTGGCATGGGGCGACGGGAGGCGGACGAGCGTGCGGCGCACCTTTTGCGCGAGGTGGAAATCCCCGAGGCGGAGAGCCGTCTGGCGTCATACCCGCATCAGCTTTCGGGCGGATTGCGCCAGCGTGTCATGATTGCGATGGCGCTGGCTGGAGAACCGGAGATAATCGTCGCCGACGAGCCGACCACCGCCCTTGACGTAACCGTCCAGGCGCAAATCATCTCACTATTGACCTCCCTTCAGAAGCGCCACGGCACATCCATCCTGCTCATCACCCACAACCTTGCGCTGGCGGCGCAGGGCGCCCAGAGATGCGCGGTCATGTATGCGGGGCAGCTTGTCGAAGTCGCCCCGAGCCAGGAATTCTTCCGGCAGCCCATGCATCCATATACGCGGCTGCTGCTGCAGGCATTGCCCCGGGCGGACGCGCGGGGGCGGGAGCTTGAGACGATTTCGGGGGCGGTTCCACGGGACTGGAGTGTGATGAAGGGGTGCAGATTTGCGCCGAGATGCCCCTTTGCGACGGAGAGATGCCTCCTGGAACCGCCCGGGATGCGGGAGATCTCCCCTGGCCACGAATGCAGGTGCCTTCGGGTCGCCGAGCTTGCGGCGGGATTCTCCCCGGCCAGGCTGGCTTCCACCGGCGAAACGGCCGATGAAGCCCGCCAGGAGCCGCCGGTCGTCCTTCGGGCTGAGGACCTCCGGGTCTGGTTTCCCGTAAGGCAGGGGCTCTTCCGGCAACGCAGGAAATTCCTGAAGGCGGTGGACGGGGTCGACCTTGAGATTCGCGAGGGCGAGACCCTGGCGCTGGTAGGCGAGTCCGGTTGCGGCAAGAGCACTGTCGGAAAGGCGCTTGTAAGGCTGCTGAAGCCCACTTCGGGAAGGTTTTCACTCTCTGACGGACGCGACCTGGCGTCACTCCCGGAACGGCAGCTTGGCGAATTGCACCGTCAGGTGCAGATGATCTTCCAGGACCCATTCTCATCGCTGAACCCGCGGCTGATGGTCGGTGAATCCCTCGGCGAAGCCCTGGATCTGCGCCATCCCAAGGACGGCGTTGACGAGCGGCGGTCCAGGGTGGAGGCGCTGCTGGAGACCGTCGGCCTCTCGGCGGAAGACCGCCTGCGCTACCCGCACCAATTCTCCGGAGGGCAGCGGCAGCGCATCGGCCTGGCGCGGGCGCTGGCGGCGGAGCCACGGCTGGTCGTCTGCGACGAATGCACCAGCGCGCTGGATGTCTCAATCCAGGCGCAGATGCTGAATCTCCTGAAGCAAATCCAGCGAAGGCTGCGTGTGGCATACCTCTTCATCACCCACGACCTGAGCGTAGTCGGCTACCTTTCCGACCGTATCGCCGTGATGTATCTCGGAAGGATTCTCGAGGAGGGAAGCGCCGAGGAAGTCCTTGCGTCTCCGCGCCATCCCTACACCCAGGCGTTGCTTGCCGCCGCGCCGAGGCTGGACGCATCGCCTGACGGCGGACTGCAGGCCTCAGAGCCAGGCGCCCCGCTGGAGGGGGAGGTCCCTTCGCCCCTTGCGCCGCCGACGGGGTGCCCATTCCACCCGAGATGCCCGCACGCCACCGCAAGATGCGCGGCGGAATTCCCCGAATGGAGAAATGCCTCTGCCAACCATAAATACAGGTGTCTCCTCTGACCACGTTTTCCAGCCGGCAATTCCGGCATTTTTTCACCACGTCCTATTCACAAAATGACCAGTTCACTTCCCCTGCCCTATTCGACCCCGGAGAGCGAAGGCGTCTCCTCAGCCGCGTTAAGCGTCCTCATCGATTCCCTTGACAAGCTCAAATACATGCATGGCGTGACCGTCTTCCGCCATGGGAAGCTCATTCTCCAGGCGAGCTGGAAGCCCTATTCCCCGGGGGTTCCGCACCATCTGTTCAGCCTGTCGAAGAGCTTTGTCTCCTGCGCGGCGGGATTTGCGATCAGCGAAGGGCTGCTTGGCTTCGAGACCACCCTTGGGGAGTTGTTTCCGGAGGAGACGGGTGCGCCGGGCGTCCCGGCATCGGTCGGCGCCACCACCATCAGGAATCTTCTGACCATGCGCGGCGTCCACGGCGCCTGTGCGATGATGGGCAGCATCTTCAAGGGTGACCACAAGGCCCTTTTGGAGGGCTACATGCGCTTCCCTGCCGAATTCAGGCCAGGTGAGGCCTTCACCTACGACAGCGGCAACACCTACATGCTGTCCGCGGCGCTTCAGAAGGTCACCGGAATGGACCTTGTGGCCTACCTGCAGCCCAGGCTCTTCGACCCACTTGGCATCAAGACCCCCTTCTGGCAGCAGGACTACAACGGAGTCAGGCTTGGCGGTTGGGGGCTCTTCCTTTCGCTGGAGGACATCTCACGCTTCACGAAGCTCATTTCCGAGGGGGGCGTCTGGGAAGGCAGACAGCTTCTTCCGAGGGAATACATCGAGGCCGCGACCTCCTTCCAGTCCGAGAATGCGCACAACAAGACGCGGGACTGGTCGAATGGCTACGGCTATCAGTTCTGGATGTGCAGCCACGATGGCGCCTTCCGGGGCGACGGCGCGTGCGGGCAGTTCGCCATTGTCATCCCAGACTACGACATTGCAATCGCCACCGAGGCTGGGCTGCCCGAGATGGGCAACATCATGGCTGACATCTGGGACAAATTCCTGCCGTTGGTTGACAAGGAGGGGAAGGCGCTCGTTCCCGACCGTGCCGCGCAGCATGCGCTTGCGGCGAGGCTCTCCGACCTGGAGCTGCCCCGTCCCATGGGCGCCTTTGCCAGCGACCAGGAGGGAGGCGTCTTCAAGCTCGCCCCGAACAGGGAGGGATTTGAGAAGCTTGGCCTTGAGTTCCAGGCATCGGGAGGCAAGCTCACCCTGGTCAAGGGAGGCGAGTGCTTTGACCTGCCCTTTGCGTACAACGGCTGGGCATTCGGCCATGCCGGCAAACTCTACGGCAGGGACCGGGCAACCCTGGGCGGCGACACCGCGATTTCTGCTGCCTGGGAGTCGCCGAATGTCCTCCTCCTCAACATGGCATTCATCAATGAACCCACCTTCAGCAGACTCCGCATCGAGTTCCAGGGGAGAACGACCATCAGAGTCCAACGCGAGTTCCATCTCTGGTTCCTCTACGGAGGCGATGACATGAAGGCAGACATCCTCGGGCACAGGGAATAGCGGCCGCCCGCCGCCACACCACCACCCAAGACAAACCACCGCCATGAAACATATCCTCCTAGCACTACTCGTCGCAATGACGCCTCTGCATGCCGCCCTGCTCTGGAAGAGCGGCGCACCGACTCCACCGATCGTAGTCTCCAAGGATGCGCCGCTGCCTGCGAGGCAGGCCGCCGAGGAACTGGCATACTGGCTGGGACGCGCCACGGAGACAAACTGGCGCGTCGTCGAAGTCCACCAGGACGACGGAACCCCCGCAATCTACATCGGGGAAGCCGCAACCAGGGGAGTGCCAGGCGCGCCGAAGACAGACGCCCTGCCCCACGACGGATACTGGATGAAGGCGGAGGGAGGCACCCTGCGCATAGCGGGCCGTGACTACGCAGGGGGAATCGTCAAAAACTGGCTCCATCCCATGCAGACCGTCGACACCTGGAATCCCCAGATGAAGCTCTCCTCCTTTGGCGACATGGGCACCTGGGAGGGCGTCCACCAGTTCCTGGAGAGCCTGGGATTCCGCTGGTACATGCCAGGCGAGCTTGGCACCATCGTCCCCGAACTCACGGAAATTCGCGTCAACGACATTGAGAAGGAGGTCTCACCCGCCTTCGAATACAGGTATGCGTGGCTTTGCAACTTCGAGTACTCGCCTTTGGACGCGCTCTGGTATCGCAGAATCGGCTACGGCGCCCCCGAACCCGTCAACATCGGCCATTCATACTACTTCTTCACCACTGAATACGGGGAGACCCACCCGGAGTACTTTGCGCTTGTGGATGGACAGCGGGACTTGGATGACCTCTGTGCATCAGGGGGCGGGATGCTCTGTCTCTCCAACGAGGATGTGATTGACGCTTGGATCAAGATAATCAGGGAGTTCTTCGAGGAATATCCCGACACGGACTTGTTCCCCGTCTGCCCCAACGACAACCTTGCGCGCATCTGCGGATGCGAGGCGTGCCAGAGCCAGCTTTCTCCCCAGCTGGACTACGACGGCCTGTTTTCCAACTACATCTGGGGGTTCAACGTCAAGCTGGCCAAGCGTCTTGCGAAGGAGCTTCCCGGCAAGCGCATTGCCTGTTTTGCCTATTCCAGGTACCGCGCGATCCCCGACTGCATCGACAAGCTCCCTGAGAATCTCGCGGTCATGATCTGCTACAAGCGCCAGGATTTCCGCAATCCCTACAAGAAGCAGCACATCCGGGAGCTGATTGCGGAGTGGGGGCGCCTTGCAACCGGCGGCATCTACCTGTGGACCTACCCACATCTCAACTACTGGGAGCCATGGCGCGGCTATCCGAGATTCTATCCGCATCTGCTGGCGGAGGATGTGCGGGCAAACAGCAGACTGCCTGTACTGGGGGAGTTCCTGGAATCGGAGTCCTACCAGCACAACGAACCCGACAAGATCATCTACGACTTCCACTTCCCCGCGCTCAACCACCTGACCGCATACCTGGCGTCAAAACTCCTCTGGAACCCGGAACTTGACGTGGATGCGCTCCTTGATGAATACTACAGGCTCTTCTATGGGGACGCGGCGCCGCTGATGAAGAAATACTGGGAACTCGTCGAGAAGATTACGATGAAGGGCAATATCACCCACCCACTGGACCACTACACCATTGACGAGGCGAAGGCGGTGATGGAGGTCCTCGACAACGCATTCGCCGCCACCGAGGAGGGCTCCCGCGAGTGGCAGCGGATCAAGCTGATGCTCGGCGAAATCCGCCTGAGGGAACGGGCAAAGCTCGACCCCAAGGAACAGGCTCCCTTCAGAATCGCGGTCTCGGAGGAGCTGATTCCCGTCGACGGCACCCAGTGGAAGGACGCTGTGCGCTACGAGATGGGCACCAAGATGGGGGAGAATCCCGCCGTCAAGACCGAAGTCCTCGCCATCGCCGACAGGGAGGGCGTCGCCTTCTCATTCACCTGCCACGAACCCGTCAAGCGCGAACTCACAGTCGATGCAAGGAGGCACGACGACCCCAGGCTCTACCTGGACGACTCGGTGGAGGCATTCTTCTGCCGCCCGGACCAGAGCAACGCAATCCACTTCATAATCAACGCGGATGGATCCTGCGCGGACTACACCTGGCCAAACTCCGAAGACAGCGACGACATCTCCTGGAATTCCTCCGGGCTGAAGACATTCAACGCGCGGGGCGACGGATTCTGGTCGGTGCAGTTCAAGATTCCCTGGAAAGACTTCGGCCTGGAAGGCCCCGACGGGGCGGACCTGGTCGGCATCCTCTACCGTAACCGCCCATTCGGGGGCAAGGACGAGTTCTCCGCCCTGGTGCCGACCTACTCCTACGCCCACAGGGTCCCGTCCCTTTTCCCGAAGGTCCTCTTCGTCACACCTGAAAAGTAGCCATCCCCGTTTGGAGACGACATGAGACGAGTCCTGGTTGCACTTGCAGTTTCCATGGCGCTCCCCATGCACGCCTCCATCCTTTGGCAGGGTGGAGATGCCGCGCCGCCCATAGTGGTCTCTGCCGACGCGCCCGTCCCGGTGAAACATGCTGCCGACGAGCTGGCATACTGGCTCGGCGAGGCCACAGGCGAGGCCTGGCGAGTCACCACGGAAGCCCCGGAGGCAGGGCAGCCCGCAATCTACCTTGGCGAGGCCGCCACGGAGGGGGTTGCATCCGCCCCGATGATGGAGGAGCTTCCGCCGGACGGATACTGGTTCAAGGCCGACGGGCGGACAATCCGAATCGCAGGCCGCGACTATCCGGGAGGGCCGCTCGGCAACTGGCAGCATCCGCTGCGCAACCAGGAGACATGGAATCCCGGCCTGCAGCTTTCAGCCTTTGGCGAGATGGGCACCTGGGGCGGCGTCCACCACCTCCTCGAATCCCTTGGCTTCCGCTGGTATATGCCCGGCGAGCTGGGGACGGTCGTCCCCGCCCTCCAGGAGTTGACGGTCGAGGAGTGTGAATTCCAGGACGCCCCCGCATTCGAGTACCGCTACGCCTGGCTCTGCGACTTCAATGACTCGCCACAGGACGCGCTCTGGTACCGCAGAATCGGCTACGGCGGCGCCGCCCCTGTCAACATCAACCACTCCTTCTGGATGATGCTTGAATACAAGGACTCCCATCCCGGGATATTCGCGTTGGTGGGAGGCGAGCGTGACACGACGAACCTCTGCGCATCCAACGGCTACGGGATGGAGTGCCTCTCCAACGAGATGCTTGTGGACCTCTGGGTCGGGATGGCACGCAGGTACTTCAAGTCGTTCCCCTCGATGGAGATATTCCCCGTCTGCCCCAACGACGGCCTTGAGAGGATTTGCGAGTGCGGCGCATGCCAGGCGCAGCTTTCACCCCACCTTGGGGAGGACGGGGTCTTCTCGAACTACGTCTGGAGATTTGTGGCGAAGGTGGCCGAGCGTGTCGGGGAGGAGTTTCCCGGCAAGCGCGTAGGATGCTTTGCCTACGAGAGATACCGCGCCGTGCCCGACTGCCTGGACAGGCTTCCGCCGAACCTGGCCGTCCTCATCTGCTACCAGCGCCAGGAACTCATCGATCCTGAAAGTAGGGCGTCAATCAAGGCGACCGTGGAGAAATGGAGCGGGATAGTCAAGGACGGCATCTACCTTTGGACATATCCCCACCTGAACTACTGGCAACCATGGCGCGGGCATCCCAGGTTCTACCCGCATCTTGTCGCCGAGGACATCCGCCAGAACAGCCGCCTCAAGGTCAAGGGCGAATTCCTCGAATCCGAATCCTTCAACCACAACGAGCCTGAGCGCACAATCTATGACTTCCACTGGCCAGGGCTGAACCACCTGACCGCATATCTCGCGGCAAAGCTCCTGTGGCACCCCGAACTGGACGTGGATGCGCTCCTCGAAGAATACTACGCCGGCTTCTACGGACCAGCCGCCGCCGAAATGAAGGAGTTCTGGGAAAGGGTCGAAGAGATTACGATGAAGGGAGTCTTCCGGCATCCATTCGACATGTACACCGTGGAGGAGGCACGGCACCTGGCCCAGAACCTCAGGGACGCCGAGGAAAAGTGCCCGGAGGAGAGCCCGTATCGGAGACGCATCCGGCTGATTCGGGAGGAGTTCAAGCCTGGACTCAGGGGGCTGCTGCTGGCGCGCGGCAGCCAGAAACCCGTCGAAGCCCCATACTCCAAAATGCCTCTCCTGCTTAACGGAACCCCGTGGGATGGCGCAAAACAATACGAAATGGCCACAAAACAGGATGACACCCCCCCAGTCAAGACAGAACTCTTCGCAGCTTCCGACGAAGAGGGACTCGTCTTCACCTTCATCTGCCACGAACCCGATAAGAAAAGACTCGACGCAAAGGCAATGACCTTTGACGACAAGGACATCTGCAAGGACGATGTTGTCGAACTTTTCTTCTGCCATCCAGACTTGTCGGGCGGAACCCACTACATTGTCAATTCTAACGGCGCGGTCGCCGACTACGCATGGAACAACCAGGATGCCGCCGAAAACATCGCCTGGGACGCAAAAAACGTGACAACATTCGCAGAACCCGGGGACGGAAGGTGGATTGCGCAAATCAAAATCCCCTGGGAAAACTTCGACGCCACGGGGCCTGGAGACTTCGACATAATCGGAAACCTCTACAGGACCCGTCCAATCAACGGGCGGGAGGAACACGCCGCGGCCGTGGCGACCTGCTCCTACGCCCGCCTGGCTCCGTCGGCATTCCCGCTGATTCTCGTCCCCGATTTTTTCAAATAAGTCATAAGTTGTTTATATTCAACTAGTTACCCCACACAAACAAACACAAGAACAGGAGCGGCGCGGCTTTTTCCGCCCGTCTTCACCAACAAAAGGACAAACGATGAGTTCACCCCGTGAATCACTAGCCTCGCGCATGGGCTTCATACTTCTCTCCGCAGGATGCGCAATCGGCCTTGGAAACGTCTGGAGATTTCCCTTCATCGTCGGGCGCTACGGCGGCTGCATCTTTGTCCTTTTCTATCTCCTTTTCCTGTTCATCATGGGGTTCCCGCTGTTGCTGACGGAGATCAGCATTGGTCGTGGCAGCCGCAAGAACCTGGTCCACGCGATGCACGACCTGGCCCACACCCACAAGAAAGCCTGGGGGACAATCGGCTTCATCCTTCTGATGGGGTGCCTCATCCTGATGATGTACTACACCACCGTGTCGGGCTGGCTCTTTGCATACACCAGCGACTACATGAGAGGTGCTTTCAAAGGGTTGCAGGACGCATCGAAATACGGCGAGGTTTTCGGTAATCTGGTCAAAAACCCTGTCCGCTCCACCATTTCGATGGCGATTGTCTGCATCATCAGCGGCGGCGTCTGCGCCATTGGCCTCAAGCGTGGCGTGGAGAGCGTCGTCAAGGTCCTCATGGTTGCGCTGATGCTCCTCATCCTGGTCCTTGCGGTTTACGCCATGACCCTTCCCAACGCCGCCGAGGGCCTCAAGTTCTACCTGCTGCCAAATGTCGACAACTTCATGAAGAACCCCATGGAGACGATCTTCGCCGCAATGGGGCAGGCATTCTTCACACTGAGCATCGGCATCGGCTCGATGGAGATCTTCGGAAGCTACCTTGACTGGAAGACCTCTCTCACAAAGGAGTGCATCTGGATCATCGCCCTTGACACATTCGTCGCATTCTCCTCCGGCCTCATCATCTTCCCCGTCTGCGCCAGCAACAACATCGACGTCAGCGCCGGCCCTCCCCTCATCTTCGTCTCCCTGCCAAGCGTCTTCGCAACTCTTCCCGGCGGGCAGTTCTGGGGATTCCTCTTCTTCCTCTTCCTCCTGCTGGCGGCCCTTACGACTGTCATCGCCGTCTTCGAGAACCTTATTGCATACCCGATGGACGCCAAGCTGATGAACAGACCCGCCTCCAGCGTCTTCATCACACTCCTGGTGATTGTCCTGTCGTTGCCCTGCGTCCTGGGCTTCAGCACCCTCAAATTCATCGAGCCACTTGGGGAGGGCACCTCGATCCTTGACCTCGAGGACTTCATCGTCAGCCAGAACCTCCTGCCCATCGGCGGCCTCATCCTCTTCATCTTCGCATTCTGCAAGAGCGGCTGGGGCCAGGAGAACTTCCTCAGGGAAGTCCACGAGGGACAGAGCTGGAGATACTCCAGGGGGACCATCTTCTACTGGAAGCACATACTCCCCGTAATCATCGCCGCAATCCTCCTGCTCGGATACTACACCTTCTTCAAGTAGCCAGAGAGTGCGCGGGCGGGCGTAGCCATCTGGCCGCGTGCCGCCCGCATTCCCTCATACACGCCGACGCCCATGTGGAACAGCCGTTGCTACGCCCGTCTTCTGATAGACAACCACATCACCGACCAGCGCCCCGGGTACATGGGCCGGTTTTCATCGAAGGACTACGTCCGCCTCGTCAAGGAATCCGGCGTGGAGTCGGCGATGGTCTATTCCTGCGACCACAACGGGAACTGCTACTATCCGACGGAGGTCGGGCATCGACATGGGAACCTTGGGGGGCGTGACCTCTTCGGCGAGGTTGTCTCAGGGCTTCGCGAGGAGGGGATTGTGCCCGTGGCGTACTACACGGCAGTCTACCACAACGACTGTGCGAGGCGTCTCCCCGGGGCGCGGATTATTGACAACGTGGGCCACGACCACGATGGACGCTACCACTTCACCTGCCCCAATTCCCCGGAGGCATTGTCCTTCTACAAGTCCCAGCTGGCGGAGATACTCGAGTATCCGATTGAAGGGATATTCATCGACATGACCTTCTGGCCGACAATCTGCTGCTGCGACGCATGCAGGAGAAGGTACGGCAGGGACTTCCCCGAGGTGATTGACTGGGATTCGCCGGAGTGGGTGGGCTTCCAACGCTTCAGGGAGAGGTCACTGGTGGAATTCGCGGAGGAATTGACTGGCTTCATCAAGGAAAGGCGCCCCGACATCACCGTCACCCACCAGTTCTCCCCCGTCATGCACGGCTGGTATCTTGGACAGACCGACGGAATCGCGGCGGCCTCCGACTATGCGTCCGGCGACTTCTACGGAAACAAGCGCCAGCAGCGCTTCGCCGTAAAGGCATTTGACGCGTATACAAGGCATCCGCCCTTCGAATTCATGACATCGAGGGGCGTCAGCCTCAGGGACCACACCTCGGCAAAGTCCGACGAGGAACTCCTGCTCAGCACGATTACCACACTCGCCAACGGCGGCGCATATCTGCTCATCGACGCCATCAACCCCGACGGAACCCTCGAAGAGGCGTTCTACAGGCGATTCAAGAGGCTCAACGAAACCCTCAGGCCATACCGCGAATGCGTCAAGTCGCTCGCTCCACGGATGCTTGCGGACGTGGGCATCTACTTTTCAATGGAGAGCTGCGTCGACCGCAACAAGAACGGCCTCAAGCTCAGGGAATTTGACGGCGGGTGCGCCAACAACATGTCCGTCCGGAAGAATGCGGTCCTTGACGAGACCCTCGGCGTCTCCGACATTCTCACCCAGATGCACATTCCGTGGCGTGTCCTGACCAGTTCCACGAAGGACTTTGGCGGCATCAGTGCCCTGGTGGTCTGCAACTCGGCCTATCTTTCGGCTGAGGAGTGCGACCGCATACGTGAGTTTGTGCGTGGCGGCGGCACCCTGATTGCAACCGGTGCGACCTCGCTCTACGATGTCGACGGCAACGGCGGCGTGGACTTTGCGCTGAGCGACCTCTTCGGCGTCCACTACACGGGAAGGCGTTCCGACTGGATTACCTACTCCTGCAAGGAGCTTCTCTATGCGGAGGGCAACGTCCCCCTTGTGCGCGCCGACGCCGACACGAGAATCGACGGCCTGCTCACATTCCCCGACTTCCCCGCCAACGACCCACTCCACTACGCTTCAATCCATTCAAACCCGCCAGGTGATTCGCCCAGCGAATTCCCCGCCCTCACCTGCCACAAATACGGAAGGGGAAAGTGCGTCTGGATGGCGGCGCCCGTCCCACTACTGCTGCACGACTCCCAGAGCCGTTTTCTGGAAGGTCTCTTCCAGGAATACCTGCCGGGCTTTGTCGTGGCATCCAGGAATCTTCCCAACTCACTGGAAATCACAGTATTAGAATCCAAGGACAAAACACGGAGGCTTCTATGCCTCGTCAACCAGCAGGACCAGCAGCCCGTCATCCCGCTCTCTGACGTTGACATTGCGGTCAAGTGGTCATCCCGGCCAACGGAAGTCCGGGATGTTCTCACCGGCAAAGGGGTTGAATTCCAATGGGACTCCGCATCATCACTCCTCTCCCTGCACTTTGACAGAATCCACCTAGCCGAATTCCTGGTCATCGGCGGGCAATAGCCCCGCAAAGGGCTCGTTCGGAGGCTGAATACCGCAGTGACTCGGCGAATGCCCACTGCGAATCCGTCACAACCTGCCTCCGCAAAGTGCAAATCAAAAGTGCAGAAATTGCACTTTGGCGGAAAAGGCCCTGCTCCAGTTCCTGAAAAAGCCCCCACTGCAACGCAGAAGATGATTGCCGAGGAAATCGGCAAATCCGAGCGAACGGTGAAATCTATGACAAAGTCACTGCAGAAGAGGGGCTTGCTGGCCCGCCGCCATGGGAGGAAGGCGGGCACCTGGGAGGCCCAGGAGGACGAGGAATAGTTATAACATCCTCTCCTGCAACAAGTTACATAGACAATCCACCGCCGCGGCGTCCGTACGACTCTATTGGATAGACCGACACGGTCATGGACTCCGCGCCTTCCGGGAGTTTTTCCCGTGGCACCGTGACATTTACCACTGGCGCGTCTTCTGGCAGGTTTTTATAGAAATCTGAGAAGAAGAGGTATTCCCGGTCTCCGAGAGTGACTGCGTACGAGTGCACGAACTCCGGGTGTTTTGCGGCAGTGAAGGTGAGGTGCATTCCTTCGTCGTCGAACCTCTTTGCGATTTCCGCATTCTTTGGGAACTCCGGGGCGATTCGGTGTTTTGCCCTTTCGTCGGTGTATGTGAAAGTATTCTTTTCGAGCGGGAGTTTGAGGCACCATGCGGGTGCGAGTTCCGTTCCGCTGTAGAGGTTGATTCGGTGGAGGATGATTCTATCCTGGAAGACCTCCACGTAGAGATACTCTTCGCATAGCGTGGACTCCGGGGGAATGCTTCCGTTGACCTTTCCGCTCTCCAGTTCGGTGTAAAGGAGGCTGGATGTTCCGACGGAAGTGTATTCGCCCTGGTGGATGCTGCGCTCGTCACGAATCGAATAGTGGGAATGCCCGGAGAAGTGGATGACGCTGGGATGCCCCTTCAGCATCTCCGAAATGAATGGATTGCCCCACTCGTCACTCCCGTAGACTGTTCCCTTTCCATGCTGATGGGTCAGGACGAAGATGGGCTGCCCGGGAGCCCGTTCCTCTGCTGAACGCAGTGCCTCCTCCAGAAAAACCCGCGAGGCCTCGCCGTATGTGCCGTGGCAGTTGCCATCCTCGGGACTCAGCCCGATGAAGTCAAAGCCGTTCATGACGAAGTGGTTGTTGATCGAGGGTATGCGAAGCCCCGAGGTGAAGTTCGCCTGGGCGACGTCCACTGCCAGCCCGCCGCCGTAGTCGTGGTTTCCCATCACGAAGAGAAACTGCGGGGCGCCATCGGGAAAGACCTGGGAGACAGTCTCGTGGAAGTCCTCGTAGACCCTCGGGTCGGCATTGTTGGTGATATCGCCGCCGTAAAGGACAATGTCCACCCCGCCCATCGCCTTCAGCTGCTCCAGGGCGCGCTGGAGATTGCGGCTCCCTGCATTGCTACCCGGTCCATGCTCGCTCTGCGTATCGCTGACAACGCCAATGCGCAAAATAGGCGCACACCTGTCCTCGCCCCTGAATTCCATGCAAAAAACTCCAATTCCCAGGAAAAAAACTGCAAGAAGACTAAAAAAACGATTCATTAACAAGACCTCCAAGCACACGCACACGACAATGGAACGCACACATGCAGACCGCCGTATAAGACGGCCCTGTTGACGATTGTGGACCTTGACGGGCGCATCCTCTAATTGCGCCCAGAGGGCTCCGTCGCCAATTGCGGCGGAGTAAAGCGATAATTTACAGCGTGGGGCATTGCCGTGCCGCCGTAATTCGATGAAAGGCTAGGCTTTTTCCTCGGCGACGCTGTCACGCATCCTGATCCGGTAGATTTTCGGCACTAGGAACTTGAGGATGGCCGCCACGGGGATTGCCAGGATCATGCCCGCAATCCCGCCCAGGACGCCGCCAAGCAGCACCACGATAATTGTCTCGAGGGTAGTCAGTCCAAGGGAGTTTCCAATGAACTTCGGGTATAGGAGGAATTGCTCGAGGATTCCATTGATGATGAGATATGTGGATGTGACTCCGACCAGGGTCACAACTACTCCCGAGTCGCAGAATCCCAGGCAGATGAGGGCGGTGAGGGTGTAGCTTGCCATGGGGCCGATGAAGGGCAGGAAGATTGTCATGCCCGCCGCAAATGCAAGCGGAATCCCGTATGGCACGGAGAACGCGGTGAAGCAGACCAGGTAGAGCGCAGTCTCGATGAGGACAATCGAAAAGTATCCCCTGACCCAGCAACGGAACATCTGAGCCACCGAATTGATGATGTCGGCGGCCTCGTCACGCACTTCCCCGGATGGCTTGGGCAACCACGGAGAACTGTAAATCGAATGGACGCACCACTTGCCAATGTCAGACTTCTCCCCGTCACCGCCAAAGGACGCCATCTTCATCACAAAGAAGAGAAAGAAGAAGAAAAAGAGGATTATGTCAAAGGCAAAGACGCCTATCGACGAGGCTGTCCCAAAGAGAAATCCCAATAGGCCGCGGCTCTTGGAAAAGGCAAACTGCGCCACCTCCGATGGATTCTCGTTGACATACTCCTTGATGCGGGGGCGAAGGTCGCGCATGAACTGGCGGAAGGAAAAGACCTCCGACTCAAGGGACTCCTCCTCCTGGCCGCCCGGCATGCCGCCATCCTCGGAAATCATCCCGGATATCCTGCTTTCGGCCGCCCTCAAGGTCTCACTCTCGGAAAGCCACGCACTCACGGAACGACCCGCATTCATGGCCGCAGGAATGATCAGACGGGCCGAAATGAATAGTATGGCTACCAGGGCAGCAATGAGAAAGAGGGACATCGCAAGGGTGGACCTGAATACAAGGCGGGAACGCTCCTCCTTAATGCCCTCCTCCTCGGTCAAAACACGCTTTACACCGCTGATCTTCTCACGTAAACGGACAAAGGGATATCTCAATGAACGCAGAAAATCACAGGTCCTGCGGACGGGCTTGAGCTTGAACAGACGCTCAAATAACTTCTCCAAGGGGAGGAAAAAGTACGCGGTGATGATGCCGAAGAGAAGCGATTTCAGACAAAGGGACATCACCCCGAAGATGAACAATATCGCCAACGCCGCAACAACGCCGGCACCAGATCTGAAAAACGCCCTGTTAAGCATGGATAAAGTAGAGAATAGGGAGGAGGGAGGAGAAAGCAGTGCGTGGCCACTTTGCAGTGGGCTTCCGTTAAGCGCGGCGGACGCCGCGCGTCCTTGTATGTGAATATATCGCTGTCCTCGTAGAGAAGAGGGAGGAGGGAGGAGAAAGCAGTGCGTGGCCACTTTGCAGTGGGCTTCCGTTAAGCGCGGCGGACGCCGCGCGGGTAGAGGACAGAGAGGAATCGCACACAGGTACGCACGGCAGAATCGCCGTGCGATCCCTTAAGTAGGGAATAGGGAGGAGGGAGGAGAAGGCAGTGCGTGGCTGGCGCGCGTGGGCGCGCCTCGCACGGCAGAAGCGCCGTGCGACCCGTGACGGAAGCCCACTGCAAAGTGGCCACGCACTACCCTCTTCTCCCTTCTCCCTACTCTCTACCCATTAAAAAACCCCTTCTCCGATGGGAATTCCCCATCAGGGAAGGGGCATTTTTTTAATGGAGTAGAGAACTACTGATCCTTTTCGCCGTTGCCGCCGATCTGGAATGCGAGGCGGCCGGTGTCACCGTCTTCCTCGTTGGCGATTGCCTCCCAGTCGTACTTGTTGACGGGCTCGCAGTGGCCATCCGCGAAGGCGACGTTGATCATGTCGCTATGACGGCAGTAGTAGTCGATGCAATCCTTGGCGGTATAGGTAGGAACCTGCTCCTTGTTGATGTACCAGTAGACGACCCAGGAGCCACCGTTGCCGGCGTAGCCGCAGCGGTCGAAGTACAGGACGAAGTTGTTGGTGGAGTTGGGCTGGACGTTGCGGACCCAGGAGGTGGCCTTCGCCTTGGGGGACGCGAAGAAAGCGGTGAGGTACTGGTTGTTGTACATGTTGCCGTTGTACTGGTAGCCAGTCTTCGGGCGTGTGGTCTTGGGGGCAGTCTTGTGCCACTCTTCCCAGGCCTCGGTGCCGTTCAGGCTGGGGCACTGCCAGAGCCTCCAGGCGGACTCCCCGTCCTTGCTCATCTCAAGGGTCATGGACTTGCCGTCGTCGGTGACGTACTTGCCCTCGAGATTGCAGAGCGGGTTGAAGACGTAGAAGTAGTTGTTGTCATCGGAGGTGATGTGTTCAGCCTTTCCGTACTTGGCGGCGTGGAAGTAGTCGTCGTAGTCGTTGCCATAGAGGAGGGCACCGAGTCCGAGCTGCTTCAGGTTGTTTGTGCAGGAGATGGCGCGAGCCTTTTCACGTGCCTTTGAAAGCGCGGGCAGAAGCATGGCGGCCAGAATCGCGATGATGGCGATCACCACGAGCAATTCAATCAGTGTAAAATTCTTTTTCATGGTTTTGTTTGTAGTTTGTGTTCGGTTTCAGTATGCGTGATGAGGGAATAACAGTAATGTCACCCTCCTGACTAAATTGTCTGCAAAACACACAATAAAGTCAAGAAAAAAACGGGGAGCCGGCGAGAATATTGTGTCTCCGGACATATTTCGGGCACAGTTTCCGGGCATTTTTTCGAGGTCGCCCCCCCAGACGAAACAGCCCCCCGGATTGTGGTCCGGGAGGCTGTCTCAAGTGCCTGATTATTGTTCCCTAGAACTGTTCCAGGAACCTCATGTCGTTTTCGTAGAGCAGCCTGAGGTCATTGATGGCATAGCGGATCATTGCGATTCTCTCGATGCCCATTCCGAAGGCGTATCCGGAGAGTTCGTTGGGATCCCAGCCCACATTCTCGAGCACCTTGGGATTCACCATGCCGGCGCCGGAGATTTCAATCCAGCCCGTGCCCTTGCAGACCTTGCACCCCTTGCCGCCGCAAATCATACAGGAGGCATCCCATTCGACGCTGGGTTCGGTGAATGGGAAGAAGTGTGGACGGAAGCGAATTTTGACGGAGGAGCCGAACATCTCCTTCGCGTAGAAGGAGAGAGTCCCCTTGAGGTCTGCCAACGACACCTTCTTGTCAACATAGAGTCCCTCGATCTGGTGGAAGCTCATGCCGTGTGTGGCGTCTGGCGTGTCGCGGCGATAGCAGCGGCCTGGGCAGACGATGCGGACCGGGGCGGAATGGGCCTGCATCGCGCGAATCTGGACGGGGGAGGTCTGGGTGCGGAGTATCATGGTATCCGGCGCCAGGAAGTCGTGGTGTTCCAGGTCGAAGTAGAAGGTGTCTGTGACTGCGCGGGACGGATGGTCCTGGGGCGCATTCAGTGCGTCGAAGTTATGCCAGACATCCTCCACGTCCGGCCCGTCGGCGACGACGAACCCCATTCTGCGGAAGATCGCGACCGCCTCCTCCATCACCTGGGTGATGGGGTGCTGGTGTCCATAGTGGCGGCAGCGTCCAGGCAGTGTGACATCGATTGCGTCGAGTGCGGCCTTCCGGGAGTCGAGGCGTTCCTGTGCTTCGGCGAATGCGGCATTGATTGCGTTCTTCACCTGGTTGAGGGTCTTTCCGACCAGGGGTTTCTGGTCGGCGGGCACCTTGCCCAGTTCGCTCATCAGCGCGGGAAGAAGTCCCTTCCTGCTCAAATACTTCAGACGCAGTTCCTCAACCGCCGCACTGTCCGGCGCCTTGGAGAGAAGGTCGCACGCCTCCTCCTGCAACGCAATTAGTTTGCTCTCAAGTTCTGTCATCGTATCTCTCCCGTTTTCCTGGGGCAAGTGGTTTAATATAGCTTTACGCGGCGGAGCGCATAAGCCAATGTGGTTCTGGGCAAGGTTTATTTGGGAGGCAATGCGCTACCTGACAAGCTTCGTGGTAGACATGCATCCTGGCGAAAGAATCCTCCAGCGGTAGTACCCGATTCGGTCGGGAATGAAAGTGAGCGTGAGCCGCCGCCCGTCCACCTGCGCCGCATACGGCAGGTCGTGTGGTTTTCCGTTTCGGAGGAGCTGTGCCTCCACCACCTCCGGCAGGGGAGCCATCCCCTCGGGGAAATCGATGGTGCAGACGACGGGGGCCGGAGCGGGTTTTCGCAGGAAGCAGAACCATGGCGCGGTCATCCTGCCGCCGCCGCTCCAGGTGGAGGCAGGGCGTTCCCCGCCGAGGGCGACGGGCGCGTCGGCGGGCGTCGCAGTCACTCGCTCCTTCAGGATTGGAAGCCAGTCCCTCGCAAAATTCTCCTTGAGCTGGAAGCAGATGAATCCATCCGCGCCGAGGGCTCGCGCGCCCTCAATCTCATCGACGAGCGCCGATACATCCTCGCACATGTAGTTCGCCAGGCCGGAGTAGACGGGAACCCGCCCGTTGACGGACGCCAGCTGCTGCCCAAGCCACATCGCGGCGTCTCCCGGCAGTCCGCTGTAATTCATGGGGCACAGGAAATCCACAAGCCCCTTGTCGACCCACTCAGCCGCATCCTGGGCTACGCTCTCCCTGGCGCCCTTCCAGAATCCATAGACCGCAACCGAGAACTGGACCGACGGGTTGGCGTCCTTTACTGCCTTGCGGGCGATTTCAACGAGTTTCGTAATATTGTCACGGCACCACTGGCGATACTCCTTGCGGAGCCCCCCTCCCGGCAGAATGTCCTTTGGCCAGGAGGTGACCTCCTTTCCAAGGGACTTCTCGAAGTCGGCCCTTGCACGGGGGGAGCAGTCGTATTCGCCGAGGGGGTACCGTATGTAGTCCAGGTGGACGCCGTCAATTGGGTACTTTTTGGCGAGCTCGTAGAGGGCATCTTTTACAAGTTGTTGATTTTCAAGGAGTTGTGGCGCAAGATAGTCAGAAACCACGCCCTTGGAGTCAACCTGGGTGAGCCCTGCGTCCCGCAACTCCTGTCGTTTCGCGAGGGGCGTGTGTTCGCCCATGTTGCAGACGACTACCCACACATGGAGCTGGACGCCATATTTTCGGCATGCGTCCAGGCACTCCTGAAGGCAGTCCCGGACCGTGCCGTCGGGGGCGACCAGGCCTGCGGGAGCGACTGCCACCTCGCTGGGATAGTCTGCGGAGACTGTCCACGAGAGATTTGCGAAGAGGGCATTGAAGCCATTTTCGGCGAGGGTCCTGACAGTCCTGTCCCATCCCCAGTCTGCGGTTCCGAACGGGGAGTGTATCCACGCCCCGCGCAGTTCCTGCGCCTGTGTGGCAGCGGTGCAGAGGGTAATGAGCAGGATGGCCAGTAGACGCCGCATCTTTGGGAAGCGCAGGGGAAACGCCCTATCCCACGCCCTTGAGCCGGCGAAGGACAGGCAGAGGCCCCTATCCTTCGTCCTCCACGAGCATCTTGTGGAGGGCGATCTGCGCCTTCTGGTAGTCCTCGCGGCGGACGATGAACTGCATATTGATCTGCCGGGGCGACTGCACCATGGCCAAGGTGTTGATATGTGCGCCGGAAAGGGCGGCGGCGGCCTTGGAGAGGAAGCCCGGAATCTTCATGTTCGTGCCGATGATTGAGACGATTGCCGCCGGGAAGGAGTAGACCGTGGCCTGGGGGATGCGGCGCCTGATGTCCTCCATGCAACCCTCGATGGGCATCTTCTTGCTGGGGACGAAGTGGGTGATTGTATTCGCGTTGGTGGTCTTGGTGACGTAGCTGATCTTGTAGTCCACGAAACTTTGGAGAAGCTGGAAGTCGTATCCTGGCTTCGAGACCATCTCGGGGTCGACAACCTCGATGGCGACCACGTCGCTGCGTCCGCAGATCATTTCGACCCGCGGCACAGGGGAGACATAGTCGCAGCTGATGAGGGTGCCTGGATTCTCAGGGTCGAAGGCGTTCTTGATTCGAATCGGAATCCCGCACTGCTCCATCTCCTTCGACGCCTTGGAGTGGATTGCCTCCATGTCAAGGTCGGAAAGCTGGTCGGCGATGTCGAAGTTGGTATGGCCGATGATCTTCACCTTGTCAAGGCCAATCACCTTGGGGTCGCCTGTGCAAAGGTGGTACTCCTTGTGGATGATGCCCTCCCGCGCCTTCGTGAGGACAGCAATCTTGCTGAAGGTGATTTCACTGTAGCCACGGTCGAAGTGGGTCATGATGCCTTCGTCGTACTTGACATAGCCTGTCACGATTGGAAGGACGGTCTCAAAGTCGATGTCCTTGAATGCATCGAGGATTACAGTGTCGAAGGTCGGCAGCGAATCGTTCTTCCAGCCTGTGAGGTCGATGAACCGCGCGTTCACCCCGTTTCTCTGGAGGATGTTTGCGGAGTTGAATGCACTCTGGGCTTCGCCGACTGCGCTGAGCAGTTCCCTGGTCTGTGGCAGGAAGCTACGGTGGTCGAAGTGGCCGAACGACCGCAGGTTCGTCAGGTCGTGGAGGCATTCGCAGATGCCGTCGATGCGGCTGTTGACAAATTCATCGGCGGCTGTCTGGTCGAGTCCGATGCTGACGAATGACCGGTTGTATTCGAGCATGCTGTGCCGCACGTCCTCGAGCGCCTGCTCCCACGCCGAGTCGTCCATGGCAAAGCGTCCATAGACGCCTGGCGCCCCTGTCTTCTTGTCCTCCAGCAGGAGGTTTGTGATGCCCCCGTATGCGGAGACGATGAAGATTCGATTGTAGTAGTCTTCGGGGGCGCGGTGTCCGATGATGACATTTCGCATGACCTCCCCGAAGCGTGACATGGAGGTGCCGCCGATTTTTTCAACCGTGTGCTTGTTTAGCATGTGGGGATATATCCTAGGGGCTGAAGGGTTTTAGACAATGTGGGGTACTGTAATTGCTCTGGCCAGGCTTCCCGCCAGGTCATCGGAGAAGTCGAGGCTCTCGAAGCGTGTCTCCTCGCGAAGGCAGATTCCACGGACGAGTTCCTGGTGGGCGCCGAAGCGTTCCAGGTACTCCTGGCGCGACTGTTCGGGAAATGCGTCGACCCTGCGGCGGGAATCCTCCGGGTCAAGGAAACGCCGTGCCGAGGAAAATGGAAAGCTCCGCTCGTCAGGGTCCAGAATCTGGAATGCGGTGACGCCCTGGGCGCGGGCGGAAAGCCCCCTCAGGCGGCGGCCAAGCGCATCCTCGCCGTCAAGGAAGTCGGAAATCCAGAATGCGACTCCACGCCCCGCCACCTGTTCCGAGCAACGGGCAAGCGCGGCATCCGCCCTGCCCTCCCCGGCAGGCTCCACCTCCTCAAGCGAGTGGCAGAACTCCGCAAGGCCGGTGTGGATTCCCGACCCTGGAAGAAGACCATCCTGGTAGACATGGAGGGAGACCTCGTCGCCCTGCCCCATGGCAATGTACGCCAGCGCGGCCGCGAGGATGGATGCAAGCTTGAACTTCGAGCAGGGGGACGACTCGCCGCGGTATGCCATGGACGCAGATGCGTCTACGACGATTCCGACTCGCATCGGCGAATCCGGGGTCTGTGTGCGGATTGCCAATGTGTCGCTTCTCGCAAGCAGCCTCCAGTCGAGATGCCGCAGGTCGTCACCCTGCATGTAGTTCCTGTATTGGTGGAACTCCACGCTCTCGCCAGTGCGCGTGCTCCTGTGGATTCCAGGAAGCGGAAGGCCCTCCACGACGCGACGCGCCAGTATCTGGCAACTGTCGATCTTCGCAAGTATGTCGGGAGGGAGAATCATCCGGGGGAAAATGAAAACGAAAAAAAGCCGCGGGGCTCTTGGTCCGTGCGGCTTTTCCTTATATGTGAAGGCGAAAGATGGAGCGGGCAAACGGACTCGAACCGTCGACAGCCACCTTGGCAAGGTGGCGCTCTACCAACTGAGCTATGCCCGCAGAAATGGTGAAGAAGAATAAGGAGAGGTAATGGAGCGGGCAAACGGACTCGAACCGTCGACAGCCACCTTGGCAAGGTGGCGCTCTACCAACTGAGCTATGCCCGCATCTCTAGATTTTCAACAACCGGATTCCCTGACAACCAGTCAGGAAACGGCGCTTAAGATAAGGCTCTTTTCTCCGTTTGCAAATCCACCAAGGAAAAATCCCGCGAAAAAGAAACGGATAGGACAGGAGGCATTTCACCGCCCGCGAACATGGCGCCCAGAATATGCCTGACCACCGGCAGTTCGCCTATTTCATCGCCCGAAAAATGCCTCCATGGAGAAAAGGGAGGCGTCATTTGACTCCTGCACCGGCCAGAGGACGCTTTACCCTATGCCACCCTGTCCGACTTGTCGGGAATTGACAGGTTTTTGTATTAGATGCCGAGGTCGCAGAGATTTGGAATCGATTCAATGGCGCCGTGCCTGGAGACCGCCAGCGCCGCAGCCCTTGCGGCGATTCTCATTGCGGTCTGCGGGTCGCTTCCACGCATCATCTCCGCCAGAAGGAATCCGGTGAACGTATCGCCCGCACCAGTAGTATCGACTGCGTCGACTGAGAACGCGCCCTGGAAATATGTTTCGCTGCCCGGAGCCTTGTAGATGGAGCCCTTTGAGCCGAGCGTCAGGCAGATCCGTGTCTTCGGATACCTGGATGCAAGGGTCTCGAGAATCGTCTCCGGAAATGAATTGACGGGGAGTCCCGCCAGTTCCATGCCCTCGATTTCATTGACAATCAGGATGTCGACCAACTCCAGGGGCCACTCCTTTGCGACCTCGGGAGTCATCGGCGCCGGATTCAGGCAGACTACCAACCCCGCGTCATGCCCCGCACGAATGAGTTCCGGGGTCAGGTTGATTTCGTTCTGCAACAACAGCCAGTCGCCTGGATGCGTCAGGGAAAGCGCACGGGAGATCAATTCCGATGGAATCGCCTGGTTTGCGCCGCCATGGACAATAATCGCATTCTGCCCATTCTCATCAACCTGGATGAATGCCTGCCCACCGGGAATCTCCGAGGAGACCAACACCAGACTGACGTCCACGCCGGATTTCTCAAGCAGATCACGCATCCAGCGCGTGTCCTCGCCGACCTGCCCCGCATGGAAGACCTTCGCACCGGCACGGGCAAGGGCCACGGACTGGTTGGCACCCTTGCCACCACCGTGGACGGCTAGACCGCTGGAGGAAATCGTCTCGCCTGGACGCACAATCTTCTTCACCTTCAAGGTGACATCCACGTTGATTGAACCAAATGAAAGGAGCATGGGAAGTAGGGAGAAGAGGGTAGAAGGTAGAGGGGAGTGCGTGGATGGCGCGCGTGGGCGCGCCCGCACGGCAATTCTGCCGAGCGTCCATTGAGGAAGGTAGAGGGGAGAAGGTAGAGGGTAGAAAGCAGTGCGTGGCCACTATGCAGTGGGCGTCCGTTGAGCGCGGCTGGTGCCGCGCATGGTAGAGAGCAGAGAAAAATTCATACACAGGGACGCACGGCGATTCCGCCGCGCATGGTAGAGAGCAGAGAAGAATTCATACACAGGACTGCACGGCAATTCCGCCGCGCATGGTAGAGAGCAGAGAAGAATTCATACACAGGACTGCACGGCAATTCCGCCGCGCCTGGGAAAGAGCAGAGAAAAATACATACACAGGGACGCACGACAGTGCGAGGCGCGCTCGAGCGCGCCAGCCACGCACTACTTTCTTCTCCCTCCTCCCTTTTCCCTCAAAAGCAAAACGCGCCCGGCGGTTCCTTTTTGAGGTGGTCGCCGGGCGCGCTTGTCCTATTAGTCGATCGAGTCCAGGATATCCGCGTCACCGCTGGGGATGGTGGGATCGAAGAGCCCTGTCCCCTTTGCGGAGGTGATGTTGAGGTCGCTGTCAACGAGGTCGGCTTCGTCCTGGGCGTTGCCGATTGGCAGATCGTAATCCTGCTCGTCCTCCATTTCGGGGGATGCAGTGTGGTTGCCCTCGTCGGTGATTTCGAACTCATGTCCTTCGGCATCCATCGTCTTGAGGACAGGATTCTGGACCTTGTAGTATCCTGTTCCGGCGGGGATGAGATGTCCCATGATGACGTTTTCCTTGAATCCGTGGAGATAGTCCACCCTTCCGAGTGTTGCTGCCTCCGTGAGGATTCTCGGGGTATCCTGGAAGGATGCGGCGGAGATGAAGGAATCCGTGGCGAGGGACGCCTTGGTGATTCCCTGGAGGATCTGCTGTCCGTCCGCGGGCACCTTTCCTTCGGCGACCACCTTGTCGTTGACTGCATTGAATGCACGCATGTCGACGGTTTCGCCGTAGAGGAACGTGGTGTCGTGTGGGTCGGTGATGCGGACCTTGCGCATCATCTGCCGGACGATGATCTCGATGTGCTTGTCGTTGATTCCGACACCCTGCGAGAGGTAGACCCTCTGGACCGACTCGACGAGGAGCGCCTGGAGCTTCTGCGGGCCGCAGATGTCCAGGACTTCCTGGAGGACGGGGGAGCCGTCGGTGAGGCAGGTTCCCGCCTCGACGTAGTCCTCGTTGTTCACATTGAGCCTCTTTCCAGTGGGCACGAGATGTTCGACCACCTCGTCGCTCTCGGGGTCGCGGACCTTGACAGTCACCTTGTTCTTCACCTGCTTTCCGATTTCAACGAATCCGCTGATGCGCGCGATGATGGCGGCCTCCTTGGGGCGGCGGGCCTCGAAGAGCTCGGCGACACGCGGCAGACCGGTGGTGATGTCGGAGGTCTTGGCCTGGGTCTTCGGGGTCTTGGCGATGAATTCACCTTCGCGCACCTTCTGGCCCTCCGTGAAGAGGATCTGGGTGCCCTCCGAGAGCGGCTCGTTCTGGAGAATCGTCTCGGGATCCTTCGGGTCAACAATCTGCAGCGAGGGATGCGTGTCCTCGGGGTGCTGGATGACCGTGATCTCGTGCTTTCCGGACTGCTTGTTGAAGGTCTTGCGAATGGTGAGGCCGTCCAGCAAGTCGCTGAACTTGATGACACCCTTCTTGCGGGCGATGACCGGCGTGGTGAACGGGTCGACGGTCGCGATGAGGTCGCCGGGCTTGACGAGCTGGTCGGCCTCGACCTTGAGGATTGCGCCGTACGGGATGTCGAAGGTGGCCAGATCCACGTCGCCCATCATCGCGCTCTTCGAGTTCTTCGGGAAGATGGCGGCCTTTGCGCGGATATGCCCGTCACGGGATATCACGATCTGCGCGGCCTTTCCGTCCTCTCCGACGCCATTGATGATGTCGAGGTTCTCGAAGACCATGAATGCGACATTCTCCTTGTCCTCGAGCTTCTTGCGCTCGTCGGCCAGCTTCTTGTCGCTCCACTTGGCGGCCTTTGCCTTTGCGTCCAGTTCATCCAGCTTGCTGCCCAGTTCGCTGGAGGGCTGTTCCCACTTGGCGTGGATTTCCTTGTCGGCGGCGGTGGTGGATGCGGTTCCTCCCGAGTGGAAGGTACGCAGGGTGAGCTGGGTTCCGGGTTCGCCGATTGACTGGGCGGCGATGATTCCGAGTGCGTCGCCTTCCATGGGCATGTCGCCCGTGGCCAGGTTGCGGCCATAGCACTTTGCGCAGACACCGCGCTCCGACTGGCACGTGAAGACCGAACGGATGTGGACCTTTTCATGGCCGGCCTCCTTCAGCTTCGTGGCGATGTACGGGGTGATCTCCTCGCCGGCCGCGACAATCAGGTTGTTGGTGCTGTCGTAGATGTTGTCGACGGAGAAGCGCCCGACGATCCTGTCCGCCAGGGACTTGATTTCCTTGTTGCCGTCCTTGAGTGCGGTCAGCCAGATGCCGTTGGTGGTGCCGCAGTCCTCTTCGGTGCAGATGACGTCATGCGCGACGTCGACGAGACGGCGGGTCATGTAACCCGCGTCGGCGGTCTTCAGAGCCGTATCCGCCATACCCTTTCTGGAGCCGTGGGTCGAGTTGAAGTACTCGAGTCCCGTGAGTCCCTCCCGGAAGTTATGGAGAATCGGGGTTTCGACGACTTCGCCGCTGGTGTTGGACATCAGTCCGCGCATGCCGCCCAGCTGGGTAACCTGGTCGGCGGAGCCTCGGGCTCCGGACTCGAGCATCGCCCAGACCGAGTTGATTCCGGGGCGGCCGGCATTTGCCTTCAGGGTCTCCTGGAGCGCCTTGGTGAGGTCGCTTCGGACATTCGTCCAGGTGTCGATGCACTTCTGGCGGCAGACCTTCTCATCGATGGAACCCTGTAGCTGCTCCTGTCGCGCGGCGGCGACATCCCTTTCGGCGGCGGCAATCTTGTCCGCCTTGTCCGCAGGAATGAGCATATCCGAGATCGCGATTGAGAATCCCGAGCGCGTCGCCCAGGAGTATCCCAGGTTCTTGAGGCGGTCGAGGAGCGGGAGCAGTTCGTCGTGGCCGCAGATTTCGTGGCACTGCTTGATCATTCCCTGGATGTCCTTCTTGACGGCCTTCTTGTTCCAGAAGCCGAGGATTTCGGGCCAGATTTCGTGGTAGATCATGCGGCCGGGCGTGGTTGCGATCCAGCGGTCCTTGCGGTTGCCCCAGACCATCTTGCGGTCTTCGGCGTCCTGCGCCTCCTTCTCCTTTCCGGTGAGCGCGGCGATGCGTGCCGCCTCGGCGGGGTCGCGGTAGTACGGATTCTTGAAGTAGAAGAAGTCGTGGATGCCCAGGCCTTCGTTGATGGGTTCGCGGGCGTTGTGGTTGTTCTCGTTGGCCATGCGGTGGGCCTCCATGGCCTGCATGACCTCCTCGTAGGTGTCGTAGTGGGGCTGCTCGTAGGCGGGCTTGGCTAGGAACGCATTCTTCTTCGCCTCGTCCTCGTAGCAGAGGTAGTAGACGCCCAGGACCATGTCCTGGGAAGGCAGCGCCAGCGGACGCCCGTCGGCGGGGGAGAAGATGTTGTTCGGGGAGAGCATGACCAGCTTCGCCTCAAGCTGGGCCTCGTTGGAGAGCGGGACGTGGACGGCCATCTGGTCGCCGTCGAAGTCGGCGTTGAATGCAGCGCAGACAAGCGGATGCAGGCGGATTGCCTGGCCGTCGATGAGGACGGGGTCAAAGGCCTGGATCGAGATTCTGTGGAGGGTCGGGGCGCGGTTGAGGAGAATCGGGTGGCCGGTCACAACCTCGTCAAGCACATCCCAGACATCCTTGCGGCGCTCCTCAATCCACTTCTTCGCGTTGCGGACGGTGTGGACCTTGCCCATGTCGCGGAGACGGCGGATGATGAAGGGCTCGAAGAGGCGGAGGGCCATCTCCTTCGGAAGTCCGCACTGGTTGATGTTGAGTTCGGGACCGACGACGATGACCGAGCGCCCGGAATAGTCCACGCGCTTTCCGAGGAGGTTCTGGCGGAAGCGCCCCTGCTTTCCCTTGAGCATGTCGGTGAGGGACTTGAGGGGGCGGTTTCCGGTGCCTGTGACGGCGCGGCCGTGGCGGCCGTTGTCCATAAGCGCGTCAACGGCCTCCTGGAGCATCCGCTTTTCGTTGCGGATGATGACCGGGGGCGTCGGGACCTGGAGGAGGTTCTTGAGTCGGCTGTTGCGGTTGATGACCCTGCGGTAGAGGTCGTTCAGGTCGCTGGTGGCGAAGCGGCCTCCTTCGAGGGGGACTAGGGGGCGCAGATCCGGCGGGATGACGGGCAGCACGTGGAGAATCATCCAGCGCGGATCCATCTTGTTCTTGAGGAATCCCTCGATAAGGCGGATGCGCTTGACAATCTGCTTGCGGTTCATCTTGCTCTTGGTGGTGGTGAGCAGCGCGGTCTCCTCGTCACGGAGCTTGGGCAGGTCAAGCTGGCCAAGGAGCTCCTCGATGGCCTCGGCGCCCATGTCGGCGCGGAAGGCCTCGCCATAGTTCTGACGGTTCTCGTTGTACTCCTCGGGAGTCAGAATCTGCTTGAGGGCAAGGGGAGTGTCGCCTGGATCCAGGACGATGTACTTCTCGTAGTAGAGGACTTCGTCCAGGGCTCCCTGGGGCATGTTGAGGAGCAGGCCAAGACGGGAGGGGGCGCACTTGTAGAACCAGACGTGGGAGACTGGCGCGGCAAGCTCGATGTGGCCCATGCGCTCACGGCGGACACGCGCCTGGGTGACTTCGACTCCGCAGTATTCGCAGGTGACGCCTCTGTACTTGAGGCGCTTGTACTTGCCGCAGGCGCACTCGTAGTCCTTGACAGGGCCAAAGATGCGTTCGCAGAAGAGGCCGCCCTTTTCGGGCTTGAAGGTGCGGTAGTTGATGGTCTCGGGGCTCTTGACTTCTCCTTGACTCCACTTGCGGATGATTTCAGGGGAAGCAACGCCGATGGAGACGCTATTGGAATCCTTCATCACATCGACGTCGGCCGCGGAACCGGTTTTGCTAATCAGAGTATCCACTGTTTTACCTCGGTAATTAGGGAAAGGGGCTTCTAGTGGACGGCGGAGGGGTTCCGCCGTCCGAGACTAATTCGGCGACGATGCGCTATGCCATGCTGGCGTTCGCGTGGTGGATGCGGACATCCAGGCAGAGGCTCATCATTTCGCGAAGCAGGACGTTGAAGGATTCGGGAACCCCTGGATCCAGCTCGTTGTTTCCCTTCATGATTGAGTCGTAGATCTTGGTGCGCCCGGAGATGTCGTCGGACTTGACGGTGAGCATCTCCTGGAGGGTGTATGCCGCGCCGTATGCCTCCAGCGCCCAGACTTCCATTTCACCGAAGCGCTGGCCGCCGCCCTGGGCCTTGCCGCCCAGAGGCTGCTGGGTGACGAGGGAGTACGGACCGACCGCACGGGCGTGAATCTTGTTGACGACCAGGTGGTCCAGCTTGAGCATGTAGATCTGCCCGACCATGACACGCTGCTCGAAGGCGTCGCCGGTGCGTCCGTCGTAGAGACGGGTCTTGCCGTCGATGTCGACGAAGTCGTCGGTGCGGTCGGAGCCATTGGCGTCAGTCACCTTGCCGCCGGTGCAGGCCTTGTCGTCGCGGGGAGCCACATTCCAGCCGGCTCCGGAGATGAGCTTGCGCAGATCGGCCTTCGCCTTGTCGACGGACTTGCCCTCGACCTGGCGCAGCGCCTCCATGATCTTGGCGGGGACTTCGACTCCGGCCGCCTCGGCAATCTTGACCAGGCGGGCGCGCTCAAGAAGGTCGACCATCCGCTCCTCGGGCATGCCGTCGAAGGCAGGAGTGGCGACGGTGATGCCGAGAATCTTCGCGGCGTATCCGGCGTGGGTCTCGAAGACCTGCCCGATGTTCATTCGGGAAGGAACGCCCATCGGGTTGAGGACGATTTCCACAGGGGTGCCGTCAGCCATGAACGGAAGGTCCGCGATTGGGACGATCTTGGAGACGATGCCCTTGTTTCCGTGGCGTCCGGCCATCTTGTCGCCGATGGAGAGCCTTCTCTTGCTGGCGATATAGACCTTGACGCGGTTGATCTTCCCGGGCTCGGCGCCCTCGTTCTTCTCAAGAAGGTCGAGGGCCTCCTGGCAGCAACGGTCGTTCTCGCGGAGCTTGCCGCGGTACTTCTTCATGATCTCGTCGATTCTGGTCTTCGTCTCGCAGTCGTGCATCTGGTAGCGCTCGTATGCGGCGGCCAGGTTGTTGAGCATCTGCTTGGTGACCTTGCGGTCGGCCGGGATGATTGTCTCCTTCTCCTGGGTGTCGGGGTTGACGTTGGAGATCTCGCAGGGAAGCTTCTGGCCCAGGTACAAGTCGCTGAGCTCCTTCACCAGCTCGTCGATGATGTTGTTCTTCTTCGCCTTGTACTTCGCGCTGGTCTCGGCCTGGCTGCTCTTGAGCTCGCTGCGGTTCATCTTGACCTTGGCGGGATCCTGGTTGCGGGTCAGGCGGAGGTCCATGACAACGCCGTCGTTGCCCGGCTCGGTCTTGAGGGAGGTGTCCTTGACGTCGCTGGACTTCTCGCCGAAGATGGCCTTGAGGAGGCGCTCCTCGGGAGCCAGGTCGGTCTCCTGCTTCGGGGAGACCTTGCCGACAAGGACGTCGCCGGGCTTGACAACTGCGCCGAGGCGGATGACGCCCTCGGTGTCAAGGTTGCTCAGGGACTCCTGGGAGACGTTCGGGATGTCCCGGGTGATCTCCTCGGGCTGGGCCTGCTTGGTGGCACGGGCCTCGATCTCCTGGAGGTTGATGTGAATCGAGGTGTAGACGTCGTCCTGGACCAGCTTCTCGCTGATGATGATGGCGTCTTCGTAGTTGTATCCACGCCACGACATGAACGCGACCAGGACGTTGCGCCCAAGCGCCAGCTCGCCGCCGTCGGTGCATGCGCCGTCGGCCAGGGGCTGCCCCTTCTTGACCTCCTGGCCTGCGACGACGATGGGCCGCTGGTTGACCAGGGTGCACGCGTTGGAACGCAGGAACTTGAAGAGGAGGTAGACCTGGACTTCGGGAGTGTCGAGGGACTTCACATAGTCGTCGGCGCACTTGCCCTTCGGGAACTTGCCGTCGGGGGTGACGATGACCTTGTAGCCGTCGGCCCATGCGACGACGCCGTCCTGGGTGGCGACCTGGATTGCGTGGGAGTACCTGGCGATGACGCCCTCCATTCCAGTGCCGACAAGCGGCGCCTCGGGCTTCATGAGGGGGACTGCCTGGCGCTGCATGTTGCAGCCCATCAGCGCACGGTTGGCGTCGTCATGCTCAAGGAAGGTGATGACGCTGGCCGCGGCGGAGATCATCTGCTTCGGGGAGACGTCGATGAAGTCGACCTCGCTGGCAAGGAACTCGCCCGCCTCGCCGCCCTTGCGGCCGAGGACGTATTCGTTGACGAACGCGCCTTCCTCGTCACGGGGGGCGTTGGCCTGGGCAATCACATGCTGCTCCTCCTCGTCCGCCTTCATGTAGACGATTTCGGGGTTTCCCTTCTTGTCGGTGACCACCTTCTTGTTCTTGACGCGGCAGTACGGGGTGCGGATGAAGCCGAACTCGTCAAGCTGCGCATAGAGCGCCAGGGAGGAGATAAGGCCGATGTTGGGGCCTTCGGGAGTCTCAATCGGGCAGATTCTGCCATAGTGGCTGGCGTGGACGTCGCGGACTTCGGCGCCGGCGCGGTCTCTTGTGAGTCCGCCGGGCCCCAGTGCGGAGAGGCGTCGCTTGTTGGTCAGCTCGGAGAGGCAGTTGGTCTGGTCCATGAACTGCGAGAGCTGGTTGTGCTGGAAGAAGTCCGTGACCGTGTTCTCGAAGCCCTTGGTGCTGATGAGGCTGGAGATGCTCACCGTGCCATTCTCGGCGTGGCGGGTGTTCTTGCGCTCGCGGGCGACGTTGGCGACGCGGTTGAAGCCCACGCGGCACTGGTTCTGGAGGAGTTCCCCGATTGTGCGGATGCGGCGGCGGGAGAGGTGGTCGATGTCATCCTGCGGACCGTTGTTCTTGTAGAGCCTCATGAGCTCGCGGGTCGCCGCGGCGATATCCCACTTGGTGAGGGTGCGGGTCTTCTCGTCGACATTGATGCCCAGCTGCTGGTTGAGCTTGAAACGGCCCACCAGGCCGAGGTCGTAGCGCCTCTCGTCCTGGAACATCTTCTCGAAGAGGGCGCGGGCATTGGCGACGTTCGGCGGGTCGCTGGGGCGCATCCTCTTGTAGATCTCCCTCTGGGCGTCTTCGCAGGTCTTGGTGGTGTCGCTCTGGAGGCACTTGATGAAGTAGTCGCCGATTTCGTTGGTGTCGACCAGCGGCAGCTTCTTGACTCCCGCGTCCTTGAGGACTTCGAGGACGCCGGGGTTGAGGGGTTCCAGCGCGTTTGCCAGGACGGTCTGCTTGTCCTCCGGGTCGAGGATGTCCTCCACCAGGGTGTAGTGCGAGGGCTCCTGCTCCTTGATGACAGCAGAGAGGCTCTTCTCCTTGACGCCGTAGATTGCGTCGAGAATCTCACGGTTGCTGTCATAGCCGAAGGCGCGCAGGAAGACGGAGATGATGAACTTGCGGCGGCGGCGCTTGCGGTCCAGGTAGATGTACATCATGTCCTTGATGTCGAACTGGACTTCCAGCCAGGAACCGTGGTCGGGCAGAATCTTGTAGCTGTAGATGAGCTTGCCGCTGGGATGGTGGTTGGTCTCGAAACAGACGCCGGGGGAACGGTGGAGCTGGCTGACGATGACGCGCTCGCTGCCGTTGATGATGAAGGAGCCGCTGGGAGTCATCAGGGGCAGGTGCCCAAGGCGGATGCGCTCCTCGTGGATGTCCTTGCTGGAGGCGCCCTTCATGCGGAAGGTGACGTAGAGGTCGCCCTGGTAGGTGCCGCCGGACTTCAGAAGCTCGGAGAGGTCGTTGTCGCCCTCCTTGATTTCATAGCTGACAAACTCGATTCCGAAGGCGTTCTTGCTCTCGGAGGAGGCTGGCGGGAAGGTGTCGGAGAGGACTTCCTGGAGGCCGTGGTTCTCACGCTTCTCCGGGGGTACGTCCATCTGCAGGAAGTCGGAGTAGGACTTCGTCTGCAAACTGATCAGGTCGGGAATCGGAAGAACTTCCTTCAGACGGCCGAAGTTGATGCGCTCGCCTTTCATGTTGCTCCTTCTTGGGGGGTGGTGGGTTGCGGTTGGGTTGTATGCAGAATAGAGAAAAACGTCATCCTCCCCTCGCGCATGCGCAGGCACGCGCACACGGCAGAACTCAGGAGGAACCAATCGGAAAACGCCTCCGGAGCCAGGCATGACCTCTCGTCCCAGGGGAAATATCGGGGCGATCTATTTAGTCTCACCGCCCTAAAGCATACATGCTGCGCCGGACATCCGCAAGGAACGGGAAATGCACGGCGAGATGGGAAGAGGGAAAACCTTGACTGGAGGAGCCGGCAGGAAGACCTGCTCTCGGAGAATCGACTTCCCCGTGTCTCCGGGACGATGGGGAAAGACACCGTCGCGGAGACTCGGAGACCCCCTTTCGGAGGTGCAAAATCGCCGCAAGCGCAACCGACCTGGTCGGAAATGCACTTGCGGCGACTTTGGGATGTGTCAGGAAGTCATCAAGACTACTTGACCTCGACCTTGGCGCCGGCGGCCTCGAGCTTCGCCTTGATCTGGTCGGCCTCCTCCTTGGGGACACCAGTCTTGATGGGCTTCGGAGCACCGTCAACCAGATCCTTGGCCTCCTTCAGGCCAAGACCAGTCAGGGCGCGGACTTCCTTGATGACGGGGATCTTCTGGGCACCGCCGTCAACCAGGACGACGTCGAACTCAGTCTTCTCCTCGACGGGAGCTGCGGCGGCGGCAGGTGCGGCGGCGGCAACCGCGACAGGCGCGGCGGCGCTGACACCCAGGCGCTCCTCAAGAGCCTTGACCAGCTTGGAAAGGTCCAGGACAGTCAGACCCTCGATGTAGCTCACAAACTGCTCCATTTCAGCAGTCAACTCGATCTTTTCATCAGCCATTGTAGTAGATTCCTCTTTTTTAAGCGGCTTGCTCTTTCTTCTGCAAGAAAGCATTTAAGACGTAAACAACACTCGACAACTTCGCATTGAGGACGCGAACCAACTGACCAGCGGGAGCCTGCAGGAGCCCCAGCAGCTGTCCGAGAAGAGCCTCCCGAGGCGGAAGATCCGCAAGGGCGACAACGTCCGCACCGCTGAGAAGCTGCCCGTCAAGCCAACCAAGTTTGATGGTGACCTTCGGGGACTTGTCCTCGGCAATCGCGGTCTTGGACAGTTCCTTCACAGCCTTGGCCAAGGCGACGGGGTCGGCGTCTCCGCTGACCACGGCACTGGCAAGACTGAGTTTCTGCGCTGCCAGAGCCTCGTAGCCCAGGGCTTCGGCGGCCTTAGTGATCATGGTGTTCTTGACCACGTGGACCTCCGCCCCCAGAGCTGCCAGCTTGGCACGGAATTCGCTGAACTCGGCGACGGTCAGAGCGTTGAAGCCAATGATGAAGACGGGCTTGTCTTGCAACAGCTCCTTCACCACGTTAAGCATCTGTACTTTTTCTGCTCTCATCGTTACCTCTCCTTCTGCTTCGCATTGACATCCAGCGGAATGCCCGGGCCCATCGTGGAGCAGAGCGTGGCTGCTCTCATGTACTGCCCCTTGACGGCGGCAGGACGAGCCTTGAGGATCGTGCGGAATGCAGTGTCCATGTTTTCCAGAAGGGCTTCCGCATCGAAGGAGAGCTTGCCGACGGGCATCATCACGCATCCCGCCTTGTCGCAGCGGTACTCGACTCGACCGGCCTTTGCCTCCTTGACGGCGGTGGCGGTGTCATCGGTGACGGTGCCGGTCTTGGGGTTCGGCATGAGTCCGCGGGGACCCAGGACACGACCAAGCGTACGCACTTCCTTCATTGCGGCGGGAGTGGCGATCAGGATGTCGAAATCCAGCCATCCGCCCTTGATTTTCTGGAGAAGCTCCTGGTATCCGACTTCGTCGGCCCCGGCGGCCTGGGCGGCCGCCGCGGCATCGCCGTCGGCGACGACCACGACCTTCTGAGTCTTGCCGGTGCCGCGGGGAAGAACCACCGCGCCACGGACGATCTGGTCGGACTGGCGCGGGTCAATTCCCAGCACGAACGCCATCTCGACAGTCTCGTCGAACTTTGCAGTCGGCATGGACTTCAGGAGCTTGACGCCCTCTTCGAAGAGGTAGCTCTTGCTGCGGTCCAGATTTTCGCAGCGGGAGCGATAGAGTTTGCTTCTGTGCTTCATTCTACCACCTCGATGCCCATGCTGCGCGCGGTGCCGGCGATGATCTTGACCGCCGCATCCACGCTACGTGAATTCAAATCGGCCTTCTTGGTCTCCGCAATTGCCTCAAGGTCCTTGCGGGTGACCTTTCCGACCTTCTCAGAACCAGGAGTCTTCGCGCCTGACGCGACGCCTGCCGCCTTCTTCAGCAGCACGGCCGCGGGCGGGGACTTGGTGATGAAGGTGAACGAACGGTCCTGGTAGACCGTGATCACAACAGGAATCACCAGGCCAGCTTGCCCCTGGGTTGCAGCGTTGAACTGCTTGCAGAACGACATGATGTTCACGCCGGCCTGACCCAACGCAGGTCCCACGGGGGGGGCCGGGTTGGCGGCGCCAGCGGGAATCTGCAGTCGAACTACACCCGTGACTTTCTTTGCCATCGTGTTTTTTCCTACTTGGACACCCTATGGTAAGGCGTGGCAGGTCTCCTCCCACAGAATGTCACTGCTATTAGATCTCATGACGGATCTGGACAGATGCCGACATGCCTGCCATCGAAAAACGGTCGCATACTATAAGACATTCCGCAAGGATTGCAAGCGGGATGCAGAACGGAATCCCGGGAAATCCGTGATTCTTCTTGTTTGTCGTCGCCCCCGCCCTATCGCGCCAGCGACTTGACGAATTGCGCGGCTGTCCGTCCTGAGAATCCGCCGTGTTCGATCTCCCATTGGGTGGCGAGCCTCTCCTCCTCGGGAGTGAGCGTGATTCCAGCGCGCCTGGCCAGGGTGTCGATGATTTCGAGATATTCCTTCTTGGAGGGATTCGCATAGAGGATGGCGATTCCGAAGCGTTCCGCCAGGGACAGCTTTTCCTCCATCGTATCCGAGCGGTGGACGTCCCCGTCATGCTCCATGTCGTCCCGGTCGGACCACTTTTCCCTGACGAGATGCCTGCGGTTGCTTGTGGCGTAAACGAGGAGGTTTTCGGGCTTGCTTTCCACGCCGCCCTCGATGACGGCCTTGAGATACTTGTACTCTACCTCGTTCTCCTCGAAGGACAGGTCGTCCAGGAGGAGAATGAACCTATACCTGCGGTTCTTGACCATCGAGACCAGCTCCGGAAGCATCTGGAACTGGTGCTTGTAGAGCTCAATCATCCGAAGGCCGTAGTCGCCATAGTCGTGGACGAGCGCCTTGACGCTGGTGGACTTGCCGGTGCCGCTGTCTCCGTAGAGCAGCACGTTGTTCGCGCTTCGACCTTCGATGAACGCCTCCGTATTCTTCCGGAGCAGCTCCTTCTGCCGCTCGTATCCGACAAGCGCGGAGAGCCCCTCGGAGTCGAGATTCACCACCGGCAGCAATTCCACAGGCCCGTCTCCGGCCTTTCTGATGCGGAACGCCTGGTTGAGGGCGAATGCGCCGACGCCGCGCTGCTTGTAGAAATTGGTCACCACCATGAAGAACGCCCCCTCCGTTGCGCACTTTTCGAGTTCGGCGCTGAGCCCCTGGACCATCCTGCTGATTTCGCGGTTGTATGCACCCTGCCTCTTGGGGACCGCGCGGTAGTTTCCAAGTATGGAGAAGCAGTCGATTCCCAGATCCTCCTCGATTTCCGAGAAGTCGAAGAAAAAGATGCCCTTCATTGCCTTGAAGTCATTGAGGGCGAAGAGGTTGACGCTTGCTTCGGGGGTGGCTCCCACCCTTTCGCAGGTGAGCGAAAAGGAGTTTTCGTCGGTGGCCAGCAGATATGCGATGTAGTTGTGCCAGAGATTCTTGTCGAACCCGCATTCCGTCGCCAGGTCCAGAAGCCGTTTCACCTGCCGGAAGATTCTCTGCACGAGCAGTGGCTTCGTGCAGGAGTGCGCCTTCCAGTCGGCGTAGATTTCCGCCAGGGAGGCGAGGATCGTGCCCCCCTGGGCGAGATTGCCGTAGAGCAGGAGATGTGAAGTCAGGTCGTTCATCGCAGTTTCTCCGATGCTAGCTGAGAATGGCTCCCGTGTCGGCGGAGGAGACCTGCTTCGCGTAGCGCGAGAGATATCCCGTAGTCACCTTCGGCCGGGGCTGGCGCCATTCGCCACGGCGGCGGGCAAGCTCCTCCTCGGCCACGGCAAGGGTGATTCTGCCGGAGGGAATGTCGATTTCAACCGTGTCGCCCTCGTGGACAAGCGCAATCGAGCCTCCGGCCGCAGCCTCCGGGGAGACATGGCCGATTGCGGCGCCGCGCGTGGCGCCGGAAAACCGCCCGTCGGTGACCAGCGCAACCGAGGAGCCAAGACCCATCCCGCAAATCGCGCTTGTGGGATAGAGCATCTCGCGCATTCCAGGACCGCCGCGGGGGCCTTCGTAGCGTATCACGACAACGTCGCCGGCATTTATCCTGCCGTCGTAAATCGCGGAGAGGGCATCCTCCTCGCTGTCGAAGACACGCGCGGGGCCGGAGTGCCTCATCATCTCAGGAGCCACGGCGGCCTGCTTGACGACGCATCCGTCCGGCGCAAGATTCCCCTTGAGGACGGCAATGCCGCCATTGGGCAGGAAGGGGTTGGAAAGGGGACGGATCACCTCGTGGTCGAGGACTTCGACACCCTCGAGATTCTCGCGGACGGTGCGCCCCGTGCAGGTCATCACGTCGGTCTCAATCAGGCCGCCGTCGGCGAGTTCCTTCATCACGGCCTGGACACCGCCGGCCAGGTCAAGGTCTTCCACGAAGGCCTCCCCTGCGGGCGCAAGATGGCAGATGTTCGGGGTGCGGGCGCTGATCCCGTTGCTCTGGTCAAGCGTCAGGGTCACTCCAGCCTCGTGGGCAATCGCAGGCAGGTGGAGCATCGTATTCGTCGACCCGCCAAGAGCCATGTCGACGGCCTCGGCGTTGTGGAACGCCCTCTCGGTCATAATCTGGCGGGGACGGATGTCCCTGCGGACAAGCTCCATGATCTGGCGCCCCGCCTCCTTTGCAAGGCGGATTCTTGCGGAGTGCGGCGCGGGAATCGTGCCGTTGCCGGGCAATCCCATGCCCAGCGCCTCCGTGAGGCAGTTCATGGTGTTTGCCGTATACATTCCGGAGCAGGAGCCGCATGTCGGGCAGGAACGCTCCTCGGAATCCTGCAGCCCCGCCTCGTCAAGCTTTCCGGCGTGGTATTCCCCCACGGCCTCGAAGAGTGTGGAAAGGCACCCCCGGCGGCCGTCGGGGAAGCGCCCCGCAAGCATCGGGCCGCCCGAACAGAAGATCGCGGGGATGTTGAGCCGCGCGGCGGCCATGAGGAGCCCGGGGACATTCTTGTCGCAGTTCGGAATCATGACCAGCCCGTCGAACTGGTGCGCGATTGCCATCGCCTCCGTCGAGTCCGCAATCAGATCCCGCGTCACAAGGGAATACTTCATCCCCACATGCCCCATGGCAATGCCGTCGCAGACCGCTATCGCGGGGAAAATGACTGGAGTCCCGCCGGCGGCGTAGACGCCCGCCTTGACGGCCTCGGCAATCCTGTCAAGATGCGCGTGTCCCGGGACGATTTCGTTCCAGGAGCTCACGATTCCGATGAGGGGTCTTTCAATCTCCTCCCGTGTCATTCCAAGGGCGAAGAGAAGGCTGCGGTTCGGTGCGCGGCCGGCGCCAGATTTCATTCCGTCGGAGAGCATGGCTGGTAGGTATGCAGGGTATTGGGTGCGCATGGCCTGGGGGGCGGAACCGCGGCCCTTCCCGGAGGCGGCGGCCGTGGCGATTCCGCCCCCGGGGAGACCTGGGTCTGCCCGCCCGGGAGCTACGGACTAGTTGGAGGCGCTGTCGAGATCCTGGTCGTTCTTCCAGAGCATCTTCTGGCGGAGGTCCTTTCCGACAATCTCCATCTGGTGCTTCGCAAGGGCGTTGCGCTTGCTGTTGAAGAAGGTGCGCCCGTTCTTGTTCTCGGCAATCCAGCGGCCGGCGAAGGTGCCGTCCTGGATGTCGCTGAGAACGGCGCGCATGTTCGCCTTGACCTTCTCGGGGTCAAGCACACGGGGGCCTGAGACGTATTCGCCGTATTCGGCCGTGTCGGAAATCGAGTAGTTCATCGCCGCAATGCCGCCCTTGTTGATCAGGTCGACAATCAGCTTCATCTCGTGGATGCACTCGAAATAGGCGTTCTCAGGCTGGTATCCAGCCTCGACAAGCACCTCGAAGCCACAGCGCATCAGATCCGCCACGCCACCGCAAATCACGCACTGCTCGCCGAAAAGGTCGGTCTCGGTCTCCTCGTACATCGTGGTCTCCATGATTCCGGCACGGGCGCCGCCAATGCCCGCAATGTATGCAAGGGCAATGTCCTTGGCACGGCCGGTGGCGTCCTGCTCCACGGCCACCAGGCAGGGCACGCCCTTGCCGGCCACAAACTGGCTGCGGACAGTGTGCCCGGGACCCTTGGGCGCCGCCATGAAGACGTCGATGTCGGGACGGGGCACAATCTGCTGGTAGCGGATGTTGAAGCCGTGGGCGAAGGCAATCGCGTTGCCGGGCTCCAGGTTCGGTGCGATGGACTTGCGGTAGACGTCGGCCGCCACTTCGTCGTTGATCAGGATCATCACGATGTCAGCCCACTTCGCCGCGTCCTCCACGCTCATCGTCTTGAGACCCGCGGCCTCCGCCTTCTCAATGGACTTGCTGCCCGCACGCAGACCCACGACCACGTCCATCCCGGAATCCTTCAGGTTCAATGCGTGGGCATGACCCTGGGAACCGTATCCGATAATCGCTATCTTCTTGCCTTTCAGATTGTTAATGTCACAATCCTTCTCGTAGTACATTTTCGCCATCTCTAGTTGTCTCCTGGTGAATGGATTTTTGGGTTTCTGGTTTTCGGGGAGAGTATCTGGTGTATTTCCGTTTGCTTTCTGGCGTGGGCGCGGAGGAAAAAGGCAGAACGCCAGCCCTCCGGCGCATGCCACAATTTAGAGGACATTCTTGCCGTAGTCGAACTCGTCCTTCATCTTTGTCTGCTCGGTGATGGTATGCGGCCCCCGTTCCAGGGCGACCGTGCCCGTGCGGGCGAGTTCCATGATTCCGAACTCCTCCAGCATCTTCTGGAGCGCAGCCGCCTTCTCGTCGTCGCCAATGACTGCGAGGGTGAGGCATTGGGGATTCATGTCGACGACCGATGCGCGGAAGATGCTGGCGATTTCGATGATTCTCGTCTGCGCGTCGGTGGAGGGCATCCGCACCTTCACCAGCATCAGTTCACGGTGCAGGCTCGGACGGTCGGTAAGGTCCCTGACCGAATGGACGGGCAGGAGCTTCCGGAGCTGGTTGCAGAGCAGCTTCGCCCTGCCCTCGTCGGTGGTGACCTCGATCGTGATGCGGGAGACCGACGGGTCGTCGGTGGGGCCTACCGCAAGGGAGTCGATGTTGTATCCCTTGCGGGAGAAAAGACGGGACACCTGGCTGAGGACGCCGGAGGAGTTCTCGACCAGCACGGCCAGCGTATGCATTTTGACAGGTTCGGTTTCCATTCTTCTTTCCAGGTCTTGGTTGAGGTGGGGTGGCGGGGCTCCTTCAAATGCGCTGGCGCTAGTCCACGACGAAGTCGTTGATTTTCTTGCCGGAGGCCACCATCGGACGGACCATCTCGTCCTTCTTGATGGCGCAGTCGATTACGTATCCATGCCCGCACGCAAGGCCCGCCTTGAGGGCCTCCTCAAGCTGCTCGACTGTGCGGACGTGGCATCCCGACAGGCCGAACGCCTCCGCCAGCTTCACGAAATCCGGTCCACGGTGGTCGAGGTCGGTCTGGCTGTATCTCTTGTGGTAGAAGAGCGACTGGAGCTGGCGGACCATTCCAAGGGTGCGGTTGTTGAAGACCACGGTGATTATCGGCAACTTGTAGTATGCCTCGGTGGACAGCTCGTTGCAGTTCATGCGGAAGCTGCCGTCGCCGGTCACGTGAATCACCGCCTTGCCGGGATTCGCAAGCTTGGCGCCTATGGCTGCGCCAAGGCCAAAGCCCATCGTGCCAAAGCCGCCGCTGGTTAGAAGCTGCCCGGGATAGTCGAAACGAAGATTCTGGATGCACCACATCTGGTGCTGGCCAACGTCGGTGGAGACGATTGTGTCCTGGGGCATGATTCTCTTGATCGTGTCGAAGACCTGCTTCGGATTGAGGGTCTCCCCGGATTCGGGATACTGGGGCTGCCGGGGATATGCGAAGACCTTCTCCTTCCATTCGTCGTGGCGGAACTGCCCAAGACGGGAAAGCAGGCAGGAGAGGACGCGCTTCGCGTCTCCGATGATGTGGTGCGCGGTCTGCACGTTCTTGTCGATTTCCGAACGGTCGATGTCGATTTGGACGACCTTCGCCTGGTGTGCAAACGAAGTCGGATCCAGGGCCACGCGGTCGGAGAACCTGCATCCCACCGCAATGAGCATGTCGCAGTTGGCGACTCCGATGTTGGAGGCCTGGGAGCCATGCATTCCCACCAGCCCCGTGGCCAGCGGATGCTTTCCGGGAATGCCGCCGCATCCCATGACGGTGAAGGCGGCCGGCGCGTCAAGGCGCTCCGTAAATTCCACAAACTCCCCGTGGGCGCGGGAGAGGACGACTCCGCCGCCGCAAATCAGGAAGGGGCGTTCCGACTTGCTTATCATCTCCACAAGGGTGTCAAGGTCCTCCTTGTTCGGCTCCGGAGGGCGGAAGTCCTGGCTCGACCTGTGGATGAGATTGGCCAGGGAGCCATGTGTGGCGTGCTGTTCCCTGGCAAGGGGGGTGTATTCCGCGGAGTTGGCGGTCGCGTCCTTCTGGATGTCGATGAGGACGGGCCCCGGGCGGCCGCTTCTGGCAATTGCAAAGGCCTCCCTGATTGTGTCGGCCAGGTCTTCCGCGCGCTTCACAAGGAACGCGCTCTTGGTGATGGGCATCGCGATGCCCGTCATGTCGACTTCCTGGAATGCGTCCTTCCCGATGAGGTTCCCGGAGACATTGCAGGTGATGAAGACCACAGGCGAGGAGTCGAGGTACGCAGTCGCGATCCCGGTGGTGAGATTCGCCGCGCCCGGGCCGCTGGTGGCCATGCAGACTCCCACACGGCCAGTGCTCCTGGCATACCCGTCGGCGGCATGGGCGGCATGCTGCTCATGGCTTGTCAGAATGTGGCGAATCCTGCCCTTGCTGGCGTAAAGCTCGTCATACACGTTCAGGATCGTGCCCCCTGGATAGCCGAAGACCGTGTCCACTCCCTGCTCCAAAAGACACTCCACTATGATTCTCGCGCCGTTGTATCTCATCTGCCAAAATCCTTCTTCATTCGCTGAAATTAAAAAAGCCCCTCGGTTGCATCTGAACCGAAGGGCCTTTTTCTAGCGTCCGACGTACTTCTCGCCGCACCCTGGAAGGGGCATTCCTCAATTGTCTCTGCGCCTCGGTTCCGAAAACGTTTGTTTTTCGCGTTGCCGGAAAGCGTCAGACGCAATCCCGCAACGCTATCTAACCGCGACTTGGAGTCGGAGGGCAGAAGCCTGGACGGTGAGGAATCCCATGATTTCGTAAAAGAATGAAAACGAGGTCGTAAGACTGTACTTCTATCGTGAAATTTCGCCTAATATAAACACACCTCGAAAAATTCCAAATTGCTTTGCCGGACAGATAATCCGAAAAAACGCCGTGATCCCCGCCATCCGCTGAAGCCATGGAGGACAACGGGCGGGGAATCCAGGGGAATGGAGAGCCGCGCACAATCCGACGATAGTATATAACAAACTGCAAACAAAGAAGTTATGACTTTTAGTATCCACAACGCACCACCTGCGGCACACAAAAAAGAAGAACCGCCTTTACGTTCCCTGGGGATTACTGTTTCAATTCACCCAATTATATTCTTTCCATGCAAGCTTCCAGTAAAGACACAATATGCGCCCTGGCGACTCCTCCGGGCGGAGCCGTCGCCATCATCAGACTTTCCGGGGACAATTCCCTGGCCATTGCGGAGCAGGTCTGGAGCCCCATCCACGGCGGAGGACTGGGGGCGGAGAGTCCGCGGAGGCTTCTCATTGGAAGCATGGGCGGCATTGACGCGTCCTGCCTGGCTGTCTACATGCCTGGACCCAACAGCTACACGGGGGAGGACGTGGTCGAGCTCCAGCTGCACGGTGGCCGCGCGTCCGTCCGCATGGCGCTAGAGGCTCTTCTGGCATACGGCGCCCGCGCTGCCGAGCCTGGCGAATTCACCCGTCGCGCCTTCATGAACGGGAAGCTTGACCTTACGCAGGCCGAGGCGGTCGCCGACCTTGTCGCGGCGGAATCCTGGCGTGCGGCGAGAATTGCAAATGCGCAGCTGGAGGGTGAACTTGGAGCCGCGGCCAGGGCAATCCACGAGGAACTCTCCACAATCCTCTCCGAAGTGGAATCAAGGCTGGATTTTCCAGAGGAGGAGATCGACTGGATGCCGCCCTCGGAACTCCTCCGCAGGCTGGAATCGTGCCAGGAGAAAATCCGGCGGCTGGCACGCACCAGGCGCGAGGGTGAAATCCTCCGTGACTGCGCGAAGATGGTCATCGCCGGCCCTCCGAATGTGGGGAAGTCAAGCCTGCTCAACAGGCTACTGGGGCGTGATCGCGCAATCGTATCCCCAATTCCAGGCACCACCCGCGATACGGTGGAGGCTGACTTTGCAATCAAGGGTTTTCCGGTGAAGATCATCGACACGGCGGGGGCAAGGGAGACCGACGACCTCGTCGAGCAAAGCGGAATCGAGCGGGCAAAGAGGGCCGCCGCCGAGGCGGACGTGGTCCTGTGGGTCTCGGACGCGACCGCGGGGGAGACGCCACAGCCAAAGTGGTCAATCCCGCGGGGAACGATGATTCCCGTAATCAACAAGTGCGACCTGGCCTCGCCGCCGGAAGGACGGCTCTCCGTCTCCGCAATCACCGGCGAGGGAATCCCCGAACTCGAGGAGACTATCGCAAGGTCGCTTGAAGACGAACTGGATAAGGGGCAGGAAGGGGGCGACTCCCTCGGGGACAAGGCGGAAGGCCTCCATGTCGCCGTCAGCGCACGGCACGCATCCCTCCTTGACGAGGCAGCCAGGGCGGTGGACGACACCCGCAGGGAAGTCCCCTCCGCCGCCTGGGAGCTGGCGGCAGTCCCCCTCCGGAACGCAGTTGCCGCCATCGGAAAGATTGTCGGGCTCGAAGTCGAACCTGACATCCTCGACAAAATCTTCCACAGGTTCTGCATAGGCAAATGACCATGGGCGAAATGGACAATGCAACAGTAGGCCTCCAGGCGCAGGCGGAGGAACTCCGCCGGCAAATCCGACACCACGACCAGCTCTACTACATCGACGCGGCGCCCGAAATCTCCGACCTGGAATACGACAGGCTCTACCACAGGCTCCTCGACCTGGAGGCCGCACACCCGGAGCTGGTTACCACGGACTCGCCAACCCAGCGAATGCACGGAGGCGTCGCGGAGGGATTCGAGACGGTGGAACACACCGTGCCCATGCTCTCCCTGGAAAACACCTACAACGCGGCGGACCTGGAACGTTTCCACGAAGGCGTCCTCAGGGGACTCAAGGGGGAGACGCCCACATACGTCGTCGAACCAAAGATCGACGGCGTCTCCATCGCCGTCAGATACGAGAACGGAGTCCTGGCGCAGGCCGTCACCAGGGGAAACGGCAGACAGGGAGACGATGTCACCGCGAATGTGAAGACGATTCCGTCGGTCCCGCTCCGGCTCCGCTGCGACAATCCGCCGCCGTTCTTCGAGGCGCGTGGCGAATGCTACCTTCCGAGGGAGGGTTTCGCCAGGCTGAACCAGCGCAGGGTCGAAGAGGGGCTCGAACCCTTCGCCAACGCACGAAACGCGACAGCGGGCTCAATCAAGCTGCTGGACTCCGCCGAGGTGGCGACAAGACCCCTCGACATTCTCTTCTACACCCAGGGGCTGATTGACGGGGTGGAGGTCGACTCACAGCAGGAGCTCTTCCGCATCTTCAGGGAATACGGCCTCAAAATCCAGAAGTGGTGCCGGGTCGTCCACGACTTCAAGGGCATCTACGACGCAATCCAGGAGCTGGACGGGCTTCGCCGCGACATGCCCTACGACACCGACGGGGCCGTCATCAAGGTGGACTCCTTCCGCCAGCGTGAAATCCTCGGCATGACTGCGAAGGCCCCGTGCTGGGCGAAGGCGTACAAGTTCGAGCCGGAACGCGCCGCCACCAGGCTCAAGGCAATCACAATCCAGGTCGGCAGGACAGGCGTCCTGGCGCCCGTCGCGGAACTCGAGCCGGTCTTCCTGTCCGGTTCGACGATTTCCCGCGCCACACTTCACAACCAGGATGAGATCGCCAGGAAGGACATCCGCATTGGCGACACGGTGCTTATCGAGAAGGCCGGAGAGGTGATTCCCGCAGTTGTCAAGGTCCTCCTTGAGCGCCGTCCCGAGGGCACCGTCCCCTACGACCTGCCTGGCAGCCTCGGCGGCAAATGCCCCTCCTGCGGAGGCCCGATCTCCCGGGATCCCAACTTCGCGGCATGGCGGTGTGAAAATCTCCAGTGCCCCGCGCAGAATGTCCGCAGAGTCCAGTATTTTACTGCAAGGAACGCGTTGGACATCGAGTCGGTGGGAGGCGTGGTCGCGGAAGCGCTCTGCGACAGCGGACTGGTCAGGGAACCCCTCGACCTCTTCAGTCTCAACCAGGCGCAACTCGAAGGACTGAACCTCGGAACGGAAGACGAACCGCGCATCTTCGGGCCGAAAAACGCGGCAAAGGTGCTCGCCGCACTCGAAAATGCCCGCACAAAGGACCTGGGGCACTGGCTGGAGGCCATGGGAATCCCCGAAGTCGGGGCAGCCACCGCATTCCAGCTCGGCAGAATCCACAAGGACCTGGCCGAAGTCGCGGAATCGCCATATCTCAAGGCGATGCTGGATCTGCTGGATCTCCAAAACGGCATCACGCCGACACGGACAAAGGGAGAGCCAAAACCCATCCAGGACCTCTTCGACCCACCCGCGGCGCCCCCGACACTCCAGGAACTCGAAACCCCGCTCCTGCGCGCAGGACTCATCAAAAAATCCTCTGCAAAGGGAGCATACGTCACAACCACAATCGGCCCAAAGACCGCACAAAGCGTCCTGGATTTCTTCAAAGGAAAAATCGGCAGAAGCTGGCTTGAACGCATGAGTGGCCTCGGAATCAATCCCGCAGGAGGAAACGAAGGCTCCGAAGCCGCAGAGGAAAGGCCACTCCAGGGAAAGTCATTCGTCCTCACGGGAACACTCTCGACAATGGGGCGGGACGAGGCGTCCGCAAAAATCCGTGCGCTCGGAGGGTCAGTCGCAGGCGCGGTCAGCCGGAAGACGACATATCTTGTGGCCGGGGCGAACACAGGTGCGACAAAGACGTCGCGGGCGGCGGAACTTGGCGTGGCCGTCCTCGACGAGGAGGCGTTTTTGAGGATGCTCGGCGAGCAACATTAATCATAACTCCTTGATTTTAAAGATGTTATGACAAACGACACAAACCACGGCGTTCAGGAGAGAATCCTCGTGACTGGAGGCGCGGGCTTCATCGGCTCCGCACTTGTATCGCTTCTCATGAAGGAGACCGGATGCCGTGTCGCAGTGCTGGACGCCCTCACCTACGCAGGAAACCCCGAGAATCTCCAGGAGTTCAAGGACGACCCGCGCTATGACTTCATCCACGCGGACATACGGGACAGGGGGGCGGTGGAGACGGTCTTCTCACGGTTCCGCCCGACAAAGGTGCTGCACCTTGCGGCGGAGTCGCACGTGGACCGTTCAATCGATGCGCCAGGCACCTTCCTTGAGACGAATATCATGGGGACCTTCACCATGCTGGAGGCCGCCCGGAAGCACATGGCCTCACTCCCCCCGGACGAGGCGGACTCCTTCCGCTTCCTTCATGTCTCCACCGACGAGGTCTTCGGGGACCTCTCTCCAGAGCAGCCTCCCTGCGGCGAGGATGCCCCCTACAATCCATCGTCGCCCTACTCCGCCAGCAAGGCCGCCGCAGACCACCTCGTCAGGGCGTGGCATCGCACATACGGGTTGCCGACGCTCCTCACAAACTGCTCCAACAACTACGGCCCCAGGCAGTTTCCGGAGAAGCTCATTCCACTGATGATTCTGCGCGCGGTCGCAGGGAAGAGCCTGCCCATATACGGCACAGGGATGCAAATCCGCGACTGGATACATGTCGAAGACCACGCCCGCGCACTCATCACGGCCGCAATGCACGGCACGCCCGGAGATACGTATACAATCGGAGGAGACTGCGAACTCACAAATCTCGAGGTGGTCACCACGCTCTGCTCAATCCTCGACGAGTTGCACCCCCGCAAGGATGGCCTCCCCTACAGGAGCCAAATCGAATTCGTCCAGGACCGCCCGGGGCATGACGCCAGATACGCGCTGGATTCGTCCCACATCAAGCACGCCCTGGGCTGGGCTCCGAGGATGACCTTCCGCGACGGGCTTCGGGCCACTGCGGAGTGGTATCTCGCCCACGAAGAGTGGTGCCGCCACATCCAGGAGGGAAGCTACCGCTGCCAGCGCCTCGGGCTTGGCGAAGTCACCAAGGAGGAACTGCCATGAGCAATCGAAAGGGAATCGTCCTCGCCGGCGGCGCGGGAAGCCGCCTCCATCCTGTCACGATGGGCGTCTCAAAACAACTCCTGCCCGTCTACGACAAGCCGATGATCTACTACCCAATCTCGACCCTGATGCTGGCGGGCATCAGGGACCTGCTTGTCATCACAACCCCGGCGGAACAAGCCGCGTTCCAAAGACTCCTCGGAGACGGGCACCGTTTCGGGGTCAATATCTCATACGCGGCACAGCCCTCCCCTGACGGAATCGCACAGGCTTTCCTCATCGGAAGGGAGTTCATAGGGGACGGGCCAGTGGCACTCGTCCTCGGCGACAATGTCTTCTACGGCGCAAATCTCGCCGCCCTCTGCAAGAACGCCGCGGCACGCACGACTGGCGCCACGGTCTTCGCATATCCCGTCCGCAATCCACAGGCATTCGGAGTGGTCTCCTTCAATGAGACGGGAGAGGTCACGTCACTCGAGGAAAAGCCCGCCAACCCTAAGTCACACTTCGCGGTCACAGGACTCTACTTCTACGACAACCAGGTCGTCTCAATAGCGGAAGGCCTCAAGCCCTCGCAACGGGGAGAACTGGAAATCACAGATGTGAACAGGGAATACCTCGCACGAAACGAACTCCATGTGGAACTCTTCGGACGGGGCTACGCATGGCTCGACACGGGAACGTGTGAAAGCCTGATCGATGCTGGAAATTTCATCCGAACTATCCAGTTGAGACAGGGGCTCCAGGTCGGATGCCTCGAGGAAATCGCATTCCGCAACGGATGGATGGACGCCGAAGAACTCCTCAAGGCCGCACAACCACTCGAAAAAACCGCATACGGACGCTATCTCATTGACCTCTCCAAAGGGAAAATGGGGTTCTAGAAGTAGAGAGTAGGGAGAAGAAGGTAGGGAGAAGTGCGTGGTCACTTTGCAGTGGGCTTCCGTTGAGCACGGCGATTCTGCCGTGCGAGGCGCGCCCAAGCGCGCCAGCCACGCACTACCTTCTCCTCCCTTCTCCCTTCTCCCTACTTTGCAAGGCGCGCCCAAGCGCGCCAGCCACGCACTGCCCTCTCCTTTCTCCTCCCTTCTC
>URJM01000007.1 GCA_900548225.1 uncultured bacterium
ACCAGCAGGAGCAGCAGAACCAGCAGGAGCAGCAGAACCAGCAGGAGCAGCAGAAACAGCAGAAACAGCAGGAGGAGGATTCCTCCGGGGAAGACGAGGAGTCTGCGCAGCAGTCTGTTCGCCTTTCACCTGTTGAGGAGGACAATGCTGGCGATGAAGAGGAGAAAGTCGAGCCCCTGCCCGCGGAGCTTCAGGAGAGCATCAATGGGGAGAAACTGCGCCGCATAATGCGCAACAAGGGGATACGCAATCGTTCTGCCGTGGAGAAGGACTGGTAGCGGCTTTAATTCGTAACTACTTGACAATCAACCACTTATGAGATATTTTAGATTAATTGTGCTTTCACTTGCGCTGTTGCCCGCAATGCTTTTTGCGAAGGCGACGCTGGAGGTGACGTTGGACAAGAACCGCATTTCGCCCAACGAGACGCTTCTGATGACCTTCCGCATCTCCGACAACGAGGCAAGCAGTTCCCATCCCAGTTTTTCCGCGCCGCGGACTCCTGGTTCCTTTGACTTTGAGATAATTGGGCGTGGCGGCCCCGCCTACCAGAGCCAGAGCAGTTTTACCAACATCAACGGAGTCGTGAACGCCCAGAATTTGATTATCACCACCTACCAGATGCGCCTTCGCCCGAAGAAGAGCGGCAAGCTTCTGATTCCGGCGATGTCAGTTGGCTACGATGGCGGCACCCTTGAGAGCCAGGAACTTGTCGTCGAGGTGGGTGGTTCGTCTCAGCCCCTGCCTCCCAGTTCCCAAATTCTTTTCCAGCAGACTCTTTCCTCCGAGGAGGCCGTTGTCGGCGTGCCAGTGACTCTTGAAGTCACGATTACCGCGCCCAGTTCCACCGTCTACAGGGATTTCCAGCTGATCCCCCAATTTGAGCTTATGAAGGATAACCTCAAGATTGAGGAATCCGGTGAAAAAAACGAGTTCTCCTCAAGTAGCGCCGTTGAGAACGGCGTTAGAATCCAGAGGTATCGGAAGTCGTATCGGCTGACCCCGGAGCGTCCCGGCTCCTTCAGAATCCCCCAGATGTTCCTCCAGGCGAACAGAGCCTCTTCAAAACAGCGTTCAGAACGCGACCCGTTCAACGACCCGTTCTTCGGCAGTTTCTTCGGTGGACGCGAGAAGATGGAGACGGACACCATCGCATCCAACGAACTCACCCTCAATGTCCAGGATTTTCCCGAGGAAGGCAAACCACAGGGCTTCACCGGACTCGTAGGACCACTCACCGCCACAGCATCCATTGACATGGACGAGGTCTATGTCGGAGACCCAATCACACTCACCATTACACTGAAGAACGCATCCATTCCAGGAAATGACGCAGTGCCAGACATCAGAAAGCTCCTGCCAAACGGAGGACTCTTCAAGGTCGCAGGAGACGACCCGGTCGTGACCAGCGAGGATGGCACGGCAACCTTCAAGCGCACAATCCGACCACTCTCCACAGCCGCAAAGGAGATCCCATCGTTCGAAATCCCATACTTCGACCCCACAACAAAAAGCTACGGGTTCGCAACCACGAATCCCCTGCCCATTACAGTCAATGAAACCAAAACCGTGACTCTCAGCGGCACAGACATGCCGACGGCCATCGCCATGCCCACCCAGAAAAATGGACGCGATGCCAAACTCTCCGAATCGTCAGGACTCTTCCTGGACGCACTGGACGGAAACGCCGGCAAAAAGGAATGGTCGCCGCTGCATGACGGAGGAGGACGCAAGGGGCTCATCTGGTTCGTCATCCTGCCAGGACTCCTCTGGACAGCCACAGCATCCTGGGTTCTGCTTAGACGCCGTGCCGCAAACCTCCTCCTCTCGGCAAGCTCCTCGCGAAGGCTGAAGAACACCCTCGCAAAAAAACTCAGGAGAATCAACGGCGCATCCAATGACGCATCACGGCAAATCGCCGACGCATTCTGCAAATACCTCTCCGCCAGAACCGGAATACGGGGCGGTGCGCCGACATACCAGGAAACATTCAAGGCCCTCGCCGACGAAGGGATTGACGAGGAGAACATCCTGCCGCTGAAGAAGATACTTTCAATGTGCGAGGCAGCGCAATACGCAGGTGCGTCACTCCCTGCCGAAGAATTCATCAGGGAAATCAACGACGCAGTCAAGGAACTCTAGGGGACAATCAGACTATGCAGAAAAGAGGGCATATCATCTGGGCAACGCTGCTCGCCGCAATAATGCTGCCGACGATGGCGCCAGCCGCAACCACCGGGCAACTCCTCCAAAAGGCCGAACAGGAAAAACGGCTCGCGCTGGAGAACTTGGAGGATGTCCAGGCCGCAGCGCAACACCTTGGCAACGCAATCGATTGCTATGAGGAGGCGCGGGCGGATGGCGTCGCAAATGCCACAATCTACAGCGAACTGGGTGCGCTCTATCTCCAGAAGGGGGAGCTCGGGCCGGCAATCCTGAACCTGAAAAAGGCACTCATCTTCTCACCACACAGGAGAAGTGTTCTCGACAACCTCAGGATTGCACAATCAAGGCGCATTGACAAATACCCCGACACACAGGCCAAGGGCGCACTCAGAATGATCGCCTTCTTCCACTACGACATCGGATACCCGACACGGGTGACAATTGCGCTCGCAGCATGGAGCCTGCTCTGTGCCATCGGCATCATCCTGCTCTGGAAACGACCGCTCTGGCTATGCACCCTCGCGGTCCTCGTGGCCGCAACCGCAATCATCTTCGGAAGCTCGGCAATGATCACATGCCATACGCTTAAACACAACAGGCTCGCGGTCGTCTCCGCAACGGAAACCATCCCGCGAAAAGGGGACAGCGAAGCATTCAAACCAGCCGTGAATGAACCACTCCACGCAGGAACCGTCATCTCTGTCAAGATGACACGCGGAGAATGGTCATACGCAATCCTCCCAGGAGGAATCCCATCCTGGATAAAGAGCAGCGACATCGTCAGATAAGCCCCACGCCGCCTCCGCTGAAGCCAGGAACGGCGCATGAGGCTCTGCCAGCCCGCCTCCCCGTCAGAAAAGCCATCGCCGATATAAACTGGCGTTCGTGCGGGTCCTCCCCATCAATTCCGCCGGCAAGGCATATCCCTGCGGCGTTCTATTAACGATTTCTCGCGGTGGCTCTGCGGGCCGGCTCGCCCTTTGCGGGTGCCTCGTCTGGCGACACCTGGAGATATTCCAGCGTCTTTTCTGCGATTCGGCGGAATACGGGCGCCGCGACTCCGCTTCCCGTGTGGTATCCCTCCGTTGGATTTTCCGCGGAGACCAGCAACAGGAAACGCGGCTTGTCAGCGGGAGCGAATCCGATGAATGATGCGAGGAACTGGTTTTCGGCGTAGTGTCCCTTGACTCCCTTCGCCTTGTCGGCCATGATCCACATCTGGGCGGTGCCCGTCTTTCCCGCGACCTTGAACCCTTTGACTGCGGCACGGGTTCCAGTGCCACCTTTCTCGGTCACCATCGTCAACGCCTTGGTCATCTTCTTGACTGCATTGGCGGAGACAGGCTCCGACTTCGCGTGGGGCTGCGAATACTCGGTCGTGCCGTCGGGATAGACGACGCGGTCAATCAGATATGGCTGCATTATCACGCCGTTGTTGGCAAGCGCGCCCCACGCCTGCATTATCTGCATAAGGGGGACGGTAATGCCCTGCCCCATGGGGATGCGGGTGATTGTCAGGGAATCCCAGAGATGGAGTTCACGGAAGAGCCCCGGGGGTTCCCATCGGAAGACAACCGGTTCGCCTTCAGACGGGTAGAAGCCAAGGCCAGTGGGCCTGCCAAAGCCAAAGTTCACCAGGTACTTGTACATCCTCTCCTCCCCCAGGTCGAGGGAGAACTTCGCGGTTCCGATATTGCTCGACTTCTGGATGACCTCGGCAAGCGTCAACTCGTCGTATCTGTGGGAGTCCCGCAACGCCTTCCTGTTGTATATCCAGCGTCCCTTCTCGCAATCCTTGACCGAATTCAGGTCGGCGACCCCGCTGTCAAGTACGCAGGAGAGACTGACTGCCTTCATGATGGAGCCCGGGTCGTAGGACTGATGCATGACATGGTTCTGGCAATTGTCCGGATCCTCCATCGTCTCACGGTCGTTTGGATTGAACTGGGGATATTGCGCCAGCCCCATGATTGCGCCAGTCGAGGGATCCATCATGATCGCGTATGCCCTGGTGGGGCGGTTGGTCTCCCAAAGCACCCTGAGCTCCTCCTCGAGGATCCGCTGGATGGGCTCCTGGATGGTCAGGTACACGTCCGCTCCGTTGGATGCCTCCTTGAGGACCTTGGGGTCGTCGTCGACGGGGCGCCCGTCGCTGTCAAGGGAATAGGCGACCTTTCCGACGACGGGGCGCAGGAACTTGTCCATAAGCTGTTCCACGCCTGAAACGCCGCTGTTTTCGCTGTCCGTGAATCCAAGCAGATTGGCAAGCTCCGTGTCCCTGGGATAGTATCTGACCCAGGAATCCGTGAACCTGACCCCGCGCTTGATTCCGGCAGCCTTGAGTTCCGCAAGCATCTCCTCGGCAACCTCGCGGGAGACGCCCCGCTTGACGGAAATCTCCTGGCAACGCTCCAGCGCCTGGCGGGTCTCTCGCTCCAGTTCCGGGCGCGTAATGTCAAAGTACTCGCAAATCTGACCGCAGGAGACCTTGCGCTCCTCGGGAGTCACCCTGTATGGATGGAAGAAGACCTTGAAGGAGGCGACCGCCCCGTTGGCGTCACGCACAGGACGCAGGGTGAGACCCGCAATCCTGCTAAGGCCCTTCTCCCGGACAAAGGATGGGGGGACGCCACCCGATATCTTCACGGAAAATTCGTGGGATGCGGACTTTTCAAAGCGCTTCAGCAGGAGCCCCTCGTCAATGCCAAGGTGTTTCGCGATGATTTTCGCCGCCACATCCAGGTCGCCGACGAAGCGCTTGGGCTCGGCGTGGACGTCCCGTGTCGCCAAGTCACCTGCGAAGATATTGCCATTCAGGTCGAGAATGCTTCCGCGATGTGCGGCGGCGTCCCTGGTCTTCATGCTTATGCCCCGTGCCTGCCTGGCATAGTATTCATGGTTGCCCAGCTGAATCATGCCTACATGATAGACCAGCCCGGCGAACAATACAAGCAGAACCAGGAGGAACAGGTATGAGCGGCTCAGGATTCCACTGCGAATCCTCCCCGTCAACACACATCTCTCCTCGCGCGAATAGCTCTTGTTCCAGGGTTGGAGGAAAAGCAGTGGATTCTGGAAAAAACGCCTGACTATTCCAGGATGACGGCACGGACCGCTCCCCTCGCAGGATATCGTCTCATTAGATTTGGGAGCTTCAGACGAAGACATGCGACTTGTTCGCAGGGAGTCCGTGCCAGTGGGCACCGTAGGTCTTTGGAATATCATGAGGGCGAAACCAATCCCATGCCCTCGGACGGATCCCTCGCTCCGGCCTCGGGGAAATGCGTGCTGGCGGCAAGCTACCGGCGGTTGTATCCAACAATGCGTGGACGGGCCTCGAGCCCCTTGTCGGTGGCAACCAGGCGAAGCTGGATTACACGCTGGCGGGGATCCGGAGGCCTGAGGCCAAGAGGCTTCGCCTTGGCTGCAATGAAACTCCCCTCCATCAGGTGCTCAAGCTCGGCACGCCTGTTCTGCAGGCTCTTCTCAAGTTCGTCCCGCTCTGAATTCAACGCGGAGAGTTCCTTGCGGATTTCACGGATGCGCTGCCTGGACGCAGACATGTACATGCCGGTGGAAACCACCATGCCGGCGATGATCAGAAGCGCAATAAACGGGAAGGCTGCGGAAGCCCAGTCTATTGGCTTCTTCCTTTTTGGAGAAATCTGTGTATTTAACCTGATGCAGCTCATTTTGTGGAATTGTGCTTGGTTCGGTTGTCGCGGGCGGCTTGACGCGAAATCACATGCCGCCTGCGTCAGGCAAATTCCGGTGGGGCATCCGTCCGTCTTGCGGCACGGAGCTTTGCGCAGGATGCGCGGGGATTCGAGGAGAGTTCTTCGCCAGTCGCGGTGACCGGCTTCTTGGTCAGCGGGATGAATGTCTGTTTCTTATTGCAGGTGCACGGGAGGGATGGAGGGCAGACGCATGTCAAGGCCGCATGCTGCATGAAATGCTTTACAATGCGATCCTCAAGGGAATGGAAGCTGATCACAACAAGACGCCCTCCGGGGGCCAGGAGCCTCTCGGATGCCTTCAATGCATCCTCAAGCTCGTCAAGTTCGTGGTTGACCGCAATGCGCAACGCCTGGAAGACGCGGGTCGCAGGAGGAAGGCCGTGCTGATGCGCCCGACCGACTATCCGCTCCAACAACTCGGCAAGCTCCGAAGTGCGTGCCCAGGGACGGCTCTCGCGGCGGGCGACTACTGCCTTGGCAATCGCCCTCGAATACCGCTCCTCGCCGTATTTCCAGAAGATGTCGGCAAGCTCCTTCTGCTCAAGGGTGTTCAGGATGTCCGCGGCCGTCGGGTCGCCGGAGGAAGGATCCATCCGCATGTCCAGTGGCGCATCGAACCTGAAGGAAAAACCGCGCTCGGGAGTGTCGATTTGCGGAGAGGAGACCCCGATGTCGAGAATGACGCCGTCCACGTAATCCCAGCCGAATTGCCGTGCAGCCTGCTCCATCTGGCTGAATCGCCCGTGCCATCCATGGAAGCGCGTGCCAAAGGCCGCGAGACGCTCGCCGGCTGCCTTGAGAGCCGCAGGGTCGCGGTCAATCCCTATCACCTCACGGTCGGAACCGCCCTGAAGAACCGCCTCCGAATCGCCGCCGCCGCCAAGTGTGCCGTCCAGAAAACGACGCCCGCCGCCGTCGGTCAACAGGGAAACAGCCTCCCGGCGAAGAACGCTCTGGTGGAAAAAGCAGTCGGTCATTCCTTGTCGACGGACACCCCCCTGGTGTTCTCCTCAATCTGCTGAAGCAAATCAAAGCTGGAGGCAAGAGGAGTCTGACGGCCCTGCCAGGACTCCGGCGCCAGAATGGTCCCGTAGACCAACGAGCCCAGGAAAATCGCCTTGTCGGTAATCCCGGCAAACTCCGCCAAGGAGGCCGCCAGGGCAAAACGACCGTGGCTGTCCAAGGTGACAATCTGAATCTTCGAGGCGATGTCGGTGTACGCGTCAATCCTGCCGTCGTTGGCAAAGGACCCGTTCACGAGCTTCTCGTAAATCGCATTCATCTTCTCCTCGGTCACTACCTGAATGCGACGGGCACGGCCAGGCACCAGGTAAAACTGGGTGTCAGGCGTGTCTGTGGGCAGACGCCAGCTGCGAGGCATGGACAGCCTGCGCTGACCATCTACGCTCATGGGAAATGTCCCAGTGAACAACCTGACTCGCTTGGATGACGACGACTCCGACATGGAAAAGAAAATCAACCGAAAACCAGGAACGGGCAGGGATTCCCATCCCTTTTTTGCCCATTCATTCCCATTTCTACCCTTTCTTTCCCTAAAATATCCTTTTTTTGCAAAAATTCAACACATAATGGCAAAAATATGCAAAAATTCTTATGATTTTTGAGAAATCAGACCCCGGAATGATTTTTGACGGAAAGCCCCTCTCGTTGGGACTGCCATCCAAATCATTGTCGAACCAATGGGGTCAGAATGGCGCGGAGGCTCGTCAGCCGCGTGAGACGCCTGGAGTCCAGGTTTATGCAATATCCTTATTCACAATATGTTATGCGATTATATCAATAGCCATCCGCTCCCTTTTCCATTGGAGGAGGGTGGCGGTAGCCGCTTTTCAAAGGCTCCGTCCCTCATAAGGGCAGGGATAGAGCCACGAATATCAGAAGGCTGGCGGCTGTGGACGCCAGTCCAAGACATGCGTCTAAACAATTCAGGGGACTTTTTTTGGGGGGCGACGCCCGGGATAAAACGCCCCCTCCCAAAAATACCGAACCACTGAAAAACCTTTTTTGTCAAGGTCTCATAGTGGCTCGCCACATTTTAGAATAGTGTTGGCTGCGAGGGGGTTGCCCCCGGAGTTCTTCCGAACCTTCTCAACGCCCTTTCGGTGACGACGCGCCCGTTCGGCGTCCTCAGCAGGAATCCTTCCTGGATCAGATAGGGTTCATAAACATCCTCGATAGTCTCCTCCTCCTCACCGACGGCGACAGCCAGCGTCTTGAGCCCCACTGGCCTTTCCCTGAACTTGACGATAATCGTCTCCAGGATTCGATTATCCATCTCATCGAGTCCATCGTCATCGATATTCAGCATTTTCAGTGCATTTGCCGCGACACTCTGCGTGATATCCGCGGAATGTCTTACGAGTGCATAGTCCCTCACCCATCTGAGGAGATTATTTGCGATGCGTGGTGTTCCCCTTGCCCTTCGGGCGATTTCCAGGAGTCCGTCCTCGGCGGATTCCACCTTCAGCACCTTGGCGCTTCGCCTGAGGATTGTCTTCAGTTCCACATCTGAGTAATATGCCATTCTGCACTTCATGGTGAACCTGTCCCTGAGCGGGGCTGAGAGTTTCCCCTGCCGTGTAGTCGCCCCGATGAGGCAGAAACGTGGCAGGTTCACCTGGACCGAGCGTGCCGCCACCCCCGAATCGACCATGATGTCAATCCGGAAGTCCTCCATTGCGCTGTAGAGATACTCCTCGACTTGGCGCGGGAGCCTGTGGATTTCATCGATGAAGAGGACGTCCCCCTCGTCAAGGCTTGTGAGCAGCCCTGCCAGGTCCCCAGGCTTTTCGATGACGGGGCCGCTTGTTGCCTTAAGCTGCCTGCCACAGGCATTTGCGATGATATTTGCAAGGGTGGTCTTGCCGAGTCCCGGAGGCCCTGACAGCAGGATATGGTTCAGGGGTTCCTGCCGTGTGTTTGCGGCGGAGACCATGATTTGGAGCTGTTCCTTGACATTGCACTGTCCGGGAAAGTCATCGAAGACCTGCGGTCGGAGAGTCTTGTCAAACTCCTCCTCGCGGACATTCATTTCCGAAGTGATGAATCTGGAATCCTGGGAAGCCATCTGCGCGTTTTCCTATCCCCTGAATCTTCCGAGCGAGAGCTTGATGATTTCGGAGGTGGAGAGTTCCTTCTCTCCGCTGTTTGCGGTAATTTCTGCGACCGCCCGCATTGCGTCGTCATGCTTATAGCCGAGGGTCTCAAGTGCCTTGACCGCATCCTGCGCGGCGGCGCCCAGGCTGGCGGCACCGGGAATTGGAGACGCGGCGGCGGTTGCGCCAAACTCCTCGATTCTCCCCTTCATGTCAAGAACGAACTGCGCCGCGCTCTTCTTGCCGATTCCGCTGATTTTCGAAAGAAGCGCGAGATTTTCGGTGGCTATTGCCTGGCAAAGCGCCGAAACAGGCATTGCGGAGAGGGCTGCAAGAGCCAGGCGGGGGCCAAACCCCTTCACGGAATTGACAACCGTCTCGAAAAAACGCTTCTCCTGGCGGCTGGCAAATCCATAGAGAGTCATGGAATCCTCACGGACGACCAGTGTCGTGTAGAGGGTGACCTTGTGCTGGAGCGGCGGGAGTTTCTCCTGGGTCGAAAGGGGAGTCTGGACTTCGTATCCCACGCCTTGCACATCAACCACGGCGGTGGTGGGCGTGGATTCCAGAAGCGTGCCTGTCAATTGCGCAATCATTGTCTACCTCTTCCTGCGGCTCGTCTCCGCCTGCTTCTTTTCATCCAACTCGAGGATGGCGACCTTTCCCAGGACGCTGTCCACTGCCAGCGCATAGTCTCTGCCGAACATGCTCCAGGAAAGGTCGGGGCCCGCCGCCTCGCCGTCTGGGTAGAAGGTATAGAGAATGCCGTCGTGCCCGTCGTCGTAGTCCGGAAGGTCTCCCCATTCGACCCCCTCGGGGACGGGGTAGGACTGGGCGCCCGAAATGATGCCGCCCTGCCCCTCCGCCCCTGTAAGCGGCTGCATGCGGGAGGGATGCCAGTCCTTGTCAAGAACGTCGGCGACGGCCTGGACGCTGAAGACCCTCTTGTCGGGCTGCAACAGGAGCGCAAGGGGCTCGCCAGTCGTCCTGGCGCGCATCGCGCATTCGCCGAAGGCGGTCCTGAATGCGGTGAGCGCCTGCTCTGCGGACATGCGCCTGGAGGTGCCACCGACGCGGGGCGCCACAAGTGCAATCACAAGCATCATGATGACGCATACGACCACCATCTCAATGAGGGTGTATGCGCTGCGCCGCAGGTGCCTTTCCTGGAAGAGTCCCGCCATCCGAAGGAGCATGCCTCTAGAGCCAGCAGGAGAGGTCGGCGTTGTAGCCCTCGCCGCCGGCCGCCTTGTCAGCGCCGTAGCTGATGATGTCGAAGGGCATGTTGTCGGCGCCGGGGCAGTTGTAGATGAAATCGTTGCCCCAGCCATCCTTCGGCAGATTCTTGGCATCCAGGTATGGCCCGTCCCACTTGGCATTGCTGTTCTTGGTCATGAGATCCTCAAGGGACGAGGGATACTCGCTGGTGTCCATGTAGTACTGCTGGACGGCCGACTTGAGGTCGACCAGCTGGGCCTGGGTCGTCTTCACCTTGGACTTGTCAAGGGACCCGATGACGGAGGGCCCGACAATCGTCGCAAGAAGTCCGATGATCACGACCACAATCATGATTTCAATGAGGGTGAAATGCCTGCGGCGTGTGCGTGCGTATTGTTTTCGTGTGTGGGTCATTTGCGTTTGCTGGATTGTCCGCGTGGATTGCCTGTTATCTATAAGTAATTGATTTGCAAGAGGTTATGCATTAGACTGCATGCTGCATATCCATGATTGCCATGAACATCAGCAGGACAATCAGTCCGACACCGAGTCCGAGGAAGACGATGATCAGTGGCTCGAAGAGTGCCAGGAGTCTTTTGATTGACTTCTTAAGGTCGTTTTCGTATCTGTCCGCCACCCGGTCGAGCATGTCTTCGACATTGCCCGTCTCCTCGCCCACTGCAACCATCCTCAGGATCATTGACGGGATGTATTTGCTTTTTGAGAGTGCGCCGGAGATTTTCTGTCCCTGCCTGAGTTCTCCCGCCACCTGGTCGAGGGATGTCCTGATGGTGTAGTTTTGTATGACCCTGCTTGCGATTGAGACTGTGTTGAGGAGCGGGACTCCGCTCTTCATGAGGATTGCCATCGTGCGCGAGAATCTGGAGAGATTGCTGTAGAGCGCCATCTTTCCGAAGATTGGGAGTTTGAGGACGACCCTGTCCCACCAGTGGCTCAGGGCCGTGTCCGGCTTCCGGATTTGCCTTATCATCCACGCCAGGATGGCAATGAGCACGATTCCCAGCCACCAATACGACCGGATTCCGCTGGAGAGCGCCATGAGGATGTCGGTTGCCTGGGACTTGACCCCCGCGCCCGCCAGGGAGGTGGCGAATTTTGGGACGATTACGCAGAGCACGAAGCCCAGCATCGCGATGCCCGCCACCGCGATGAACGCGGGGTAGACCGAGCTGGAGATGATGAAGCTCCTGAGTTCGGAGGCGCTTGTCAGGAAGAGGCGCAGTTGGGCCATCACCTGCGGAAGTGCTCCGGCCTCCTCGCCGGCGGCGACGACTCCTGCGTAGACGGGGGGGAAGACCCTGCTCTGGTCGCGGATGAGGTCGGAGAGCCTGCGTCCCTCGTGGAGTCCGCGCCGCAGGTCGCCCACAAGCTGCTGAAGCTGTGGATTGTCAGGCTCGTCCCCCAGCAGCGCCAGCGCCCGTTCCAGGGGGATGTTCGCCTCAAGAAGCGGCACCAGCCGTTCAGTGAAGTCGACGACATCCACCTTCCTGCGGAGAATCCCGCTGCCCTGCTGTGCGGCGGCGCCTTCGCCCAGGAACGTGAGCGGAATCATTCCCCGCCGCTGGATTCGTCTTGCCGCGTCGGCCTGTGAATCTCCGTCGATGAGGATTTCGCTGACCTTTCCTGACTGGTCGCTGACTTTATACTTGAAGAGAGGCATGGAGTGGAGCGAGTGTCGTCAAAGTGTCTGTATCCGTCTATGTCCTCAGGATTCCCCTCCGGGAGCAGTCTGCTCTGCTGGTGGCTTGAGCAGATCCACCCTGATAGGCCTTGTCATCAGCGGCTCGCCGTCGATGAGGAATTTAATCCAGTAGGTGTCGGGATAGTTGAAATGGAGTCTTTGGAGCAGGAAGACGAGGTCCACGACCTGTGTGGGATTGTTGAACTTCAGGGTTCCGTTGCCTGAGAAGATGACCTCGTTCTTGCTTTCGCTGACAAGCTGGAGGGTGCAGGGGTAGCTTCCGTTGCCGCTTGTGAGGGAGACAAGCAGATGGAAGGCGGGGTAGACGCATGGGAACTTGGTCACTCTGATGGCGCCGATGACGCCTATCAGGGACTTCTTTCCCGTCAGCCTATCCTCGATAAGCGTATCGCATGGAATAAGTCCGATTCCGATTGGAAGTTCTACATACGAGCTCATGACCGACTCCTAAACGCTGCCGCCAGTTTTTTATTATTCCATCCCCCGTTTTTATGAAAACCCGCCACGGCGGCGGGGTGCGATTCCCCTGGTGAAGCCCCGTTTCCGGGCACTGCCTCCGCCTAGAGACTCAATATATTCCCGTCAGGCGAAAAAACTCTCGTCTTCGTGCTACAGATGCAGTGGAAGCCTCCTGGTTCCAGGAGAGCTGATCTGGGGGATGCGGCAGATTTCCTCCCCGTGTCCGCCGGGAAGTTCCCGGAAAAGCAGGAATTCCCCAGTCTCGTCGTATCTGAAACGCAATCCTTCGGGAAACCCTCCTCCAGTGAGGACTCCCTCGACAACGCCGCCTGTCCCCTTGCAATAGTCCAGCTCCCACTGCGGGGTCGCGACATGCCACCGATTCCTTCCAGAAGGCTGGATCCTGTCCACAGACGCGCCCGCGGAAACAAGCTCCGCCTCGAGGCTCCGCCAGTCGCCGCGGGTGCGCGAGTCCACTGCCACAACCATCCGGCGCACTGGAAGCCTCTTCGCCAGCCGACTCGCTGCGTCAGGAAAGGGAGACGCGGTCGGCAGAAGGAGGAATTCCAGCGAAGGGACGCCGTCCCGCTGGAGAGCAGCCGCAAGCACCTCCGCGGCGAACCTGTCCCCGGGGAGAAGCACCGCCACATCCCTGGAGCCAGACACCCCGTCGGAGACAAGTGCAAGCGCGGGGACGCCTCCCTTCCCTCCCCAGGACACCAGGAGTGACCATGAGGGGCCGCAGGCAAGCGCCCCGCCCTGGAAGAGCGACGAGGTGAAGAGCCACACCAGGGCCGCCAGGGCGATTGCGTCGACACCTGCAAGAAACGCCCCCTTGAGGCGTGATGGCCTTTGTTCGGTCTTCACTGTCACGGCTGGCGGCACGTCGCCACGGCGCTACATCTGGCGAATCAGTCCCACCACGGCGCCCTGGACATTCAGGGTGTCGAAGTCGACATACCTCGACTCGAAGTCGGGATTCGCGGGGCGCAGTTCCCACTTGCCGTCGGCCAGGTAGATGTACTTGACGGTCACCGCATCGTCGATGCACGCGATCACCACATCCCCGATTGTCACCTTGTCGGTCTTCTGTGCGATGAGCAGGTCTCCGTCGAGGATTCCTGCGTCTCTCATGCTTTCGCCCTGGACCTTCACCGCAAAGAGCGGTTTCCCCGGCACGTACTTGCGCGAGAGAAGCGACGGGTCGAGTGTCAGGTAGCGTTCGACCTGCTCCTCGGTCTCCCCCGGGACGCCTGCGGAAATCCTCCCCAGGACGGGAATCGAGAGGCTCATGGAGAAATGGTGCATCCTCTGCACACCGGGGATCGAGATGCTCCTGGCCTTCGAAGTGCGGTTGAGCGCCCCTTTCTTCTGCAACGCCTTGACATGGCAGAAGGCAGTCGCCGCGGTAATGCCCATTCCGGAACTGATTTCGTTAATCGTGGGAGACATGCCCTGCTCCTGACCGTAGCGCTCAATGTACTCCAACACCTCTTTCTGCTTGCCTGTCAAACCCTTCATGCGGTTATCCTCCTTCAATAACCAGGACAAAATGCCCCGAAAAGACAAAGAGACAAATAAAAATATGACAAACCACGTCTACTTTACCATCTGCAATAGATATGTCAAATAGATATTCGTATGTTTTTTACATTTTCTTCCAGTGAAAAATCCCCTTTTTTACGGGAACACGGCTTGCAGTCGGGGAAATCACTGTTATCTTATGCGCCGTTTACAAAAGATTTGACGGCGATGTAGCTCAATGGCAGAGTGGGTGGCTGTTAACCACTAGGTTACAGGTTCGAGCCCTGTCATCGCCGCCAAAATTATCAAAGAAAAACCCCCGTCCTGCGCAATACGCAGGACGGGGGTTTTTCTTTGGTAGGGATAAGGGAGAAGAGGGGAGAAAGTAGTGCGTGGACACTATGCAGTGGGCTTCCGAAGTAGGGATAAGGGAGAAGAGGGGAGAAAGTAGTGCGTGGACACTATGCAGTGGGCTACCGTTGAGCGCGGCGGATGCCGCGCAGATAGAGGACAGAGAAGGATTCACACAGGCGACGCACGGCAAAATTGCCGTGCGGGCGCGCCCAAGCGCGCCAACCTAGCACTACCTTCTTCTCCCTCCTCCCTTCTCTCTATTTCGGTAGCCCACTGCAAAGTGGCCTGGCACTACCCTCTTCTCCCTCCTCCCTTCTCTCTATTTCGGAAGCCCACTGCAAAGTGGCCACGCACTACCTTCTCCTCCCTCCTCCCTTCTCTCTACTAAATCCTATAATTCTCCTGGTTCGCAGATTTCCTCGAGGCAGTACGTTCCCTTTTCGTAGGGGCGTTCCCTGATCCAGAGTCCGTTTGTGAAATCCGGGATTGCGACTGGTGCGGAGCCCTGTGCGATTGACTCCTCGGAGAGTGGGGTGATGCACATCCATGCGGCGGCGTCGTAGACATCGATGGGAGGATTCTTGCCATCGCGGACTGACTCGATGAATGCCCGGAGGACAAGGTAGTCCATGCCTCCGTGTCCGCCCTTGACACCCTCGTCCTGGAACTTCTTCCAGAGCGGGTGTTCAGCGATATCCCAGTGTTCGTTCAGGTCTTCCCAGACATCCGGGTCCCATCCCTCCTGCGTCTTTGTGATGCCCTCTGCGCAGAGCGAGTGCTTGTCCTCCATATAGATTCCCTTTGTTCCCTGGATGACATTTCCGCGGGAGTACGGGCGGTGGAGCGAGCAGTCGTGAGTCAGGACGATTGTCTCTCCGTTGGCGCACTTGATGACCGTGGTCACGATGTCGCCCTCATTGAAATTTGCGGTTGCCAGCGGGTCGTCTTCGCCCTTGTGGGTCTTTGCCCAGTAGTTGAGCCCCCGTGCCTTGGAGGAGGTCGCGGTAAGGGAGACCATCCTGTTTCCGCGGTTCAGCTTAATCCACTTTGCAATCGGCCCCAGCTCGTGGGTCGGATAGAGTTCCGCGTTCCTGTGCAGGAAATTACGGAGGCGGTAGTGGCGTTTTTCGACGCCCATGCAAATCTCCTCGCGCAGGTCGTGGTGATATCCGCCTTCGCAGTGGACGATTTCACCGAAGACCCCGTCCTTGACCAGCTTCAGGACAGCCATCTCCTCGCGTCCATAGCAGCAATTCTCCAGGAGCATGCACGGGACTCCCGTCGCCTCGCTGACGCGCACCAGCTGCCAGCAGTCGTCGACGGAGTATGCGCCTCCCACCTCGATTCCGACGGGGAGTCCATGCTCCATTGCCGCGACGGCGATTGGCACGTGGCTTTCCCATGCGGTCGGGGCGATGATTGCATCCAGGTTTTCCTCGTAGTTTTCCTCGATGAGCTGCAGGTAGTCCTGGTACCAGCTTGGGGCGGGGCGTCCCTTTTCCTTGCACATCTTCACAAGATCCCGTGCCCGGTCTTCGTATTCATCGCAGACGGCGACTATTTCGACGTCATCCATTTCAAGGAGGAGCGGAAGCAGTGCCACTCCGCGATGGCCGCCGCCGATGTAGCCGATTCTCGTTTTCTTTGGTGCAGACTTCTTAGCCATGGTGTTGTTTTTTGGGTGTGGGGTATGTCTTGGGGTGTAAGCCTTCAGGAAAAAGCAAGGATGACGATTCCGGCGAGGACAAGCGCGAGCGCGGCCGTCTTGACCCGGAGTCCCTTCTCGCGGAAGTAGATTGCGCCGCAGAGGAACGAGACGACGACCGAGGTGCGCCTGAGCACGGAGAGGACTCCGATTTGCGTATTCGGCGCGGCAAGCGCGTGGAAGAAGAAGTAGTCCGCCGCAATCAGGAGGATTCCGATGAGTGGAATCGACCACCTCCACTGGAAGGGCTTGTCCTCCTTCATGAAGGGGATGTGCTTCTGGAGAATCCAGGCGGCTCCCAGAAGCAGCACCAGGTCTATCGAGAAGTGGAACTGCACCATGTTGGCGTCAAGGTGGAGATTGTGGAGAATATATCTATCGTAGATTGCGCTGGATGCGCCGATCAGGGTGGCGGCGATAATCATCCTGACGCCCCTGGACTTGAAGGAGAATCCCTCGTGTCTTCCGGAGACATTGAAGAGGAAGAGCCCTGCGAACACAACGATGATTCCGGCCAGCTGGTGGAGATTCGGACACTCCCCCAGGAGCAGGAAGCCTCCGAGGGTCGCCCACATTGGGGCGGAAGCGCGGATCGGGGCGGCGAGGGAAATAGGCAGGTCGTGGAGGGCGTAGTATCCGGCAATCCAGCTGGCGGCGACAATGAGCGACTTGACCATCACCAGACCCCACTCGGCGGGAGTGCATCGCGCGGACGCAAGGAAGTCCCCGGAGGCAAGATGGGTCGCCATCAGGAAAAGCGTCCCGCAGAGCGTCGCCATGAAGAGCACCGGCATCACCCGGTTGGAGTTCACGGCGTGCTTCTTCGAGAAGTCATACACGCCAAGCGACAGCGCGGACAGCAGAATTAGCGGAAACCAGCCTAGCTGAGGCATTGGGAACTACTCCTGGGGCTTGCGGAAGAGCCCGCTCGTCCAATCGGCCAGTGTCCAGTTTTCGAGTTCGACGGCGCCGAGCTTTTCGAAGGCTTCGCGGATATGCGGATACTGGCTGGCGAGGATGCCGGAGAGAACCACAAGGCCGCCGGGGCGCACCATCTCCATGATATTCTCGCGCGCCTCGACCAATATCGGCGCAAGTATGTTCACAAGCGCAAGGTCTGCCTGGAAGGGAGGGCGCACATCATGGACGTCCGCCTCCTCAAGCACCACGCCCTCAAGCCCCGCACGCTGGAAATTCTCCCGTGTGACGAGGATTGCCTGGGGGTCGTAGTCGAAGGCGTAGATTGGGCCGTAGCCCAGCTTGTCGGCGGCCATGCAGAGGATTCCGGAACCGCATCCCGCATCGATGAGCGAGCGCGGGCGGGACGGGTTTGCGTCATCGGCCAGGTTGTCGAGGAACTCGAGGCATCCCCTGGTGGTTCCGTGGGAACCAGTCCCGAAGCACATCCCGGGGTCGATTTCAAGAAGAATGTCGTCGGGATCCGCCGTGAACTCCTCCCAGCTTGGCTTGATGACAATGCGCTTCGACGCCCTGAAGGGATGGAAATACTTCTTCCAGCTCTCGGACCAGTCCTCGCGCTTGATGACGCGGTCGCGGATGGCGCGGACGGGTGAGGAGAGGAGGTTCGACCACTGGGCGAGCAACGCCTCCACCTGGGCGCGGGCGGCTGTCTCCTCGGCGGCAGTGTCGCAGAGGACGTATGTCGTGCCGACGCCTGTCTCCAGATTCTCGTAGCTGGAGAGCGCCTGGGGCGGCAGGTCCATTGCGGCAAGGAGTTCGCCAAGGACTGGGACATCCCGGTTCTCGGTCTCGATTTCGACGGCGTGGATTGGCGCGTCGGGAATGGGTGTGGGGGCGGTCATCCTTCTGGCTCCCTGGCTATCTCCCAAAGGGAGAGAGGTCCCGGAGGTTCTTGATGATGGGAGGCATCACCTCGAGCACGGTGTCGATATCCTTGTCCGTGGTATATCTCGAGAGGCTGAAGCGGATTGTGCCATGGAGTGCCTTGTAGTCGAGCCCCATTGCCCGCAGGACATGGGATGGCTCCAGGGAGCCTGTGGTGCAGGCGCTTCCGGAGGAGGCGCAGACGCGCGCACGGTCCCAGAGCCTGAGGAGAATCGACTCGCCCTCGATGTACTTGAAGCAGATGTTCAGAGTATTCGGGAGGCGGTGCTCCTGGTCGCCGTTGACTATTGCGTCGGGACAGGTCGAGACGAGCCCCTCCTGGAGCTTGTCACGAAGCGCACGCACCCTCGTGTTCTCCTCGTCAATATGGGCCATCGCAAGCTCGGCGGCCTTGCCAAGCCCTGCAATCGAGGCCACATTCTCCGTGCCCGCACGCTGCATCCTCTCCTGGTGCCCCCCAGTCAGATATGGCGCAAACGGGGCGAAGGTGCGGCGATAGAGGACACCTATCCCCTTCGGGGCATGGAACTTATGACCTGAGAGCGAAAGAAAGTCGACATCCTGCAGGTCATTGTCCAGGTCGATGGGCACCTTGCCGATTGCCTGGACTGCGTCCGTGTGGAAGAGCGCACCCTTTGCGTGGGCCATGCGGGATAGTTCGCGTATCGGGTAGATGTTGCCGATTTCATTGTTAGCGGCCATGACGGAGACAAGCGCCGTCTCCTCAGTGATCAGCGCCCTTGCCTCGTCCAGGTCAAGCCGTCCGCGGCTGTCGACGCTGAGATAGTCGACATGGATTCCCGAGTACTCCGCCAGGTCCCGGCAGGTATTCAGGATTGCGGGATGTTCGACGCAAGTTGTGACGATGTTGCGTCGGCCATTCTGGGTCTTCGCCGCGCTGCGGAGCGCCGCGTTGTCGGACTCGCTTCCGCAGCTGGTGAAGATGATTTCACCGGGCTTTGCGCCCAGAAGCGCGGCCATCTGCGAGTGGGCATGGGAAATCGCCTCGGCGGAAGGTCCCGCAAAGGGGTAGACGCTCGACGGGTTGGCGTACTCCTCCTGCAGGAAGGGCTTCATGGTCTCGAAGACCTCCTTTGCTACGCAGGTGGTGGCGTTGTTGTCGAGATAGATGATTGGGGCTTCCATGGCGATGGAACAAGGCTGGTGACTGGGTGCTTTTGGGATGCCGTGGTGGCGAGGCGGGGCGGCGTGTCCCGCCCTGCCCCGCGCGTTGTCAGGCGGCTATTTTGCGGCCGCCACCGTGATTGCGGCGGAGACCTTTTCCCGGAGCTTCGCCTCAATCCAGTGCTCGATTGTCTTGTCCGCAAGCGCGCATGTGGCGCAGTGCCCCTGGAGGCGGATTGTCACCTTGTCGTCGGCGATGTCGACGATTTCGGCGTCTCCCCCGTCCCTCTGCAGTCCAGGCCTGATAATAGTGTCGAAGGTCTCCTGGATCATGCGCATCTTCTGGAAAGGCGTCAGCGGCCCCACGTTCTCCTTCACGGTCTTTGCGATGGGGGACGGCTGTGCGTCCTGGTGGGGATGTCCGGCGGTGACGCCTTCCCTGGCCAGTTCGTCGTCAAGGATCTTCTGGATGTCGTCCTTGCATCCGCCGCATCCGCCTCCTGCCTTCGTGTAGTAGGTGACCTGTTCGACTGTAGTCAGGTGGTTGAGCCGTATCACCTCGCGGATCTTGCCCTCTGTGACTTGGAAGCACTCGCAGACGATGCGTCCTTCGCCCTCCTCGTCGGCGAAGCCTGGCAGGTTGTATTCGGGGTGTTTCTTCCGGATGTCGGCAAGTGCGGCGCGGAAGGCCTCCATGCCCATCACGGAGCAGTGCATCTTGGCCTCGGGGAGCGACCCCAGGTAGTCGGCGATATCCTGGTTGGTGAGCTTTGACGCCTCCTCCACGGTCTTGCCCTTGAGCATCTCGGTAAGGGCGGAGGCGCTGGCGATGGCGCTGGCGCACCCGAAAGTCTGGAAACGGACGTCCTCGATGCGCTTCTTGTCGTCGCTCAGCTTGATGGAGAGCTTCATCGCGTCGCCGCAGATGATATTGCCCACGTCGCCCACGCCGTCGGCGTCGGGGATGACGCCCACGTTGCGCGGATTCTGGAAATGATCCTTGACCTTGTCAGTATAGTCCCACATTGTTGACAGACTCCTTGAGCCGTGAATAGAAAAAAACCGCACCTCACCAAGACGGAAACAAGGCGGGATGCGGTTTTGACGCAGAGAATTAACGGAGAAGACTCCGCGAGGGCGAAGGGCGGAACCTTATGCCTCGGGCTTGGTCTTCGGCAGTCCCCAGACCCTGTCGCCGTCCTTGAGGCGGCCTTCCTTCTTCAGTTTGTCGACGCGCTCGTAACGCTTGAGAACATTGCGCTTCTCGCTAACGGAACCCTTGGTTTTAAGGCTGGGATGGACGGACATTGCTTACTCCTGATTATATGTATTGACTTGATTAAATCTGCTGAAAGTGTCGAGTTGCATACTATAAGCCAGCGCCGTGTTTCTGCAACCGCTCCGGCGAACTTTGGGATGCGTGTGGACGCGGCTTCTACAGCGTCATCGAGGCATATCCGGAGGCGTCATCAAGGCGCAGGATTTCAATCCTGCCGCCATCCAGGAGCGCGAATGTCCGCGGCGAGCCGCCCTTGGGCAGGCTGATGGAGCCTGGATTCAGGAAATGGACGCCGTTCGACAGGGTCTCGACCGACGGGATGTGGGTGTGCCCCTGCACGAAGACCGCCCCCTTTGGCAGCGGAGGCAGGTAGTCGCGGTGGTAGAGGTGCCCGTGCGTCAGGAAAAACCGCCTCTCATCGACGGCAAGCTGCGCATATTCGGACATGATCGGGAACGACAGCATCATCTGGTCCACGTCGCAGTCGCAGTTCCCCCTGACGGCCAGAATGCGGTCGCCACGGGAGTTGAGCATCTCTGCGACCTTCTTCGGGTCGTATTCGACGGGGACGCCGTTGCGGGGGCCGTGGTAGAGCGCGTCCCCCAGCAGCACGAGCAACTCCGCGCCAAGCGCGTCGGAATGGTCGAAGAACTTCTGGAGCGTCCCGGGGACGCCGTGGATGTCCGAGAAGAAGGCGATCTTCATGGCAGCCTCTCCTGGCGACTACACCTAGTAGTCGTCCTCCTCGTCCGCCTCGTCGGCGGCGGCTTCCTGGACGACCTCCTCGATGGACTTCTGCTCCTCGATGGCGGCGCGGAGACGCTCAAGCGCCTGGTTCTGGATTTGGCGGACGCGTTCACGTGTCCGCCCGATGGCGTGGGAGACCTCCTCGAGAGTCTTCGGCTTCCCGCCGTCAAGCCCGAACCTCAGCTTGAGGATGACCCGTTCCCGTTCGGGAAGCTTTGCCACCATCTTCATCATCAGCTGGAGCGTCTCGTCATCCTGGATGATGTCATTCGGGGCGATAGTCTTGTCATCGGGGATGATGTCCTTGAACTCTCCTTCGGCTCCATTCTGGATTGGGTCGAAAAGGGAAATTGTGCTTGCCTTGCCCTGGCGCAGCCCCGTGACCGTGCGTTCAGTCAGGTTGATTTCGGTTGCGATCTCCTTGTCGGTGGGTTCCCGTCCAAGCGTCTGGGTCAGTTTTGCCTTTGCATTCTGGATCTTTCCGATTTTGCTGGCGGACTGGACGGGGATCCGGATTGTGCGCGCCTGGTTTGCCAGGGCGCGTCTCATCGACTGCTTGATCCACCACGCCGCATAGCTGGAAAGCTTTGCGCCCTTGGAGGGGTCGAACTTCTCCACTGCACGCATGAGGCCGATGTTGCCCTCGCTGATCAGGTCAAGAAGCGGAAGACCGAGCCCCTTGAAGTCGTGCGCAATCTTCACCACAAGGCGGAGGTTGCTGCTGATCAGAATGTCCCGAGCCTCCTGGTCGCCCTTGGCAATGCGCTTCGCAAGCTGGGCTTCCTCCTTCTGGGTGACCAGACGAAACTGCCCGATGCTCTGCATGTAGAGCTTCATTGTGTCATTGTCGGAAATCATTCAAATACCTTCCCTAAAAACGACTACGCGTCCGCCTTCCGGACGGACTTCGCAGATTTCTTTTTCTCATTCTCGGCGGCCCTGGCCGCCATCTTCTCCAGTAGTTCGGCCACACGGCGGTTGGAGGCGCCGCCGCGGGCAAATCCTTCCTTCGACTCCTCGTTGATGAGAGTGCGCAAAACAAGAAGGACCTGATTCTGTATCTGCCTGACACGCTCCCGGGTCAGGTGGATGATCTCGGAGACGCGCTCCAGGGTGCACGGGGTGCCACGTGTCAGGCCAAAGCGCAAATCCAGGATCTGGCGTTCACGCTCGTCCAGGCTGGCAAGCAGCTTCTGGAGGACGCTCAGCATCTCCTCGTCGTCAAGGAGATGGTCGGGGGTGACGCTTGTCTCGTCCGCAAGGACATCCGTCAATTCGCCGTCGACTCCGGGCTGCAGTGGCGCCTGAAGCGAGACCGTGGTGGAACGCCCGCCCCGAAGACCGTTGACCGTCCTCTCGGTGAGATTCGAAGCCGCAGCAATCTCCTTGACCGTAGGCTGGCGCCCCAGTTCCTGGGTGAGACGGACCTCGGTGGAGTGAATCTTCATCATCTTCACTGCCGACTGGGTCGGAACCCTGATGATGGAAGCCTGGTTCGACAACGCACGGCGCATCGACTGCTTGATCCACCACGCGGCATAGCTGGAAAGCTTCGCGCCCTTCGTGGGGTCGAACTTCTCGACAGCACGCATGAGACCGATGTTGCCCTCGCTGATCAGGTCAAGCAACGGCAGCCCTCGCCCCTTGAAATCGTGCGCAATCTTCACCACAAGGCGAAGATTGGCCTTGATCAGGGTATTGCGTGCCTCCTGGTCGCCCTGGGCGATCCGCTTGGCCAGCTTGGCCTCCTCGGCGACAGTCACACGAGGATAGGTCATGATGCTCTCCATGTAGAGCTTGAGGGTGTCGTTGTCGGAAATCACAGCAGGTATACTCCCCAAGGTTGATGAAAAGGTTGAAGCAGCGCAAGTGAAAACAATACGGCACAAAAACCGTAAGCGCGGGACGGGGCAATCCCAGTGTATCGAGATAACGAATGAAAACGAACAATTATTGACAAGTACGACAAAATTATTCGATTTCTTTCATTATTTTCCAAAAAAAACAAAAGTAGGGAGAAGGGAGAAGAATGTAGAAAGTAGTGCGTGGCCACTATGCAGTGGGCTTCCGTCGCGGCGCGCCAACGCGCGCCAACCTTGCACTACCTATTACTGCTGTAAGTAGGAGTGGTGTCTACGTCGCGGCGCGCCCACGCGCGCCAACCTTGCACTACCTATTACTGCTGTAAGTAGGAGTGGTGTCTACGTCGCGGCGCGCCAACGCGCGCCAACCTTGCACTACCCTCTGCCCTCTTCTCCCTACTCCCTACTTCAAAAAAAACGCCTCCGTCGGGAATTGCCCGGCGGAGGCGCTTTTTTTTGTGTCGGACTACATCATCTTTCCGACATTCTGGATGAATTCCATCCGTTTAGCGGCATCCTTCTCCGCCTGTGCGAAGAGTTCCGCGGCGTGTGCGGGATTTGCCTTTGTGAGGAGCTTGTAGCGTCCTTCGGACATGATGAATTCCTGGTAGTGGCCGTTTGCGGGGGTCTTGACATCCCAGCTGAAGCGCTTGTCGGCTTCGGCGGCGGGGTTGAAGCGGTAGACGGGGTAGTATCCTGCCTCGACGGCGCGCTTCTGTTCGTTCTGGGTCTTGCTCATGTCGATCGTATGTGCGATGCAAGGCGCATACGCGAAGATGATGGACGGGCCGTTGTATGCCTCGGCCTCCTGGAAGGCCTTGAGGGTCTGGTTGCGGTCGTAGCCGAGAGCGACGCTGGCGACGTACACGTATCCGTAGCTCATGCACATGAAGCCCATGTTCTTCTTGTAGGTGCGCTTGCCGCCTGCCGCGAACTTGGCGACCGCCGCGGTGGGCGTTGCCTTGGAGGCCTGGCCGCCGGTGTTCGAGTAGACCTCGGTGTCAAGCACCAGGATGTTCACGTTGCGGTTCATGGCGACCACGTGGTCGATGCCGCCGTATCCGATGTCGTTTGCCCAGCCGTCTCCGCCGATGATCCAGACCGACTTGTCAGTGAAGTAGTCGGCGAGTTCATTAACCTTTGCCAGGTCCTGGCAGTCGCACTGTGCGGCGTACTTGGCGATGAGCGCCTTTGCGGCGTTCTGTGCGGCGATGGCCTCGTCGTTCTTGGAGTTGTCCCAGAACTTGAGGGCGTTTCCGATGGCGTCCTTGAGGTCTGCGGGGGCCTGGTCGCTGGCGAGGATCTTCTCGGAGTATGCCTTGAGAGTCTCGCGGTTCGAATCGATGGCGAGGCGCATTCCGAAGCCGAACTCCGCGTTGTCCTCGAAGAGGGAGTTTGCCCATGCGGGGCCGCGTCCGCTCTTGCCCTTGGTGTATGGGATGGTCGGGAATGTTCCGGAGTAGATTGAGGAGCATCCTGTCGCGTTGGCGACGACCATGTTTTCGCCGAAGAGCTGGCTGGCAAGCTTGACATACGGGGTTTCGCCGCATCCGGCGCATGCGCCGGAGAATTCGAAGAGTGGCTTGCGGAGCATCGCGCCCTTGAGGGAGGTGGCGCTGTTCTTGCCGAGGATGTTGTCCTCGGTGCTCTCGAAGAACTTCTCATTCTCGTTCTCGCCGGCAGCGCGCTCGGCCTCCAGGTGGGACCACACAAGGGCGGCGTTTTCGGGCTTTCCGTCCTTCAGCGCCTTCTGGTTGACGGGGCATTGGTCGAGGCAGACGCCGCAGCCCATGCAGTCCTCGACATAGACCTGGACCTTGAACTGGAGTCCATCGGCCTTCGGCATTGCCTCCTTGGTCTGGAAGGTTGCAGGAGCCTTCGCCATGTCGGCGGGCTTGAAGAGCTTCGTGCGGATTGCGGCGTGGGGGCAGCTGGATGCGCAGATGCCGCACTGGATGCATGTGGCCAGGTTCCAGCGCGGGACCTTCGGCGCGAAACCGCGCTTCTCGAGGGCTGCGGTGCCAGTCGGCAGGGTGCCATCAAGGCTCATTGCGGAGACTGGGATTGCGTCGCCGTTGTTGCGCATCGAGGGCTCGATGATCTTCTTCGCGAAGTCGCTTGCGTCATCGGGGATCAGCTTCAGCATCGGGGCGCAGGGGACTCCGTCGAGGCTGGCGGGGATCTTCACCTGGACGCATGCGTCGGCGGCCGCGTCAACGAGCTCGTTGTTCATGTCGACGACTGCCTGGCCCTTCTTGGCGAAGGTCTTGGCGTTGAGCGCCTTCATCTCCTTTGCCGCATCCTCGAAGGGGACGATGCCGGAGACCTTGAAGTAGGCGACCATCATGACAGTGTTGGCGCCCTTGCCGCGGAGACCTGGCTTGGTCTCGATGATGGCCTCGGCGTTCACGTTGTAGAACTTGATGTCGTTCTTGATGATGTACTCCTGCATGTCGCGGGTCAGGTGTCCGAAGACCTCGTCGTTGGGGAAGGTGCTGTTCAGCAGGAATGTGCCGCCCTTCTTGAGGCCCTTCAGCAGGTCGTACCGCCCGATGTATGCGGGGCAGGAGCAGCTGACGAAGTCGGGGCTGGTGATGAGGTAGGTGGACTTGATGTGGCTGTCGGAGAAGCGCAGATGGCTGCAGGTCAGGCCGAAGGACTTCTTGGAGTCGTATGCGAAATACGCCTGCGCGTCCTTGTTGGTCAGGTGTCCGATGACCTTGATCGTGGTCTTGTTCGCGCCGACGGTGCCGTCGCCGCCCAGTCCGTAGAACATGCACGCGGTGGTGCCGGCCGGCTCGGTGGTGATGTGCTCGTCAACCTTGAGGCTGGTGTGGGTCACATCGTCCTCGATGCCGACGGTGAAGCCGTGGAAGCCATTGTTCTCAAGGTGCTTGTAGACCGCGAGGATCATGGAGGGCGTGAAGTCCTTGCTGGAGAGGCCGTAGCGTCCGCCGATGATGGTGATGGCCGGGTCGTTGACGGCGACCTTCACATCCATGTAGAGGGGTTCGCCGATGGCGCCGGGCTCCTTGGTGCGGTCGAGGACCGCGATGCGCTTCACGCTCTTCGGGAGGGCCGCCAGGAACTTGTCCGCGTAGAAGGGGCGGTAGAGGCGGACCTTGACGAGGCCGTACTTGGTGCCGCGGGTCGAGTTCAGGTAGTTGATTGTCTCCTCGATGGCCTCGCAGGAGGAACCCATTGCGACGATGACATCGGTGGCGTCGGGGGCGCCGACGTAGTCGAAGAGGTGGTATGAACGGCCGGTGACCTTCGCGACCGCGTCCATCTTCTCCTGGACGATGTCGCCCACCGCCTGGTAGTACTTGTTGACGGTCTCACGTCCCTGGAAGTAGACGTCGCCGTTCTGGGCGCCGACCTTTGTGACTGGCGCTTCGGGGCGCATGCCGCGGGCGCGGAATCTGGCGATTGCCTCGCGGTCGACCATCTTTGCAATGGTCTCGTAGGGGATTTCCTCGAACTTGTGGACTTCGTGGCTGGTGCGGAAGCCGTCGAAGAACTGGAGGAATGGAACCATCGAGGGATATGTCGAGAGGTGTGCGACCAGCGCCATGTCCATCTCTTCCTGGACGGAGTTTGCGGCGAGCATGGCGAATCCGGTGTTGCGGCACGCCATCACGTCGGAGTGGTCGCCGAAGATGGCGAGGGACTGGCACGCCAGTGAACGGGCGGTCACATGGAAGACGGTGGGCAGCATCTCGCCGGCGATCTTGTACATGTTGGGGATCATCAGGAGGAGCCCCTGGGAAGCGGTGTAGGTGGTGGTCAGGGAGCCTGCCGCCAGCATGCCGTGGACTGCGCCGGCGGCGCCGGCCTCGGACTGCATCTCGACGACGGAGACCTGCTTGCCCCAGATGTTCCGCCTGCCTTCGGCGGCCCACTGGTCAACCCACTCGCCCATGGTCGACGAGGGAGTGATTGGATAGATTGCGGCGGTCTCGCTCAGCGCATACGCCACGTAGGCTGCTGCGTAGTTGCCGTCCTGGGTGTTGATGTTACCCGACATGATTATTCTCCTATTTATGTTTCTACGTGACCCTCCGAAGGGCGGGGAGTGGTAACGGATTCCGCCCTCCGGAATCCAGTTTTGGGACAAACTTTCCGTAATTTGGTGAATATATGCCCGATTCCCGGCACTGCCCCGCGAATGACGCCAAATCTCTCGGCGTGCAGCGGGCGGCCGGAGGCGCCAGGGCGCGCATGCCCTTTGGCCTCGGGCTATTCCTGCGCCTTCCGCTGCCGCGAGGCGGCGTAGTCGCGGAACGAGATGACGCGGAATCCACCCTCCCTGAGGGAGTTCATCTCCCTGGTGAAGGCCTGGGGATCCCGCGTCACCCACGGATGGACGATATCCGGGACGCCATGGTAGAGGATTGCGACGGGGCGTTCCTCCGTGCACTGGGCGAGCATCTCCTCGAGGAGGCTAGGCGTCTTGTCGTTGATGCATGCGGCGGGTAGGCACATCATATCGTCGGATTCCGGGTTGATGGCGCAGTCCCTGACCGTGCGCGCCGAGAGGAACCCGCGTTTTCTGAGCGCCTCGACGGCCTCGGGCGTATAGTCGCCGCAGGGATATGCGAAGGATACCGACTTGGGGACTCCCGCGCCGGCCAGGAACTGCTCCAGCCTGTCCACGTCGCGGCTGAACTCCTCCACGGGGACATTGGTGGCGACGGAGTGGTTCCAGGTGTGGTTTCCCACATCAAATCCCATTTCGGAGATTTCGCGAACCTGGACTTCATCCAGCAGATACTCCGAGTGACTGGCGCGCCATTCGTCACCCCACCGGCAGATGAAGAATGTCGCATTGAACCCCAGTTCCTTCAGGAGGGGTGCGACGAAGGTGCGGTGGTTCGCTACTGCGTCGTCGAAGCTCAAAATGACGGTTCTTGGCATGATGCAACCTCCTTTCTCTAGCTGCGTCCGAAGGCGCGGTGTGCGATGTCGTGGCGGTATTCCGCTCCGTTCCAGGAAATCTTCGAGACTCCCTCGTATGCCTTGTCCACTGCGGCGCGGAGCGTCTTGGCGCGTGCGGTGACTCCCAGCACCCGCCCGCCATTGGTAAGGACTGTGCCGTCGGGAGCCGAGGCCGTGCCGGCGTGGAAGACAAGGCACCCGCACTTCTCGGCGTCGTCGATTCCGGAAATCGGAAGCCCCTTCTCGTAGTGCCCCGGATAGCCCTTTGAGGCCATGACGACGCAGACGGCCGGTTCGTCGGACCACTTGAGCTCCACATCTGAGAGACGGCCGTCCGCCACTGCGCAGAGCGCCTCCACCAGATCCGAGTCCAGGCGTGCCAGCACGGCCTGCGTCTCAGGATCCCCGAAGCGGACATTGAACTCGAGGAGCTTGGGTCCCTCGGCCGTAACCATGATTCCGGCGTAGATGACGCCACGGAAATAGAGTCCGTCCTCCTGAATTCCCTTGAGGAAGGGCTGCAGGACCTCCGCATCTATCCGTGCCATGAGCTGCGGGGTGACGACCGGCGCCGGGGAGTATGCGCCCATGCCGCCCGTATTTGGCCCCTTGTCGCCGTCGTATGCGCGCTTGTGGTCCTGGCTTGAGACCAGCGGCACAATCGTCCTGCCGTCGCAGAACGCGAGGATGGAGGCCTCTTCGCCCACAAGGCACTCTTCCAGGAGGACCCTGCTTCCCGCGGCGCCGAACGCGCCCTCGAAGCATGACTTTACTGCGTCCCGCGCGGTCTCCAGGTCGGATGCGACAATGACGCCCTTGCCTGCCGCCAGTCCGTCGGCCTTCACAACGATCGGTGCGCCTCTCCCTTCAAGATACTCCAGGGCGGGAGCCATCTCGGTGAATACGGCGGCCCTTGCCGTCGGAAGCCCGTGACGGGCCATGAAATCCTTCGCATACGCCTTGCTGCCCTCAAGCTGGGCGGCCTCCTTGTCAGGCCCCACAATCCTCAGGCCTCTCGCCTTGAAGACGTCCACGATGCCTTCGCAGAGCAGCGCCTCGGGTCCGACCATCGTCAAGCCGATGCCGTGGCTCTCCGCAAAATCCGCCAGTTCCCCGGGAGTCTTTGCGGAGACGGGGATTGCGGAGGGGATTCCGGGGTTGCCTGGCGCCCAATACAACCTCCCCGCCAGGGGGCTCTGCATCATCTTCCAGGCAATCGCATGCTCGCGACCGCCGGCGCCTACCAGAAGTATGTCCATCTTCATAAGTATCCTTGGGTATCGTCCAGCGAAAACAACATCACTCGACACAGTGGAAATGCGAAAGGCCGCCCGCCGGCGGATCAACCAACCGACTGGACGGCCTCGCTTGACGCATCGGCGACGGTCCGGCTATGCGGAGACCTCTTCGCCAACCAGCCAGCGCACAAAGCGCACGACAGTCACGCCAGGAGCGAACTTGGCGAGCGTGGTGTGCTCGTCGTCAATCCAGGGCATGTCCATCAGGCAGATTTCACTGAAGCGCTTCTTGAGCTTGCCCTTGATGATGCCTTCCAGGACATTCTCGGGCTTGCCGACCAGCTTGGGGTCCGCCTTCGCGATTTCAGTCTCCTTGTCGATGAAATCCTGGGGCACCTGCGCCTCGGAGATGTAGGTGGGGTTGCTGGCGGTGATGTGCAGCGCGATGTTGTTCAGCAGCGCGGGGTCGTCGGTGCCCTTGACCTCGACCAGGGTCGCGTAGGGCTGGGCGGTGTGCAGGTAGTAGGCCAGCTTGTCGCCGTCCTGGGCGACCCAGCGGATTGCGCGGCGCACAGACATATTCTCGCCGATCTTGCCGATGAGGTCCTTCAGCTCGCCGTCCATCGCGGCAATGAGCTTCTCGGAGACATCCCCGTCCACATCGTATGCCAGCGCGGTGTCGGCGGCCTTCTGGACGAGCGCCTTGAACTCGACGGTGTTTGCGACGAAGTCGGTCTCGCAGAGAACCTCGACCAGCGCCACGCTGTTGCCGTTGGAGGCGACGCCCCACCTGCCCTGGTTGACCGCGCGGCCCGCGCGCTTCTGGGCCTTCGCGATGCCGGCCTTGCGGAGATTCTCAATGGCGCCCTCGATGTCGCCATTGCTCTCGGCGAGGGCCTTCTTGCACTCCATCATGCCGCAACCAGTCTTGCGACGCAGCTCCATGACCTCTTTTGCACTGATCTCTGCCATTGCAGTATATCCTCTCTGAAATTGGTTGATGATCTACACTCTAACTCGAAAAACCCGGTTCGGGAAGACGGGCGGGAACCCGATGGGGCAGAGCCCGCGCCGCCTTCGGAATCGCGTCGGTGGACGCGTCCAGGAGCCTATGCCTTCGCCTCTTCGGCGGCGGGGGCGGCCTCTTCTGCAGCCGGCTCGTCCGCCTTGTCGTTCTTGGCGGCTGCGGCTTCAGCCTCGGCTGCCTTCGTGGCGGCCTTCTTCTTGCCGGCCACGTTCTTGCCCTCAACGACTGCGTCCTGGAGGGCGGAGACGATGACCTTGATTGCGCGGAGCGCGTCGTCGTTGCCGGGGATCACATAGTCGATGCCGTCGGGATTGCAGTTGGAGTCGACCAGGGCGACGACAGGGATGTTCAGCTTGATGGCCTCCTGGACTGCGATGTGCTCGCGGTCGACGTCGATGATGACGACGGCGGCGGGCAGCTTCGGCATGTCGGCGATTCCGCCCAGGGCGGTCTCCAGCTTTGCAAGCTCGCGCTTCAGGCCTGCGACCTGCTTCTTGGGCATCTTGTCAAAGGAGCCATCCTGGCTCTGGGTGCGCAGCTTCTTCATGGCTGCGACGCGGGTCTGGACGACCTTGGAGTTGGTCAGGGTGCCGCCCAGCCAGCGGTCGCACATATACGGCATGCCGGCGGCCTCTGCCGCGCCGCGGACGGTCTCCTGGGCCTGGCGCTTGGCGCCGACGAAGAGGATCTGTCCGCCATTGGCGGCGGTCTGGGTGAGGAAGTCGCAGGCGGCGGCCAGCTGCTTCATGGTCTTGCCCAGGTCGAAAATGGTGATTCCGCTACGGGTGCCGTAGATGTACTTCTTCATCTTCGGGTTCCAGCGACGGGTCTGATGTCCGAAATGGACGCCTGCCTCGAGCAGGTCGGTGATGGTGATCTTCGCCACGGTTTTTTCTCCTCTTCGTTGTCCGGCGCCTTTGGCATGGGGGGGTCCGCCCGCCCACAAGGGCCAGTTTTTTCCGAGTGTATTGCTTGACAATGCCCCACGCCTTCAGGCAGCGTGCAGGCGGAAGCCCGATAATCTAATGCCCCGAAAGCCGATTTCCAGCCGCACGGGGCTGGAAACCGGGAATTTATGTGCGAGGGCGGGAGTCCTGGAGGCAGCGGCTACTGCCCGGTCCACTTCTTCGTCCTCTTGGCGAATGAGGCCTGCTGCGGATACTGCGACGAAGTCCCCTTGAGTTCCACGAACTCCTTCATCTTCGCCGCCTGTTCCGAGGTCAGCGTCGTCGGGATTTCGATCTTTACGCGGATGTATTCATCGCCTCGTGCTCCGCCAGCCGCATTCGGCATCCCCTTGCCCTTGATGCGGAACTTGGTGCCATGCTGGACGCCCGCCGGAATCTTGATGTCCTCGGGGCCGGTGACTGTGGGAACGGTCAACCTGCCGCCAAGCACTGCCATCGAGAACGGAATCGGGACATCGCAGTAGAGGTCGTTGTTGATGCGCTCGAAGACATCGCTGGGGCGGACAGTGACCGCCACGTAGAGGTCGCCGTTGGAGCCGCCCCTGACGCCAGCCGCGCCCTGCCCCGCCAGGCGCAGGCGGTTGCCAGTGGCAATGCCGGCGGGAATGTGGACGTCCAGCGTGCTTGTATTCCTGACGGTGCCGCTGCCGCCGCACTCCTTGCAGGGCTTCTCGATAATGACGCCGCGCCCGCGGCAGCGGCCGCAGGGCTGGCTCATGCTGAAGAACCCCTGGGAACGGGTGATATGGCCAGTCCCCTTGCAGTCGGGGCAGGTCTTCTTGCTGGTCCCGGGCTCGCATCCTTCGCCGTTGCAGTGCCCGCACTTCTCCGTCCGCGGAACCCTTATCTGCCGGTCGGCGCCGAGGACAGAGTCCTCGAAGTCGATTGTCAACGGATACAGCAGGTCGTCACCACGGACGGGGCCGTTGGGGTTGCTTCGGCGGCCGCCGAATCCAAAGAGGTCTCCCAGGTCGAAGTCGCCTCCATGGACGCCTCCGAAGAACTGGTTGAAGATATCCATCGGGTTGACGCCCGGATCGCCGCCCATGCCGGCGGAACCGCCGTGGACGTATGCCTCGTGCCCCAATGCGTCATAGCGCTGCCGCTTCTCGGGGTCGCTGAGCACCTGGTAGGCGTTGTTGACCTCCTTGAACTTCTCCTCGGCCTCCTTGTCACCGGGATTGCGGTCCGGGTGATACTTGAGGGCGAGCGTCCTATACGCCTTCTTCAATTCGTCGGCAGTGGCGGTCTTTGCCACTCCAAGTATCGAGTAATAGTCATTTGACTGAGCCATAGGTCATATCCTCCTGAAAAAAAAGAAATCCGCAGTGCCTGCACCAGTTGACACGCCTATGCGCCAGCCTCGGGAGAACCATCCCCGGCAGGGGCGGCGGGGGCGGCAGGGCCACTGGAGACCACCACGACAGCGGGGCGGAGAAGCTTGTCGCCAATGCGGAAGCCAGGCTTCCACTGCCTGATGACAGTCCCCTCGGGAACCTCGTCGCTCGGCTCGGCGCCAATCGCCTGGTGAAGCGCAGGGTCGAAGGGCTGCCCGGAACCGTCGACAACCTCGACGCCAAGCTTGGAGAAGATGGACTTGAGCTCGCCAAAGGACATCTTGACGCCCTGCTTCAGCGACTCCACATCCTTCGCCTTCGACGCGGCGTCCACCGCCATCTGGAGAAGGTCGTAGATGCCAAGAACCTCGGAAATCGTGTTGTGGCGGGACTTCTCCTTGACGTCGTTCATCTCGCGGGCCATCCGCTTGCGGTAGTTCTCAAGCTCGGCAAGCGAGCGGAGGTAGTTGCCCTTCATCTCGGAAAGCTGCTCCTCAAGGGTGGGGCCGACGGGAGCCTTCTCCTCGGAAGACACGACCTCCCCGGAAGCCTGCTTCTCAGACTCTGACTCGATTCGCTCCTCGACTGCGGGCTCAGATTCTATTCTTTCCTTCTCTTCTTCTGACATGGCTACTGACAAAATGTGACAAAATGGTGCAATTTCTAATCAAAATGAACTCCTGATAAGCAAAAAAAATGCCACCATCCCACCCAGGAGCCAGGTGCGACATTCCCCGGAACCGCGCCACTCTGTCACAATATCTCCCCCCGGGCCGCTCCTTACTGGCCGGGGGCTTCATCGGCGCGATATGCAGCCTGCGGGAGCGGCAGTCCTTTATTGAGGGTCTCCGCCCTTTCGCCACTCCCCTGCCGCGCACAGGCACGCATGCCACCCTTCCTCAGGCGTCATGCATGCCCGGATGCCTGTCGATTTGCGTGGCTACAGCTTAAGGCCGCCGAAGAGGTCCCCGAGGGAGCCGAAGGAGGCGCTTCCCTCGTCCTTCACCTCGCTGTTGCCGGAGGATTCGGAGTCCGCGGCGGCCTTTTCGGGAGTTGTGAGGGAGAGCTTGTCCCCTTCGACGCTCTTGACGATGACCTTGATCTTGCTATGGAGCGGGTGTTCCCTGAACATCACGCGTTCCTTCATGGCGTTTTCGCCGCCGCCGAGGGCAATCTGGCTGATATGGAGCAGTCCGGTCTGGCCATTGGGGAGCTTGACGAAGAGCCCGTAGGGCGCCTGCCTTTCGACCTCGCCCTCGAGGACCTCGGAGGAGGCGGCGGTAATCTGGTTCGCCTGGGCGGCCTCGGCCTCGGTCAGCTTCGCGGCCTTCTCGCCCTTGACCTTGGGGTCGCCGACGCACAGGGCAACGCGCCTGGTCTCCTCGTTGACATCCAGAATCGTGACATCCACCTCGTCGCCCTCCTTGAGGACTTCGGAGGGGGACTCGATGCGATGGTCCGCGCCAAGCTGGGAAATGTGGGCAAGCCCGTCAACGCCGGGGGCAACCCTGATGAATGCGCCGAAGGAAGCAAGGCGGACGACCTTGCCCTTGTGCTTCGTGCCGGCGGCATAGCCCGGGTCGGAGATGAACTTCTCCCAGGGGCTCACGCCGGAGGCCTGCTTCAGGGAAAGGGTGATGCGGGCGCGATTCCTGCCCTCCGCCGGAAGATATTCGATGACCTTCACCTGGACACGGTCGCCCACCTTGACCACGTCCTCGGGGCGGACGCCGCGGTCCCACGAAAGCTCGCGGTTGGGAACCAGCCCCGAAAGCCCGCCCAAATCGACAAATGCGCCGTAGGGCTGGAGCGAGTCCACCGTGCCGTAGAGGGTGTCGCCAACCTGCAGGTTGGCCAGGAGCTTCTCGCGGCTGGCCTCCTCCTCTTCCTCGAGGACGGAACGTCGGGAGACGACGAGGCGGTACCCGTCCTCGGCGTATTCGGTGATGCGGAAGGAGTAGGTCTGGCCGATGTAGTCCGAGGGATCGCGGCGGACGCCACGCCCGTCAATCTGGCTTGCGGGGCAGAACGCCTCGCTCTTGCCGATCTGGACCGCGTATCCCACGAGGGCGTCGCCCTTGCGGCGTTCGCCAGTGACCTTGCCCTCGATGGGCATCTTGCTCTGGAAGGCCTCCGAGACGGCCTGGTCGACCTCGTGAATCGCGCGGCCGCCAATCTGGCGGCGCAACTGGATGCCGTTGGCGGTGCTGTCGCCTACGAATGCCTCGATGGTGTCACCTACCTTGACCGTGAGATTGCCCTCGGGATCGGTGAAATCCTTTGCGTCGACAATGCCGTCCTGACGACCGCCAAGATCGACGAAGATGGTGTCCTTCTGGATGTCGATGATCTCGCCTGAGACCTTGTCACCCTTCTTCATGGACATGTTGACCTGCTGTGACGCCTCGAACAGGTCGCTGAACGTTTTTTCTTCAGACATTGGGAAGCTGCTAACTTGATTGTGGGGGGATTGTCTTTGGGAAACTCCCTGGTTTCGGGAGGGAACTGCGAAATGCTAGAAATTGGGCTGTGACCAGATGACGGTGGTGCCGGCGACCGTTGGTTCGATGGTTCCCCTTCCGGCGGAGGCAGGTCTGACCCAGGAGCTTCCGCAGGGTGCGCTGATGCGGCGTCCGTCGCCGCATGTCAGGACCGCCTCGCCCTCGACGACGAGGAAGACTCCCAGGGTGTCGGGATGCGTGGCAAGGTCGCACACGGCGTCATGGTAGAAGGTGAGCTGGAACTTCTCGGTCGGCGCAGCATACCTCAGGATGCGCCCGTCGCCTGACGGCGTGCACTCGGGGGTGACCATCTGGTATCCGGTGCGGTCGAAGTCCACGGTCTTCAGAAGCGTCTCCACATCCACCGCCTTCGGGGTGAGTCCCGCACGGATGACATTGTCGGAGTTGGTCATGCACTCGATTCCCGCGCCCCTTTGATAGGCGTGGGGGGAGTTCGGCGCAAGGAAGAGCGACTCGCCAGGCGCAAGGAAGACCTGGTTGAGGAGATACGCGAAGAGCGTCCCCCTGTCGCCAGGGTATTCGGTGCTCAGGGAAATGAAGAGCTTGTCGGCGGCCGAAAGCTCCCGTTCCGCCGAGTCAAGCTCCTGGAGGGCGTTTGTCAGCATTGCCGCCAGGGGGACGACATTGAGTGCAAAGAGGCTCTCAACAAGTCCACGCAGCGTCTCGCCGCCATGCCGCCACAGCGCCAGCCAGGGCAGGAATGCCTGGATGCGCCCGATATCCTGCAGTATGTCCACAAGCCCCCTGAACCCGGCCAGGGCCTGGAAGGGTTCCAGGGCAATGATGATCTCGGTCTTGTCATTCGCGTCCGGATAGAGCTCGGGATGCTCGGAATGAAGCCTAACCGCAGACTTCTCGTCAGGATGGCTCTGGATCGAAAGCGGCGCACTGCAGGTCAACACCTTGAGAAGAAACGAAAGCTGGGGACGGGCGGCAAAGGCTCTCGCGCCAAGCCAGGCGGCGGGAGACTCAGCAATCGCCGCGTCAAGTGCAAGGGACTTGCCCTCCCCGAAATGGACGACGCCCGGAAGCGACGGATGGGCGCCAAGCCATAGCTCGGCCCAGGGCTCCTCGCCAGGCTCGTCGCCAAGAAGACGGGCTATAAGGGGAATACGGCCGCCAACGGCACGTTCACCCCAGGCGTAGTGACGGACGCCGCCGTCAAGCCGATAGAATGTGTCTAGTGACATAACTTGTTCTATTGCAGACACTTATGACTTATCTAGGACTCGGAGAGCCATCTTCTCCTAAGCAACTCGAGAGCGTGGTAGACCCGCCATAGCGCAGTCCCAAGGGGAATCCCCTCCTTGTCCGCAATCTGCTGGAAGGAGAGATTGTGGTCGATGCGATCCTCTATGACGACCCGCAGATCCTCTGGCAGCTCGTCCCTGAGCTTCCGGAGGCGTTCTCCGTCGCTGGAGGCCATTGCCTGCGACAGCGGGTTGACTCCATGCCCGTGGCTGCCGTCTGTGTTCCATGGGAGTTCCCAGACGCTTCCCGAGGAGATCTCGAACCGTCCACGGCGCGTCCAGTCAAGCGCAAGGTTTTTGGCGACCCGGAAGAGCCATGGGCCCAGCACTCCATTCTGGAGGCGCTTCGGGGGGCTTGCCAGGAGTTTCAGGAAGGTCTCCTGGACGGCGTCATGCGCAAGGTCTTCAGATGCGAGAAAGCGCGCCGTATGGGCGGCCAGGCGTGCCTGGTAGCGCAGGAAAAGCGCCTGCATGGCATCCTGGTCACCGGCGCGCAACCGCCTGAGGAGCACCTCGTCGGAGGCCTCCCCGGCGGCATTGGATTTGATGGAATCGTCGGACAATTCTACTCGATGACCTTAAGCCAGCCATGGACGTCGGGATACCTGCCCCACTGGATGTCAGTGTACCTGTCGTAGATCTTCTGGCAGATGGGGCCGCAGGAATTCCCGGTCGGAATCCTGAAGACCTCGCCGGTGGAAAGACGGCAGATTTCGCTGACGGGGGTGATGACGACTGCGGTGCCGCAGGCGGCGACCTCCGCAAAGGTGCCAATCTCCTTCTCGAAGTCGACGGGACGCACTTCCACGGGAATTCCAAGGTCCTTCGCAACCTCCTGGAGGCCGTTGTTGGTGATGCTTGGCAGCACGGAGTGGGACGCAGGGGTCACGTAGACGCCGTCCTTGGTGATGCCAATGAAGTTGGAGGAGCCGAACTCCTCGATGTACTTGTGCTCGGCGGCATCCAGATAGAGGTCGATTGCATAACCCTTCTCCTTCACCATCTCGTGGGAAAGCAGGCTCGCCGCATAGTTGCCGGCAAGCTTGACCATGCCGGTGCCCCGGGGGGCTGCACGGTCGTATTCATCGACAATCGCCGCCTTCACCGCCTGCAAGCCACCCTTGTAGTATGCGCCGACTGGAACAACCATCACAATGAAGGTGTACTCCGATGCAGGGGCAACGCCAATCTGAGGACCGGAACCAATCAGCAATGGACGGATATACAGCGTGGCGCCAGTCCCAAATGGCGGAACCCAGTCCTCATTCGCCTTGACGACACGCTCGACTGCCTCGCAGAACATCTCCACGGGAACAGGAGCCATGCAGGTGCGACGGGCGGAACTGATCAGACGCTCCGCATTCTTCTCGACACGGAAGACGCGAATCTTGCCGTCCTCGCCACGATAGGCCTTCAGACCCTCAAAGGCCGCCTGCCCATAGTGAAGGCACTCGGCCGCAATGGAGAGGGTGATGAAGGGCTTGTCCTTCAATTCGCCAGAATCCCACTTGCCATCCTTCCAATGGTATTCCACGTGATACGATGTGGGAAGATAGGAAAAAACCAGTTTCGACCAGTCTAGATTCATTAGTATGCACTCCTTGATATGCGAGTTGACAATCGAGTGATTACCAAATCAGCCAAATGCCCAGATCCGCTCTGAAATCCGGGCAAAAAGATAATATAATGTGGTAGGGAGAAGGGAGAAGAGGGAAGAGGATAGTGCGTGGTTGGCGCGCCCACGCGCGCCAACCACGCACTACTTTCTTCTCCCTCCTCCCTCATCCCTACTCTAGCGGAAGCCCACTGCATAGTGGCCACGCACTACTTTCTTCTCCCTCCTCCCTCATCCCTTGGAAAAATCCTACTCCCATTCAATGGTTGCCGGGGGTTTCGGGGTGCAGTCGAAGACGACCCGCGAGATTCCCTCGACCTCCTGCGGGATTCTGCATGCCACCTTTTCAATGAGCTCCCATGGGAGATGGACGACCTGCGCGGTTACTGCGTCGCTTGTATTGATTGCCCGCAGGGCGATTGTATATCCGTACCGTCTTTCCCCGTTTTGCATGCCGACCGACTTCACTGGCAGGAATGCTGCGAACGCCTGCCAGGTCTTGGAGTACCATCCCGAGGCGCGCAGTTCCTCGGTGAATATCGCGTCTGCCTCCCGGAGCATCCGAAGATACTCGCGCTTGATTTCGCCGACGCAACGGACTCCCAGGGACGGACCCGGGAAGGGCTGACGGTCGATCATGACCTCGGGCAATCTCAGAAGGCGGCCAACCACCCTGACCTCGTCCTTGAAGAGCCTGGCCAGCGGCTCCACCAGCTCGAACTTGAGATTTTCCGGAAGACCTCCAACGTTATGGTGGCTCTTGATGACTCCCTTCGGGTTGCCGTCGAGAGGGATGCTCTCCAGGAAATCAGGATAGATCGACCCCTGGCCCAGGAACGGGGCGTCAATCTTGGCTGCGGCCTCTGCAAAGACGTCGATGAATTCAGCGCCGATGATCTTGCGCTTCTTCTCGGGTTCGGTGACTCCCTCAAGCTTGTCAAGGAAGCGGTCCGTCGCATCGACATAGACCAGATTCATGTCAAAGGCGTCACGGAAGATCTCCTGGACCTGTTCGGGTTCGCCAAGGCGCAGAAGCCCGTGGTTCACAAAGACACAGGTCAGCTGCTTGCCGATGGCGCGGTGGATGAGCGCCGCCGTGACGGACGAGTCGACGCCGCCGGAGAGCCCCAGGATGACAGTCTTGTCACCAACCTGGGTGCGAATGTCCTCGACTGCCTCGTCGATGAAACGCTCCATCGTCCAAAGCCCGTGGCACCCGCACCTGTCCTTGCAGAACGCCACGGCGGCAGACTCGTCAAGCCCCTTGTCCACAAGGACGGGGACTCCGAGCGCCTTGAAGGCATCGAGTTCCGACGGGTGGTCGGCCGCATCGGCGTCCCTGCAGACAATCAGCCCCACGGGCTCCTCCTGCATGACGCGCTCCACGGGAGTCGTCCACGGCATCACCATCGTATAGATATTCTCGGCGCGGACGGCCTTGGCGAGGCGCTGTATGTCCTTGCATCCGAAATTCAGGAGGATGACAGTCTCGGGGGTCTTCTTGATCATAGTCGTTGGCAGGGTGCTTGTGGAAGGGAACAGGTGGGGGGATGATGTCTTTGGAAACAATCTCCGTTTTTAGACGGAAAGGGGATGCATGGGGCGTCGCCTGTCAGGGGGAATGCCGGCCCGTGGTTCCTTTGCCGGTGCCGCCGGCATCCCTCGATGGCGCGTCGTCATGCATCCCGCCAGACGGAAATGCGTGCCGTCCGGAATTACTCCTCGGGATGGAGTTCGAAGAACTTCACAGCCATGCAGAGGCCGATGTAGACGACTGCGGAGACCGCCATTCCGTTGATGGCGCTGACGCCGGCCGGAATGAATGCGATGCCGGTGCCGGCCGCCCATGCGACGATTGCGGGCCAGTGGATGTCAACGAACTTGGCCTCGGAGGTGTCCTTGTACTTGCCAAGCCTGCGGACGAAGAAGTCGGCGATGATGATTGCGCCCACTGGCGGGATGAAGGTATTGAGGATGTTGAGGTATGTCGTGAAGTGGTTGTAGAGCCAGACCGCCGCCAGGGTTCCGACGATGCCGTTGAAGAGAACCGTGATGCGTTTCGGGATGCCGGTGATGTTGGAGAAGCCCAGGCCAGAGGTGTAGATCGCGTTGTCGTTGGTGGTCCAGATGTTGAGTCCCAGGGCGATGATGGCGAAGAGGAGGAGTCCCTGCTTGAAGAGGACTTCGGAGATGTCGTTGACCTGGTAGGTCATGGTGCCCACGGCGCCGAAGAAGAACATGAGGGAGTTGCCGAGGAAGAATGCGATGACGGTCGTGATGACGGCGATCTTTGCGTTCTTGGAGAATCTGACGAAGTCAGGCGTGCAGGAGCCGCCGGAGATGAAGGAGCCCACGGAGATGGCGATTGCGGCGGTGGCGCCGATTGCCGCACTGGGCGCGGGTGAATAGGAGAGCATCGTGTCCCAGCCGCTCTGGACGGCGCCCTCGGCGCCCGCGACCGGGAAGTCGGTCCCAAGGGCGCGGAATGCGGAGTAGAGTCCCAGGACGACAATCGCGGGGACTGCGACGTAGGAGAGGATGGTCAGGCTCTTGATGCCGAAGTACGCGGTCGAGGTCATCAGGAGGCCGGCGATGATTGTGATGGTCCAAAGGGTGGAGTTCGAAGCCGCCCCCTCGACGTTGTTCTCAATCAGCCACTTCTGGATTGGAATCGAGAACATGGCGACGCCGACGCCAAACCAGCCAACCTGCGTGATGCCCAGGAGGAAGCTGGGAAGATAGGAGCCGCGCCTGCCAAAGGAGTAGCGGGCCAGAATGTGAATCGAGTCCCCCGTGCGGGCCGCAATGTACGCCAGGGTTCCGCAATATGCGCCAAGAATCAGGTTGCCGGCCATGACGGCCCAGAGGAAGCCGCTGAAGGACATGCCGGCACCAAGGGCTCCGCCAGCGAACATCGACGCGGAGAAGAAGGTGAAGCCCAGCATAACCACTAGCATGGACATGAAACCGCGACGGCTCTCCTGGTTCACTGAACCTTGTTCAAAGTCGCCACTGTTCTTGACGTTTGAGGACATAATAGATGTTCCTTAATTTTTGGGGTTTGGTTCGGGGTGGGGAAGAATTAAAACTCAGAATCGGGGAAAAAAGGGAAAGGCAACTAGGGAAGACGGGCGACCGCACGGCACTCCACTGTCGATTTCACGACATGAAAAATCCGAGACGATAATCCCGGATTCCTTTGTGGAGGCAGGATGGTCAGAGCATCCTCTCCATCATCTCGATTTGTCGGACGGCCAGCTTCTTCAAGTCGGTGTCGGCAGGGAACCTGTCGGGATCCAGCGACGGGAAGCGCTCCTCCAGAAGCTGGCGGAAGGTCATCCCGTGTTCGGCGAACTGGAGGTTCTGACGCCAGTAGCCGATGACGTCCTCCACGTAGTCCTTCAGCCAGAAGGCACGGGAACCCGCATCGTAGATTGTGCATCTCTCCAGCGGATACGCCGGGTCGGAGTACTGGGACTCGACGAATTCGGGGGCCATCGTGGCGTGCCAGCGAAGCAGATCGGTCCCTGTCAGCCGCACGGAGAGCGGGGTGCTGACCTCGGCGCAGGTGAAACACCCCTCGAAGAAGACAAGCACGGTCTTCTCGTAGCCGGGGAAGAGCTCCCGGCACTGCCTGTCAATGTCCTCGAGGATGTCGGAGGCCTTCGACCCGCCAAAGGTGAAGAAGAGAATCGAACGGAGGCGCACGCGCTGCTCAAGGGCGCTGCGAAGAAGCTCCTGGAGCGCATAGCGCAGGCTGGTGCCGGTGGCGACGACGTCGCCAATCACAAGGCTCGCAACCTCCGGGAAGTAGACCTTCGCGTAGTCGTTCTCGGTGATGTGCCAGTCCTCGGAGTCGGCGGAGTTCCTTGCACGCTGCGCACTGATGAAGCAGGTCGTGTGGGTGTTCCAGCCGTAGGCGTCGGCCAGCGCGTCCCGCAACCCGTAGTTCAATCCGCCACGGAGGATGTTGACGACTACGGTCTCCTTTTCGTTGAGCGCGATCGGACTAAGTTCAAGCACCTTGCGGCATGCGTGGCAAAGACGTCTCGTGTATTCGCATCCTGCGACGCCTGGGTCGTTGCAGATGGAACGCGTCTCGGGAGTGGAGGCGATGCAGTTCTCGATCTTGGATTCGGAGGGAAGGCGGTACAGCGAGATTCCTTCGCTGCAGTGCATTGGCATTAGGGCTGTCGTTTCCATTCCTGAAGATATTCGCAGGGGAGCGGGTCTCTCACCGCAGGAGGCCAAAGTGTGTGGGCTGGGATTCCTTTCGAAGGCATGCGCATCCTGTGCGCAAAAAAGCGTTTGTTACTCCGCGACGCCTCTCATATATAGAGAGAAGGCCGCCTGGCTGTGTTGCCTGGCGGCCTTTCGTGTGCCATGCGGAGCAAAACATTAGAAGCAGAAGTTGACGATGGGGAGGACGGTGAACTTGGCGTCCTTGATGTAGTTGACAAGTCCGACCTGGAGGCCGTCCATCTTCTCGGTGAAGTTGAAGAGGCCGACCTGCGTGCCGTTGACCGCCTTGGAGTAGTTCACCAGGCCAACCTGGGCGCCGGTGAACTCCATGGAGCAGTTGGCGATGCCAACCTGGGCGCCGCAGAACTTCTCGGCGTAGTTGGCAATGCCAAGCTGGAAGCCGGTCACATCCTTGGAGACATTCACGATGAGGCCAATCTGGGCGCCGACGACACGCTCGGCATAGCCGCCAAAGCCCAGTTGAAGGCCCTTCACGCCGTATGTGAAGTTCGCAAGGCCGACCTCGGCGCCGTAAACCGCGTCCGCGGCAGTGATGAATCCAGTCTGAAGACCGTAGAAGGTGCCGCGGTCAAAGGCGACAACGCCAAACTGAAGGCCGTAGAAGTCGTTGCGGACAATGCTGAACCAGCCAGCCTGAAGACCGTGGAAAACACCCTTCACCTCCTGGAAGATGCCCAGCTGCAAACCCTTGAAGCCAGCCGCGTCAAAGTTCGCAACGCCAAGCTCGACACCACGGGACTCGCCCTCCGCAAAGTTCGCAATCCCCAGCGTCAATCCCGTATTCTCGTTGACTCTGCTGTAGACACCAAGACGAAGCCCCGCAAGGTCGCAAACCTCCGAAGGATAGCGGCAGGCCGGATCGTCCCAAAGACTCGCGACAACCGGCGAGGCGGCCTGGACGACGAAGGAAGACATTACCAGCGAAATCACTAGAAACGAATAAAATTTCCTCATGATCTGAATCTCCTTTTGTCTCTTATCTATCTCTATGCAACGCAGTATCGTACGAAACAAACGGGGCGGAGGCACACACCGCCGCGACTGTGAAAATCGCGTTAATATACGCCCTCACCCGCAAAACCGACACAATCATATAAAAGAAAAGTGCGCGAATGCAGGCGAGAGAACACTCCTCCCCGTTTTTCTAGAATTCCAGGTGGAATTCGGCTGTGGTGGCCGCAAGGGTTTCGGTATCTGGGTCGTAGATTCCGCCCTTGACGTGTGACGGGCGCATTCCCGCCCAATGGGGCACTCTTACGCGGACATTATCCGCAGGGCGTTCCAGCGTGACATGTCCGTCAATGCCGTCCTCCCTGCTCCTGACAACCAGGCTTGCCTTGCCGTAGTATGTCGCCAGGTTTTCCAGTCGAATCTCCTTGCCCGGTTCGAGCCACTTGCGTGGGATGCCCTTCAGGAACGTGATTCCATCCTGCTCCTCCAGGGCGAGCATCCACCGGCACTGCATAAGGAACCACCCCTCCTCGTGGGTCTTGTGGCTGCTGACCTCGAAGTAGTGTTCCCAGAAGGTGTAGCTCTGGCGGTCCTGCATTGAAACGAGCTGGTTGTAGAAGCACTTCAGGAAGAGCTTCGTCTCGCCGCGCTTGAGGTGTGCGATGTCGTGCCGGAAGTAGTATGGCTGTGAGAGTCCCGCATTCTCGTGGAACTGCGGGTGCTGGTGGCTCTTGAGGACCAGCTCCATCAGCGGGTCTTCCGCTGGCAGTGCGTCTGAAAGGAAGAGCGCCATGCCTCCGCTGTCCAGGCGCCCCATGATGGTTCCGTGGCTGAACCACTCGCCGCCATCGGCGTGGTATGCGACATTTCCGTTGATGCCTGGCCAGGGGCCCAAGGCGGGCGTCCAGCTGCCGTCGAGCAACGGCGTCAGCGGCGACTCCATGGCGGATTGCTCCAATCCCCTGCGGATGTCCCTGCTGTAGTCAGCCGCCTCTGCCGCCAGGACCTTCGCGAAGTCCGGGTCGACATCCTCCAGTGCCTCCGCCAATCCCGCGATGCCGAGGTAGACTCCGGCATTCAGGAAGAACGCGGGGGTCTTGTCCTCTGGATCCGAGGACTTTCCCGCCACAAGCCCACCCGAGGTCTTCTTGGCCTCTTCCCGCTGGGCGAGGAGGAATCGTGCGGACTTCTCCACCTGTGGCAGGACCTTCAGGAGCCATGCGCGGTCGCGGGTCAGCCGGTAGTGCTCCGCGACGCACCAGAGGACGGGCCCCGTCTCGCTCTCGTAGTCGGCGTAGCTGTTGATGTAGCCATTCTCGTCCTGCCTGTCCAGGAACCACTGGATGGATCGGGCGGCCGTCTTGTGGCGCCCCATGGAGTCCATATATTGGATGATGGGAGACGACTCGGTGCCGATTGGCGCGTAGACACCTGCGGCCGCCAGGAGCGGTCCGTCGCCGCCGGCCCTGCCCAGCGTATTCAGCTCCAGATGCAGGATTCCCGCGTCGATGCGTTCCTGGATGCCCGTTTCCGGGACGGCAATCCTCGCGCCCTGCGCGGCCATTGCGTGCCAGTATTCCACCGCGCCGGCCAGATGCTCCTCGTAGGAGGATTCCAGCATTGCCGCCGCCCGCGTGGCTGGAACCAGGGAATGGAAGATGCGCCAGTCGCATTTCACGCGCCCGTTGCCGGGAACCAGCACAGCCATTTCACGTTGTGGCGTAGGCTTGCCATCCAGCGTACTGGCGCAAATCACGCCGCCCTCGTCCCCGTAATGGAGCAGTCCATTCTCCAGCTGTCGGTTCTCACGCGCCAGATGGGGCACGCGGAAGAATGCGTAGGCGGGGACGGGGGTGCGGTTCACCGCCTCCACATGGAGCCACAGGACCATGGCGTCCTCCTCGTCTCCCAGGGAAAGTTGTCCAGCCGGCGCCCCCAGCGCAGCCTTCTCCTCCGGCCTGATGTTTGCGCCGCACATTCCCGCGTATGCGGCGATGGGGTCGCTTCCGCCGACGGAGACATCCCGCGCCGAGAGCGGCCTGGACTCCCTCGTTGCGAAGAAGGTCATCTCGTAGTCGATGGTCTGCTCGTTCTGGGTGACATGCAGAATCGGCAACGTCCCCTCATGGAGGCGGCGGGTGACATAATGGCATCCGTGGGAGCCGGGCCCCACCTCGAATATCAGCCGCATGCCATCGCTGCTGTCAGGATAATCCCGTGCAACGGAGTGGTTCCAGATGGTGATTTCGCCCCAGCTTCCCAGATTTTCATAGATATGCCGGTTGACGCGGAAGAACCGCGCGTCCCGCGCCACGCCAAGCCAGACGGGCACATCCTGGTCCTTGACACTGCGACGGCAGGCGGCATCGTAGGACTCCTCGGGCTCGGAACACATGCGCTCCGCATCCGTCTGCAACCCCTGCGCCTTGATGCCGGAGACGATTTCCCCGTAGGAACGCAGGTCGTCCGCACGCGTCACCGCGCATCCTGCCAGCGGATACCACAGCGGGGATGCATTCACAATGTCGCGGAGGAAGAAGGTGAACGGCCATTTCCCCCGCAGCACACGCACCAGTGTCGGGCAATCCCCCGGGGAGACATTTTCACCACGGACCTCGGCAACAAATTCAACGGCATCCGAAGGGATCTCCGACGGGCCGACGAATTCGCCGCCACGAAGGGACAACTGCCCCGCCCCGCAAGGCGCACTCCAAACAATGCGAAATCTCATCCTTCGACTCTCCTGGTTACTTGGTTATAATGGCTAAGGAAGCATTCCCGACTCTCCGCACCGGCATGTCGAAACGGCAGACAATGCCCCCGTCAACGTCGCTGGGTGCCAATATACCCTCATTCCGCCAGCCGTATAGGAACGAAAAACAACACGGCATACCACTTAATTTTTGGATGACGACCTGGCACGGCTGCCTCCCCCCCGTGCCATATTTGGAGAGGGTGCATCTCCCTCATCTGGGGATGCGGGGTCACGCACTTTCCCGTGGATTTGCTAGTAAATTTCTTTTAAGGGGTTAGATTTCAAGATTTTCCGCGCCCTTTCCCCTGTCATGTTTTTTTGGAGAGCGGCACAATTCCCGCGCCTTTACAATCAACCCGAATCATCAGTCATGGACGAATCCGCCTCCGCACTTGCCTCCACATGCACCGCCGCCGCAGAGGGCTGCTCCACTCTATTCACACGTGAATTCCAGGAAGTTTCGGTATTCATCGCCTACCTGTTGTTCATGCTGGCAATTGGCATCTATTTCTTCCTGCGCGACCGCAATGGCGGCGAAAAGACATACTTCCTTGGCGACCGCAAGATGGGTGCCTGGGTTTCGGGACTCTCCGCCGGCGCATCCGACATGAGCGCCTGGGTTCTCATGGGACTGCCCACCGCGATTTACGCACAGGGAATGGGACAGCTCTGGATTCCAGTCGGACTTGCCGTCGGATACACCCTCAGCTGGATCTTCGAGGCGCCGCGCCTGAGAAAGTTCACCATCGCATACGGCGACGCCATCACCGTTCCCCAGTTCCTCACCAACCGTTTCATGGTCAAGTCGAAGGCGCTCCGCGTGATCTCGGCACTGGTCTTCCTGATTGCGTACACCGTCTACTCCGCGGCCAGCATCAAGGCGTGCGGAAACCTCTTCCATACCGTCACCAACATGGACCCCAAGAACGCGATGTACCTCGGGGCAGTCGTGATTGTAGGATACACCTTCCTGGGCGGATACTCGGCCGTCTGCTGGACTGACTTCTTCCAGGGGCTCCTCATCCTGGGCGCACTCTTCCTCGTGCCAATCTTCGCCGCATCCGCACTGGAACCCGTCAGCGACTCCCCTGCCCTGGCACCCTTCTGGAATGGATTCAGCGACTGGAAGACAATCATCTCCGGCCTTGGCTGGGGCCTTGGATATTTCGGAATGCCCCACATCATCGTCCGATTCATGGGAATCAAGAGCCACAAGGAACTCAGGAAGTCCTCCGTCATCGGCATCTCCTGGACCGTCCTAGTCGTCTTCTTCGCGGCTCTCATTGGAATTGTCGGCCGCCACTGCATTGGCTACTCCGAGAGCACGGTCTCCGGCGAGCTGATCTTCATCCAGATGGTACGCACAATCTTCCCGGCCCTCATCTCCGGAATCCTCCTCTCGGCAGTCCTCGCAGCCGCAATGAGCACGGCAGACAGCCAGCTGCTGGCCGCGTCCTCCTCATTCTCGTGCGACGTCTACAAGCCCGCACTGCGCGAGGACAAGGCGAACGACGCCGAACTCCTCTGGGTTGGCCGTCTTCTCGTCCTGATTGTCGCCCTGGCTGCGCTGCTTCTGGCCTCCGACCCGAGGACCGGCAGCATCATGTCGCTGGTCTCCAACGCCTGGAGTGTCTTTGGCTCCTCCTTTGGACCTGCGATTCTCCTGAGCCTCTTCTGGCGCCGCTTCAACTTTGCAGGAGCCGTCACGGGAATCTGCGTCGGAGCCGCCGTCGACATCATCTGGCTCTTCTGCCTCTCCTCCACCGGCATCTACGAGATTCTCCCCGGCTTCGCGGCCAGCCTCATCGCGTCGGTGATTGCCACCCTCTCCACCAAGGCGCCTGAAAAGGATGTCACCGACCTCTTCCAGAGGGCTCTCACACACGAAGACTACAACTAACTCCCCTGTCTGTCACAATCATTGACAGACAGCAACCCCGCGGGTTGTGGATACACTCCACCCCGCGGGGTTTGTATATGGGGGTAGGGAGGAGGGAGGAGGGAGAAGAGGGAAGTGCGTGGATGGCGCGCTGGAGCGCGCCCCCACGGCGATTCCGCCGTGTGTCCATTGAGTAGAGAGGAGGGAGGAGGGAGGAGAGGGGAGTGCGTGGATGGCGCGCTGGAGCGCACCCCCACGGCAATTCCGCCGTGTGTCCATTGAGTAGAGAGGAGGGAAGAGGGAGAAGAAGGCAGTGCGTGGATGGCGCGCTGGAGCGCGACCGGGGGAAAGAACCACGAATATCATTTTGTCAATGAAGCGGGGTCACTCTGAATATCCATATTTCGTGTGTTTCGTGTATTTCGCGGTTTCTGAATAATTAGTGTCTGCTGATTAAATCATAACTTGTTTTATTCTAGCTGAATAACATGTAACACATGCTAGATTGCGCTGCTGAACCCAACCGTCTTTCAACTCTACGTGACAGCCCGTTGCCGAAGTTGATGTCCGGAGAAATCGATGTGTCGGAGGTAGAAGTATTATGTTGCAGAAAAAGCGGTTATGTTTTTTTGACGCACCGCGTCCAAAATTGTCGCACCCATGATAGGAGCAGGGTAAATGAGCACGGAAATCACGAAAGAATTGAATACATCGCTTTACACGCGCATTGCGGAGATCATTGAGGCGGCACGCTGCCATGTGGCGCGGACTGCCAATCTTGTGTATTGGTCCCCTTTTGCAAGGGAGGCCAATACGTTAGCCGACCAAAAATCTCTAAAAATTTTCAGGACATCAAATAAGGGACTTCTCTTCTTGTTGCATGGTAGAACCAGTTCTCGT
>URJM01000008.1 GCA_900548225.1 uncultured bacterium
CTTTTTGTGACGCCCTATTACCTTTCCCTGGCTACGTCCGCCTCCCTTTGCGACCCGATACTCAGGCAGTGCATTCCCCTTGACGCCGAGATTGACTGCCAGTGTGGCGGCGACCCCGACGCCCTGGCCGAGGAATCCACCTCCCCCGTGCCTCGCCTGGTCCACCGCTATACGGATCGCGCCTTGCTTGTGACGGGCAACATCTGCGCAATGCACTGCCGCCATTGCATGAGGAAGCGTGACTGGGCGAAGAACCTTCCGCTTCTCACTGAACGGGACCTTTCGCAGGTCACCGACTACTTGAATTCCCACCACGAGGTGCGGGAGGTCCTTGTTTCAGGCGGCGACCCCCTCATGCTTCCCGAGGATAACCTGTCGCTTGTCATCCAGGCGCTTTCCTCTGTGGATTCAATCGAGATACTTCGCTTTGGGAGCAGGGTGCCCTGCGTGCTTCCCCAGAGGATTACGCCGCGCCTTGCCGCGCTCCTCAACAGCGGCAAGCCCGCCTGGCTCGCATGCCACTTCAACCATCCGTCGGAGCTCACCCGCGAGGTCTCGGCCGCAACCGACATCCTCAACCGGGCGGGCGTCTGCATGGTCAACCAAAGCGTCCTCCTCAAGGGAGTCAACGACGACGCGGACGTCCTCGGCCGTCTCTTCACCTCGCTTCTGAAATACCGCATCAAGCCATACTACCTCTTCCACGGCGACCCCATCGAGGGCGCCATGCACTTCCGCACGGGGATTGACGCCGGCCTGAGGATCATGGACAGCCTCAGGGGGAGGATTTCCGGGCTGGCGCTTCCCGCCTTCGCCCTGGACCTGCCTGGCGGCAAGGGCAAGATACGGCTCCAGCCCGAGAAGGCCGATGGGCATGACGCAAACGGGGCGCCTGTCTTCCGCTCCTGGCAGGGCGAGGACGTGGCGTATCCGAACTGACACTGCCGCATCCGCCAAAAAGATGCGCCATTCGTGGCGGGACGGGCGCAGCGGGAGCATATTAATCGACCGTCCCCCTTCTTTGGCGACGACATTTTCCCGCGGTCGAATCCCTCGCCGCGGTCTCCATCCACAACGCCCATGCATGAAAGGGCAGGGCGCAGGGCATGGCAGCCCAGGTCTCCGTACGGTTCCGCCTGCGCGGAACATGCGTTCTGAACCACCCGGCAGCCATGGCGGCGCACCGCCCCGGAATGCATCCGGCAAAGCAAACTTCCCAGGACAATGTCACTTAATCTTCTTTTGCCTGAAGGATACCATCCGCTTCTGGACGAACTGGCCACCGAGGTTGCCATCCGGAAGATCAAGGAGGCCTTCCAGAACAACCTGGCCTTCGAATTGAAGCTCCAGCGTGTGACGGCGCCGCTCTTCGTCCTCTCGGGGACGGGAATCAACGACGACCTGAACGGAGTCGAAAAGCCAGTCTCCTTCCCAATCAAGGACGACGGAGGCGCCCGCGCGGAGATCGTCCACTCACTCGCCAAGTGGAAGCGCATGAAGCTCGCCTCCATGAAGACCGCGTCCGGCCGGGGCATCTACACTGACATGAATGCAATCCGGCCTGACGAGGAACTCGACAACATCCACTCCCTCTACGTCGACCAGTGGGACTGGGAGAAGGTGATTTCCCAGGAGGAACGGAATCTCGACACCCTCAAGGACACCGTGCGCAGAATCTACTACGCGCTGCGCAGGACCGAGGACTACCTCTGCCGGGACTACCCGGTCCTCAAGCCATTCCTGCCGGAGGAAATCAAGTTCCATTTCACCGAGGATTTGGAACGGGAACACCCGGAGCTGACACCGAAGGAACGGGAGGACCTGGTCTGCCGGCAGGAGGGCGCAGTCTTCCTCATCGGAATCGGCGGCGCGCTCCCGTTGAGCGGGAAGCCGCATGACGGACGGGCCCCTGACTATGACGACTGGACCACGGAGAGCTCCCCGGGGCACAAGGGGCTCAACGGGGACATACTCGTCTGGAACCCAGTCCTGGAACGTTCCTTCGAAATCTCCTCGATGGGAATCCGTGTGGATGTCCAGGCGCTGCTGAGACAGCTCAAGATCGCGGGAAAGGAAGAACGCGCAAAATTGCGCTTCCATCAGGAACTAATCAATTCCAGGCTGCCTCTTACAATGGGCGGCGGAATTGGCCAGAGCAGGCTCTGCATGCTCCTGCTGCACAAGGCGCATATCGGGGAAATCCAAAGCAGCATCTGGCCAGACTCGATGATCCGCCGGTGCGCGGAACACGACATACCACTGCTGTAATGTAGGCGGCCAGGCGGCTGCCGTTTTGTGTAACTCCTTTGTATTGAAGTAGTTATGTTGTGCATTCGCGCATTTGCGCGCCCACGCCCCAGGCCAGGGCGCCCCAGATGCGCCGACACGCCTCTATTTTTCCCGGCAGGAACGGGCGGCAAGCTTCCTTCCTGCCGACCTCGTCAGATTTCAATTCTTTTTCATACACCGAACATGGACAGCAAATTTTGCCAGGAGGCCCTGAACTGGATTCTTCGGGAGATTCCAGGGAGGGTTTTTCTGCTCACCCTTACAGCTTCTCCGGAGCTCAAGCACGCCCTCACCCGAGGCGGTTTTTCCATCAGCGAGAGGAATTTCCGGAAGGACACCACCAAACGCAGGATACTTGGCACCTTCAACAGGCGTCCCGACCTTGCGGTCTCCTTCCTGGACAAGATTTCCACCATTCTCCGCAAGGACGAGCTTGTGCGGAACGAAGTATTCAAGAGCCCCGTCGACTACAAGGTGATGGAGGAGGAGTGGCGGACCAAGCTCGCCGAGACGGACGAGCCGCGCCGCGTCGCACTCTCCTTTTACAGGGACAGCCTCCATCCGCGCCTGGACCGGCTCGGGACGCTGCTTCTGAAATATGCGCCCTCCTTCTGGAATACGGGAAGGCTCGCAGGGAAGCCGGAGGACGCACCCGCCGCGGAGGTCAAGGCGGAGCCCACCCTCCATGGGGAGGCCGCCCTGGCGTCAAAAGACCAGGCGCCTCTTGCTGACGCAATCGCACAGATGTCCACGGAGTGGGTCTTTGATGAATTGAGCCAATCCAAGACACCGAAGGATGAAGGAACCCCTTCCGAGGCCCCGCAGAATGATGCGCCTCAGGCGCAGGAGGCTCCGCCCCGGAAATATCCCACGCAGGAGCAGGTTTCGCTGGAGCGCGTAAAGGAGGAGCTGAAGGATGCGCGGCGCCGGAACGGGACTCTCTCCCAGGAGAACAGCACGCTCAAGAAGGAGATGAAGACCCAGAGGCTTGTCCACGAAAAGGAGCTTCGCGCCGCCAGGGAGCAGGTTGACACGCTCAGGAAGCAGATTGACGATGTGGGGAAGGACTTCAACGCGGCCATTGACGAACTGCGCGACAAGTTCGAGGCGGAGCAGGCCGACCAGATGACCTCCTTCTATGCGAAGGCCCTGGGAGTCCACCCCGACCAGCTGGAGTTTACCAGCCAGCTCCACGATGACAACGCCAACCTGAGGGCCAGGGTGGACAAGATGCTCGCCAGACAACGGGATGTGGACAAGAAGTACGGCACTAGGCAGAGCCTCCAGAACGAGGCGCGGAATCTCGACCAGATGCTTACTCGAGTCACGGAGGCAATCGAGAATTCCCTCCAGCTGGAGCCTGGAATGAGCGACCTTGAACACGAGCTGGAGTCACGCCTGGAGGAGGTTCGCAAGCGCCTGCGCGGCGATGTGGACGAGGGCGAGAACACGCTGGCGGGGGTCCTTCCCCGGGTTGTCAGCTATCTGAAGGAGCTTCCGAAGGGCGATGCCTCCACACTTGACGCGCTCAAGGAGGCGGAGTCCCTTCTGGACACGGGGCTTGGGCGAGGAATCTTCTCGAGCGGCGAGCGCAAGGAGATTCTGAAGGTGATCGAGGGCAGGCGCCACCTTGTCACGAGGGCGCTTGAGGCTGCCAGGAAGGCGAGTGAACTCAAGACCCTTGACGAACTTGTCCCCGTCGCGGCCAGGATGAAGAAGATATACCGCGTCGGCAACCACCTGGATGTCCTCAAGGATGTGGAACTCTTCATCGACGGATACAATGTCATCAAGCTCGATCCGGAGATGAGCATCCGCGAAAAGGCCCCAGGGGGCTTCCAGGCTACAAGGAGCGAGTTCATCGAAAGATGCGGCAGGGTCGCCAAGTTCTTCAAGAAGATCACCCTGGTCTTCGACGGCGACCTGGCCACCGACTCCGTCGAGCCAAAGAACGAACACTACACCGTGGTCTTCACAAAAAAAGCCACGGTGTCACAGAATGCGGACAATTGGATCGTGCGCAGCCTGGCAAAGGCCGCGGAGGCTCCTGCCGGCGGAGAGGGGGACGAGTCGCTCTACTGGCTTGTCACAAACGACAACGGCCTGGCGGCCAGGGTCGAGGAAATCTGCGACGGGCATGTGGACGTCAGCACCTTCACCGCCTGGATGGGCAGGATGGCGAGGAGCATGAAATAGCCTTCGCCGGGGCTCCCTGCACAGGCAAGGCACTCCTGCGGCCTTGCCCCCTTCAGGCTTCGAGAGGATGGGAATCATGCGCCGGCGCAGGGTGGTCCACGCCGCAGAAACTATATTACGCGGACTTGACGGACGAGGTAGACGAAATCAAATGCTGTTGGGCGGCAGGGCGCCGTCCTCGGAATTAAGACCGGAAGTCCGTCGGAAAAAAGGAAAAACAGACATCATGCAGGTTTACAACTTCAATGCAGGTCCTGCGGCGTTGCCGCGTCCCGTCATCCTCAAGGCCCAGTCCGAATTTGCGGACTACAAGGGCTGCGGCTACAGCATCATCGAGGAGTCCCATCGTGCGGCTCCATTTGACGAAGTCATCAACGCCGCCGAGGCAAACCTGCGCACTCTTCTCGGCATCCCCGAGGAATACGCCGTCCTTTTCCTGCAGGGCGGGGCTTCCCTCCAGTTCGCCATGGTTCCGATGAACCTCCAGGTCCCCGGAAAGAAGATTGGCTACGCCGACACGGGCGTCTGGGCTCACAAGGCAATCAAGGAGCTTGACATCCTTGGGCTTGACAAGGAGGTTGTCTTCGACGGCGCCGACACCAACTACAACGAAATACGCGGCATCGCCGACTGGAAGGTCAATCCCGACCTGGCGTATTTCGGAATCTGCTCCAACAACACCATCTACGGAACCGAATATCCCTTCTTCCCCGAGACTGGCGACGTGCCCCTCGTGGCTGACATGTCCTCCGACATCCTCAGCAAGCGCATCGATGTCAAGAAGTTCGGTTTGATCTTCGCCGGCGCACAGAAGAATATCGGCCCTGCGGGACTGACGCTCGTCATCATCCGCAAGGATTTGGCGGAACGCTGCCCGAAGAACATCCCCACGATGCTGCGGTACACCACTCACATCGACAGCAAGAGCCTCTTCAACACGCCTCCCACCTTCTCCATCTACATCAACCGCCTCGTCACCGACTGGGTCATCGAGCAGGGCGGCCTTGAGGCAATCGAGCAGGCCAACGACCAGAAGGCGAAGGAACTCTATGACTTCATCGACAACTCGGGCTTCTACCGCGCCACGGCCGCGCCTGCCACCCGCAGCAAGATGAACGTCTGCTTCAGGCTCCCCACCGAAGAGCAGGAGAAGGCGTTCATCGCATTCGCAAAGTCCAACGGCCTGGTGGGGCTCAAGGGACACCGCAAGGTCGGCGGATGCCGCGCGTCCATTTACAACGCAGTCCCGCTCGAAGGGGTCCGCAGGCTCGTCGAGATCATGAAGGAATTCCAGAAGAACGCATAGTTCCCTGAATTCCGACACACAACCCCATAGATGGCAATCCCCGCCTGGACGGCGAGACGCAAGTTCCGCCCAGACGGGGATTTGCATCTATAAATACACGGATGGTTTTGCCCTTCGGCGGAGAGTCTGTGTCGGAACCTTATATTTTCCCGAGGAAAGATTCAATCAAGTGCCTGAAGAGGATTTCTGCAAACCATGAACATTGTCTCCTACTTGGTTTCCCCTGGCATCAGGACCCTTACCATGACCGACGGGGACGCATCGCTCCTGGAGTCCCTGCTGGACGTGGATGCGCACATTGTCAACTGCCATGACGAGCCGGAGTTCCTGGCGTCCCTTCCCGGGGCGGACATTGTGTTGACCTGGGTTTTCAGACAGGAGTGGTTTTCGCTGGCTCCCAGGCTGCGCCTTGTCTCAACCCCTGCGGCGGGCGAGGACTATTTTTCGGTTCAATGGCCGGAGGGCGTCGACCACTGGAACGGCGCATTCCATGGCGAGTTCATGGCGGAAACCGCCGTTGGAATGATTCTCGGCATGGCGAGGGGCATCCTCCCGGCAGTCACCACATACGCAGACAATCCATGGCCACGCCACGAAATCGACTCAATTGCACAGCCACTCCGGGAAAGCACGGTCACAATCTGCGGATTCGGAAAGATCGGGCGGGAGTGCGGACGCCTCCTGAAGGCATTCGACGCAAAAATACGGGGCGTTTCCAGGCAACTCCATGAAGCGCCGGATTACTTCACAAGTGAAGACGGGTGCCATACAACCGAGGAAATCGACAGACTCCTGCCAGATACAGACCACCTGCTGCTCGTTCTGCCCAGAACACGGGAAACCGACAGGTTCCTTGATGCACGGAGAATCGGGCTCCTCCCAGAACACGCAACCGTCACGAACATCGGACGCGGAAATGCAATCGACGAAGACGCGCTGGTCAAGGCCCTCGAATCGGGAAGGCTCGCCGGAGCCGCGCTGGACGTCACGGCAACGGAGCCACTACCAGGTTGCTCCCCGATGAGAAGGTGCAGGAATCTCTGGATTACACCCCATTCCTCCGCTTTCAACGAACATTATATGGAAAGGTATGCCGAAGAATTCGCGTCAAGACTGAATGAAAAGATGTCATAAATTGTCCATTTCTGGCTAGTTTTGCGTGGTTTCTGGCTTATAGTACCTACTTTCCGTCTTTTACTGGCATTTTAGAACAATCATTTATCCCTTTTTTATGGAAGAACGTATTGACGACAATCGCGAAAACGCGGAGATTGGCCTGCCTGCCCCCGAGTCGGAGCTTGAGCCTGGCGCTGGTTTTCTTTGCTTTGGCCTGTGTGACGAGCTCATGCAGGGTGTCCGCGAGGCGGGTTTCCGCGAGCCGACTCCGATTCAGCTGAAGGCGATTCCCGAGGCGTTGAAGGGGCGTGACCTTCTTGGGCAGGCCTTGACTGGCACCGGGAAGACGACCGCCTTCGGCCTGCCGTCCATGGAGCGCATCAAGGACATTCCCGGGCTTCAGATGCTTGTGCTTACCCCGACGCGGGAGCTTGCGGCGCAGGTTTCCAGCGAACTCTACAAGCTCGGGCACTACACCGGGCTGAAGCCGGCCGCATTCACCGGCGGCCAGTCCTATCGCCGCCAGGAGGAACTCCTTGCCCGCGGAGTCAACATCCTCGTCGCGACTCCCGGACGCCTTATCGACCTTATGGAGTCAGGCCACTTCAACGATGCAAACCCCGCCGTCATCGTCGTGGACGAGGCGGACGAAATGCTGGACATGGGATTCATCGACGACGTGAAGAAGATCTTCCAGCACTTTCCCGCCCCGCACCAGACGATGCTCTTTTCGGCGACCATGCCGAAGCAGGTCGAGGCGCTTGCCCGCGACATTCTCCACGACCCGCTGAAACTGGAGACCGAGCAGCCGGAGAGCGCGAACAACGACATTGAGCAGAGCTACTTTGTCATCGAGGAGCATGAGCGCACCAATGCGACCATCCGCCTCATCGAGTCGGAGGATGTGTCGAAGGCAATCATCTTCTGCCGCACCCGCGAGGAGGCCGACTCCCTCAACATCCTGCTGGGAGGCCGCGGATACAATGTGAACTGCCTCCATGGAGACATGGAACAGGCCGCACGCTCCAGGGTCATGGCGGCATTCCGGCGGGGAGACTTCGACATCCTCGTCGCGACGGATGTCGCCGCGCGTGGGCTTGACGTGGAGAATGTCTCCCATGTCTTCAACTACCACCTTCCCTTTGACAGCCGTTCCTACGTGCACCGCATCGGGCGCACGGGGCGCGCAGGCAAGACTGGCAAGGCGATTACACTTGTGACGCCCAGGGAGCTGCGGCAGCTGGAGGCAATCCGGCGCTCGGTCGGGGCAAAGCTCTCCCGCGGGCGCATCCCAAGCCGGGACGAGGTTAACCGCCAGCGACTTGAGAAGCTCCTGGCGAATCTCTTCGCGGCCTCGCTTGACACCGAGCTCTATGCCCGCATCCAGGAGATGATTGCCTCCCAGGACCAGGACCCTGCCGTCCTCTTCACGAAGATGGTCTCGCGCCAGCTTGCCTTGACTGCCGACCAGGGGCCAGAGAACATCGGCGTCTCGGCTGAACGCCTGGAGCGCCTCGCCAATCAGCGAAGCTATCGCAACCGCAGCCGCTATGCACAGCGCGCCCTCTTCCTGGAGGAGCGCGAGGGCGAGGAGGCCGGCCAGGACGAATCACGGCCGCCACGCAGGAGAAAGCCCTATTCGGAGAGGAAGCGCGACAGGCGCTTTGACAATGATGGCGAAGGCGCGTCCCGCGGGGAACGTCCTATAAGGGAAAGGCATTACGACCGCGACGGCGAGAGGCGCGACTACAAGCGGCGTGAGGATAGGTTTGACCGCGACGGCGAGAGGCGCGACTACAAGCGCCGTGATGATAGGTTTGACCGCGACGGCGAGAGGCGCGACTACAAGCGCCGTGAGAAGCGCAACGGGCACGAGGAGGGAAAGCCCGAGAAAAAGCGCAAGGCGGCTCCTGCCCCTGCGCCGCGCCTGAATCCCGACGGCACGCCGATGCTCAACCGCAAGCAGCGCCGTGCGCTCAAGTTCGGAAACCCAATGCCCGAAAAGGAGTAGGAGGAGTTTTCCATGGAGCCCAAGATGACACTGGGCGAGGTGGCCTCCCTGCTTGAAGGATACGGCGCTTCGCTCCTCCCCGCCGAGAAGAACACATCCCTCTACGGGGCGACATCCGACTCCAGAAAGGTGCGCCCGGGAGACCTCTTCTGCGCAATCCATGGCGCCGAGACAGACGGAAACCGATTCATTGACGACGCGATTGCACGCGGCGCATACGCGGTTATGACGGACGACCCGGATGCTGAGGCCTTTGTCCCCGTCCTGAGAGTCCGTCCAGGCACTGGTTATCATGCCATTTCGCGCATCGCCGAGGCGATGGCCGGTTATCCCGCCAGGAGACTGAAGCTTGTCGGAATCACGGGCACCTGCGGAAAGACGACCACAGCGTTTCTGACACGGGATTTGCTGCGTGCCGGAGGCTTCAGGACGGGGATGATCGGCACGGTCGTGTACGACCTCGGAAATGGTGAGGAACTCCACGCCGACCGCACGACGCCGCCCCCCTTCGAATTGCAGGAGCTCTTCTCCAGGCTCGCCGCCAACGGCGTCGAATATGTCGTGATGGAGTGTTCCAGCGCGGCACTTGACCAGGAGCGTTCTGGAAGCGCGCTCTTCTCCGCCGCCGCGTTCACGAATTTCTCCCGCGACCATCTGGACTACCACGGTTCGATGGAGGCGTACCTCGATTCCAAGAAGAAGCTCTTCACGGAATTCCTCGCGCCAAACGCCACCGCAGTCGTGAATGTCGACGACTCCACGGGCAGGGAGCTTGCCGAGGAACTGCGGGGCTCCAGGCATGTGGTGCCACTCTCCCTCGCCAATGCCGAAAGCCCATGGAAGACTCCGCTCCCCGGTGCATTCAACCAGTACAATGCCACATGCGCCGGATTGCTGGCACGAGCCCTCGGAGTCCCCGACGAAGTCGTCGCGGAGGTCCTTTCAAAGACCGGCGGCGCGCCAGGACGCCTACAGAGAATCGAATGCCCCAACGGCGCAGTCGCCTTCGTGGACTACGCGCATACGCCGGAGGAAATCTCCTGCGCGCTCGACGCCCTCCGCGAGGAGTGCCCGGGACGGCTCGGAATCCTCTTCGGATGCGGAGGCGACCGGGACAGGGGAAAACGGCCCATGATGGCACAGGCGGCCGCAAAGGCGGATTTCGTCTGGATTACCAGCGACAATCCCAGGACGGAGGACCCCCTCGCAATCCTGGCGGACGTGCGTTCCGGAATGCCAGCCGGATGCCAATGGTGCGAAGAACCCGACCGCGCACAGGCAATCCGCATGGCACTTTCCGCATGCAGGCCCGGAGACTGGCTCCTTGTCGCCGGAAAGGGACACGAGGACTACCAGGAAATCAATCATGTAAAACACCCCTTCTCCGACTGCGAGGCCGTCAGGGCGTTCATCCAGTCAGCACAATCGCCGGAGACTCCATAGGACAACCAAGGTGCCATCGTCCTCCCCGACAATCAAGACAAATGTCCTGCGGCTTCTCGAAGGCGCGGGAATCCCCTTCGTCTGGCACGAGTTCGATGTCTCCGACGGCAAGCTTGACGCCATGACCTGCGCCAGTCGCATCGGCGTCGCGGCGGACCAGGTCTTCAAGACCCTTGTCACCACGGGTGCCGTCCCCCGCACCTACTTCGTCTTCGTCATTCCCGCCACCGGCGAGCTTGACCTCAAGAAAGCCGCGAAGTGCTGTGGCCAGAAGTTTGTGGAGATGCTTCCCCAGAAGGAGCTGCTGCCCCTTACGGGCTATGTCCACGGCGGTTGCTCGCCCATTGGCCAGAAGAAGCATTTTCCCACCTATATTGACGAGACCGCGCAGCTTTTCGACAGGATATGCGTATCCGGCGGGCATGTTGGCCTCAACGTGGAGGTCGCCCCTGACGCGCTTCTGGGATTTGTCGGCGGCGCGTATGCCGACCTGGTCAAGTAAGCCATGATACAATTTGTAAATGTCAGCAAGAATTTTGGCCGTCAGGTCGTGATAGCCGACGCGAACTTTGCGATTCACGACGGGGAGCGTGTCGGGTTTGTTGGTCCCAATGGCGCCGGCAAGTCCACCTTGCTGGAGATGCTTGCGGGGCACCAGACTCCCGACCACGGTGAAATCAACTATCCTTCGAGCCAGCGTTTCGGCTATGTCAGGCAGCAGCTCAACCCCCATGCGGTCAGGGCGTCCCTCATCGGATATACGGAGGATGCCCTCCCCGAACTCAATACGATAAGCGACGAGCTGGATTCAATCGAGGCGCGTCTCTCGTCAGGGCAGGGTGGTGGCGAGGAGGAGCAGGCGCGGCTGCTCAAGCGCCTGGGGGACCTGCAGACACGATACGAGCATCTCGGAGGATACGAACTCAGGAACCGGGCGGAGGCAACCCTCTCCGGACTGGGATTCCAGGAGGCGCGGTTCAACGACCCGTTCACCAGCTTCTCTGGAGGCTGGCAAATCCGCGCCGAACTGGCCAGGATCCTGGTCTCACAGCCGGACATCCTGGTGCTGGACGAACCGACAAACTACCTCGACGTCCCCGCCGTGGAATGGCTCTCGGACTATCTGAAGGGGTATAGCGGAACCCTGCTGCTGGTCTCCCACGACAGGTATCTGCTCAATACGCTCACAAATGTCACCCTCGAGGTGATGGGCGGGCATGTGACACGCTATCCCGGAAACTACGCGTACTACCGTGAGACCAGGATTGCCAGGCACGAACAGCTTATCTCCCAGAAGCGTAATCTCGACCGGAAGAAGGAACAGCTTGAACGCTTCATCGACCGCTTCAAGTACAAGGCGACCAAGGCCGCCCAGGCGCAGTCGCGCCAAAAGCAGCTTGACAAGCTGGAGGAGGTGGAAGTCCAGTCAATCGTGGACCAGGCGCCGAAAATCAGGCTCCCGGAACCCCCGCGCTCCGGAGACGAGGTGCTCCGCATGGAGGACGTGGGATACTCCTACGACGGGACGCACGATGTAATCTCCCATTGCTCGCTCCGCCTGGAACGGGGAGAACACGCCGCGGTCGTCGGACTCAACGGCATGGGAAAGACTACGCTTCTGCGGCTGATGGCGGGGAAGTTCAAACCCTCGTATGGACGCGTCTTCCAGGGAAGCAATGTCCTCCAGGGATACCAGTCCCAGGACTATGCGGAGACTATGGACCCCGAGGCGACAATCTACGAGACGGCAAAGTCCTACGCGAGCGACCGCAGCGAGGCGGATATCCGCAACATGATGGCCTCATTCGGATTCTACGGCGAGGCGCTTGACAAAAAGGTGCAGGTGCTCTCCGGAGGCGAAAAGGTGCGGCTCGGACTGGCAAGGCTCCTGCTGAAGCCACTGAATTTCCTGCTTCTGGACGAACCAACGACGCACCTGGACATCCATGCGCGGGAGGCGTTGCAGGAAGCGCTCTCAAAATACCCGGGGACTATTGCGCTGGTCTCGCATGATATCGAATTCGTGCGCGGAATCTCAAACAGCATCTACGCAATGGAGCCTGGAAAGGTGACAAAGTACTACGGCGGCTACGACTACTATCACGAAAAGCTCGCAGAGGAACGCGCAGCCGCCGAGGCGCTGGCGCACCCGGAATCCGCGAAAAAGCGCACGGAGGCCCAGCCTCCGGCAAGTCAGGCACCCCAGCCACAGAAGAAGACGGCCGCGAAGGCGGCGCCCGAGCCGCCACAGCAAAACTATCGCGACCGAAAGCGCGCGGAGTCACAGCTCCGCCAGACCTTCGGAAAGCTGAAACGCCCCTACGAAAAGGCCGTGGCTGAATGCGAGGAGAAGATTTCCGCACTGGAAGAGGAGCAGAACAGGATATACGAGCAGCTCAACGACCCGTCGAAAAAGGACGGGGCGGACTTCGCCGCCCTGAACAGGCGGCTCGCGGAAATCAACCAGGAGTCGGAAAACGAAACCTGGAAGTGGGAAGAGGCGTCCACATCCCTGGAAAAACTCGAACAGGAGTTCCAGGAAAGGCTGAAGGGAATCGGATGATTAGGCCAGGGAGGCCATTGGCCTCCGGAAACAGACGCACCTCCAACCGGGGATGAGGAGATGGCGCCGGCGCGTGGCAAGCTGATGCGCCCGTTTCAATGGCATCCCCTCACCCTCCGTCGGCCCCCTCCGCATTTTTTGGGGGTCTGCGGGGAACCATTGTTGTTTTCTCTTTTCGTAGTGTGGTGCGAATCGTATGAGTTGCGTCTATATTATTCCCTGCGTTTTTGCGCGGGACGTGGTATATTCCTCTTATTTCTTCTCGCGCATCTTCCTTGCCTTGCAATGTTGCCGACAAGCCTCGCTCTACATAACCCAACCATACCATGAAAGAACTAAGCTGCCGTCCTAGAAATCTGGCACTTGCCGTGACGGGAGGGGGTCTTCTCCTGCTGGTCATTGGCATATTTCTCATAAGCAACGGCCATTCGAAGGCCATGACTCCGGCGTGCATAGCCGCTTCGATGACGGCGTTGCTGGGGCTTCTCGCCGCAGGCCGCGTGATATTCGAGAGGCGCCAGAAGCAGGAGGAGCGTGATGCGGCGGAGTATCATCGCCAGCATGGGGCGACGGAGCTATTCGGCGACGCGGACGAGGCCGTGAAGCTGGCCACCCGGTCCAACCGCCAGTATGTGAAGTATTTCGTGCCCGCCGCGACAATCGGCCTGGGCATCGCAATGGGAGTCCTGGTGCTGAACCGCTGGATTTCACTGCGCTATCTCGACTACGACTATCCAGTCGACAACCCCCTTTCCCTGGCCATCCTTGCATTGTGCTGCTGCATTGCGACGCTTGTGGCGGGAAGCTATTTCATCGGCGTCTCCCGCGAGCCCGGATGCCGCTGGATCCGCCCGGGCGCCGCCTGGTTCCTCCTGAGCGGAGCCCTTTTCCTGCTGGGCAGCTTCATCTACTTCACACGCCACTTCAACCGCTTCCAGGTCAGCATCGACCGCACCCTCTCCAAGGTCGGGCTGGTGGTGCTGGCGGTGCTGGCGATTGAGATGATACTCTCCTTTGTCATTGAGTTCTACCGGCCCAGGATGCCCAACGAGGAGGAGCGCCCGCTGCCGGAGAGCCGCCTTCTCTCGCTCTTCACCGAGCCTGGCAGCGTCGCCAGAAACGTCGCGAACTCGCTGGACTACCAGTTTGGCTTCCGCGTCTCCGACGCCTGGTTCTACCACTTCCTTGAGAGGACAATCGTCCCCCTCTTCATGGTGATGGTCTTTGCCTTCTGGCTCATGACCTGCATTGTCGTGGTCGACTCCTCCGAGACCGCCCTTCGCGAGCGTTTCGGACGGGTTGTCTCCGCGGAACCAATGGGGCCCGGCACCTACTTCAAGCTTCCCTATCCCTTCGAAAGCATCTACAGGTTCAGCTCCGACAAGGTGCAGGAACTGACAATCGGCGGCCATGACGAGGCGAAGGTCGACAGGCCTGGCGCCGACGACGGGCACGGGCATGGCCACGGAGGCGAGGAGAAGGAAGACCATGACACCGTCATCCTCTGGACAGTCGAGGAGTCCCACGAGGGCGAGGCCAGCTTCCTGGTGGGAGCCAAGAATGTCGAGCGCATGACACTGGACGTCCAGACGTCAGGAACCCAGCTGGGACAGCAGGGCGTCGGCCTCTTCAGCGCCCACATCCCCCTCTTCTTCCGCATCAAGAACCTCTATGACTTCTCATACAAGAACCGGAACGCCGCCCTCATCCTGAAGAACATCGCCCAGCGTGAACTCCTGGAGTACTTCATCAGCTGCGACTGGGCAAGCCTGCTCGGCGAGGGCCGCGGCGTCGCAATGACCGAGCTGAGGGAGCGCATCCAGAAGTCGGCCGACGACATGGAGCTGGGCGTGGAAATCGTCTTCGTCGCCCTCACGGGCATCCATCCTCCCTTTGGCGTGGGCGAGTCCTTCGACAAGATCACGGCGGCCACCATTGACAAGAAGCGCGTCATCCAGGACGCGCGGACCTTCGCCAACAGCAGCAATGTCATCTCCGAGTCACTGAAGCACCGGATCATGAACGAGGCGGAGGCCTACAAGCAGACCCAGGTTGTCAGCGCCCAGGCTGACGCAAGCCGCTACGCCGGCCAGATCCTCTGCTACAAGGCCGCCCCGAAGCAGTACATGCTCAACAGCTACTTTGACGCGATGGAGATTGGCGGGAGCCAGGCCAGGAAGTTCGTGGTCACTGGCAATGCGGACAACGAAGTCCTCTGGCTCAACCTGGAGCGCAAGGTCCGAAGCGGCCTGCTGGACCTCAACCTCTCCGAATAAGGACACTTTGAAAACAGACAACTAGACAAACAAGCTCTCTGGAGATTATGGAAATGAAAGAAGAAAAGCAGCATAATAGACAGCTTTCCAAGCACTGGCCCGTCGTGCTTCTTGCGCTCCTTGTGGTGGTCATCTTCATTGTTGTGATGGTGACCTTCCAGGTGAAGGAGACCGAATACGCCCTTCTGAAGACCTACTCGGGCGAGCTTGTCGAATACGGCAGCGGCCTCCATTTCCGCTGGCCATTCGTCAACTCCATCTGGCGTCATGACAAGAGAATCCAGTGCTACGAGCTGGCAGTCGGCCACGACGAGCAGTACATGACCAAGGACAACCAGCAGATTGTCATCTCCACCTACGTCCTCTGGAAGGTCGGCGAGCCCAAGACCTTCCTGAAGTCCCTTGACTCCACCGAGGCGGCGGAGCGCAAGCTCGCCGACGAAGTCCGTGGCGCGCGCTCGGCAGTCATCTCGAAGTACGCATTCTCCGACATGGTCAGCGAAAGGGACAGCTCCAGCCTGCTGTCCAAGATCGAGGACGAGATGCGGGATGCAATCCATGACAGCGTCCTTGACAAGTTCGGCATCAACATTGTCCGCATCGGCTTCCGCCAGCTTGGCTTCCCTGCGGCCGTCACCCAGAACATCTACGCCGCCATGATTTCCGAGCGTGAGGCCAAGGCGAAGAAGTTCGAGGTGGAGGGGCAGGCCGAGGCGGAGAAGATCCGCAGCGACGCCAATACCCAGGCGCAGAAGCTCGTTGCGGTCGCCCAGGCCGAGGCGACCAAGATCCGCGGTGAAGGCGACGCGCTTGCCGCGGAGTCCTACAGGGTCTTCGCGCAGAATCCCGAACTTGCCAGCTTCCTCAGGAACCTCGACGCTCTCAAGACCGCCCTGGGGGAAAAGGACACCCTCATCCTCGACACCACGACCGCACCCTTCAATCTGCTTGCGCCAAATGCACTTGAGCAGATTTCCGGTGAGAAGTAGAGGACCCTTTCCCACGGAGGAACACAATGGAATCTGAATACAAATCCCAGAATGGCGTCACGCCGCAGGGGACGGGCCTGGAGAGCCTGACGAGGATGCTGCGCGTCCTCTTCTTCTGCTTCCTCACGCTCATAGTCGGAGTATTCCTCTACTACTTCATCTTCAGCGGGATCTTCCGTGTCGACGAACAGTACGAGGCGATGCTCCTGAGATTCGGCGTCCTGCAAAAGCACGCCACCGACACGGGTGCGTCCCCCGTCCTCCAAAGCGGCAAGTGGTACTGGTCGTATCCATATCCCGTCGACGAGGTGATCATGGTCCCTGCGAACAAGTCGATCTCCGTCTCCACGGGCAATTCCTTCAAGGCCTGGGTCAGCCCCACGGGGCAGATGCTTCCGGGAGGGGCCGGGCGTCAACTCAGGAACGGAATCGACGGATATCTGGTTTCGGGTGACATGCATATCTTCCACGCGGAATGGGTCGTCTCATACCGTGTGGATGACGCGGCAAGCTACTACCTCAACTTCTACAACGACACCAAGGAGCAGAAGACTTCGTTCATGCCGTCATCGATGCAGGTCAAGCAGGGGGACCGTCTGCGCGGCCACGAACTCATCATTAAGAACATGCTCTCCGACGCAGTCCTTACCGAGACTGCGAACTGGACGACCGAGGAGCTTGTGAAGACCAACAAGGTCGTTCCCGACGGGCAGGGCGGCCAGACCACCGTCAGGCTTGAGGAGCGTGTCGGCTCCCGCCTGGCGAGGATTGTCGGCGAGGTCGGCCTTGGCATTGAAATCCAGAGTGTGACCCTGGTCGGCATCTACCAGCCTCCCGCCGCGACGCTCCAGGCCTTCAACCAGGTCAACGCGAGCGAGCGCAACCGCCAGACCACCATCCAGAACGCCCAGACCTACGCAAACCAGGTCCTTGCCCAGGCGAATGCCGCCAGCGACCGCCTGGTCAACGAGGCGAAGGCATACCAGGAGACGGTCGTCAGCAAACTCCAGGCACAGGCCCAGTACTTCACCTCAATCAAGGCCGAATACGAGAAGAACCCCCGTTCCACCCTGACAGTCCTCTACGCAAACGCCCTCCGCGACATGCTGGCGCAGGTGCCGCGCAAATATGTGCTCCACCAGACTGCCGACGGGGCGCGCAAGGAACTCCGCCTCCAGATCGAGCCAATCCAGGAGGAACCTCCGAAGGCTCCCGCCTCCAGCGCAGACTCCTACGCGCCCGCCTCGTCACAGCCGTCGGGGGAATAGGATGGCCGGGAGGATGCCTTGGATGCAAGGCATGACCTGTTCTTAACAAAGGATTTATCAATCAGGAATCATAATGGAAGACAATACAATCAACGCGTCAGCCGAGAAAACCCGCGCGGCGGTCTCGCGCGTGACACGCTCCGACATGGGGCGTCTGGGGGCGGCTCTGTTCGGCGGCATCCTCGTCCTGGATTCATACCTGGCGGGACTGCTCTTCAGCGCCAGAATCGACCAGTTCACGATGGATCTCTTCGCCCTGGTAGGCGCTGTAATCCTCTCCATCCCGATCTTCTGGGAGGCGGGGCGCGACCTCTTCAGGGGGGTAGTCGGCATGAACGAGCTGGTTGCGCTGGCGTTGCTCGGCGCATTCGCGTCAGGCTCCTCGAACTACCGCACGGCCGGAGCGGTAGCCTTCTTCATGCTGATTTCAATCACCATCGAGAAACGCACCGCAATCGGCGCTGAGGCCGCCATCGAGGCAGTCGTCAGGATGACCCCCAGGACCGCACGCCGCATCAAGGCCGACGGCTCCGAGGAGGAGTGTGACGCAATCCAGGATCTGAACGTGGGCGACATCTGCCGCGTCCGCCCCGGCGAAAACTTCCCCGCCGACGGAAAGATCACCAGCGGCGTCTCGACGGTCAACCAGGCGTCCATCACCGGCGAGTCCCTGCCTACCGACAAGAGCCTTGGCGACGAGGTCTACGCCGGCACGCTGAACCTCACCGGACTCGTGGAGTTCAAGGTCACCAGGAAGGGCACCGACACGACCCTCGGAAAGGTCCGCAATCTGATTGCCGACGCCGAGCAGTCCAAGATGCCAATCCAGCGCATGATCGACCAGTACATCGGCTACTACACCCCTGTTGTCTTGATGATTGCGGGTCTGACATGGTTTGTCACCAAGGACATGAGCCGTGTCATCGCGGTTCTTGTCATGGCCGTGCCCGCCGCTCTGGTTCTGGCGCATCCCTCCGCCGTCATCGCGGCGATTTCCGCCGCCTCCCGTCTGGGCATCCTCATCAAGGACGTCTCCCAGATTGAGCTTGTTGCCAAGATCAAGGCGATCATCTTTGACAAGACCGGTACCCTGACCGAGGGCAACCTGGAGGTGGCCCGCCTGGATCCCGTGGCTGACGGCGACCTTGCGCAGCTTGTGCAGGTGGCCGTCTCCGTCGAACACCACTCCAACCACCCGACGGCCGTCGCCATCAAGAAGCTTGCCTCCAAGGTCGGCATCGACGTGGTCGTCCCCGACAAATACGAGGAGGTTGCGGGCAAGGGTGTCAAGGCGACCGTCGGCGGCAAGGAGTGCTATGTCGGTCGTTTCAGCTGGCTTTCCGAGGTAGGCATCGATGTCTCCTCCCTGGAGGAGAGCCGCCAGAAGACCGAGCGTGACGGCATGTCCATCGTCTGCGTCGGTTGTGACGGCAAGGCCCTTGGCTGGATTGGCCTGCAGGACGCCGTGCGCCAGGTGACTCCCGAGGCGATCAAGGATCTCCACGAGATGGGGGTTTCCCGTTGCTGCATGGTCACTGGCGACAACCAGCGCGTCGCGGATGCAGTCGCCGAGAAGATTGGCGTCACGGAGGTCTACGCCGGATGCCTTCCCGAGGAGAAGGCGAAGGTTGTGGGCGAGCTCAAGAAGAGCGGCAACATCGTCGCGGTCGTCGGCGACGGCGTCAATGACGCTCCCGCCCTTGCGGCCGGTGACATTGGCATCGCCATGGGGGCGTTCGGCAGCGACATCGCCGTCCAGTCCGCCTCCATCGCCCTTATGAACAACGACCTTCGCAGGATTCCGTTCTTCATCGGCCTTGCCCGTCAGACGCGCATGCTGATGAACCAGAACCTTGCAATCGGCCTGTCGTTCATCACCGTTGGTGTATATTTTGCGATTGCTGGCGACCTGGGCCCGATCGGGGCCGCCTTGATCCACACGGTCTCCAGCCTGCTCGTCATCTTCAACAGTGCGCGTCTCGTCCGTTCCGGCGAGTCCCTTGGCGCTTCCGCGCAGGACAAGGAGAAGGCATAGCCTGCCGCGCCCGTGTATGCGCAGGCGGGTCTTTTCCTGCGCATATCCGGAACACTTTCCAAACATCTCCAGACCATTCAATCACAGGAATTAGCAAACATGGCAGAAGAACAAGGTGCCGAACTTGTGGTGGAGGCCGTCGGCCTGACTAAGATTTTCAAGGACTTCTGGAATCGTCCAAAGGCCCGTGCGGTCAATGGGCTGGATCTCAGCATCAAGAAGGGCGAGGTATTCGGCCTTCTCGGTCCCAATGGTTCGGGCAAGTCCACCACAATCAAGATGATCCTGGGGCTTCTTTATCCGACCCGTGGCGAGCTTCGCGTCTTTGGCCAGGATCCCCAGAAGGTCTCCATCAAGAGCCGCATCGGCTATCTTCCCGAGGAGACCTACCTCTACAAGTACCTGACCGCATTCGAGACCCTGGACTTCTACGGTGCGCTCTTCGGGCTTGACGCTGGCCAGCGCCGCGAACGCGCCAGCCAGCTCCTTGAGATGGTGGGGCTTGCCCACGCCGTCGATCGCCCCGTCGGCGAATTCTCAAAGGGAATGGCGCGCCGGATCGGCCTCGCCCAGGCGCTCATCAACGACCCCGACCTTGTCATCCTTGACGAGCCAACCAGCGGCCTCGACCCAATCGGCTGCCGCGAGGTCAAGGATGTCATCAGGCTGCTGGCAAGCCGCGGCAAGACCGTTATTCTCTGCAGCCACCTCCTGGCCGATGTCCAGGATGTCTGCCAGAGGGTAGTCGTGCTCTACGGCGGCCAGATTCGTGCCCAGGGGCTTCTTTCCGACATTCTCCGGGAGGAGGACAAGACCCAGATCATCACTCCGAGGCTTTCGGAGAAGACCGTTGCGGAGCTCAAGGACTTCCTTGCCACCCATGGGGTCGGCGGTCTTGACCGTGTTTCCGTTGACCATCCCGGCCGCGACCTGGAGGACTTCTTCCTGGAGGTTGTCCGTCAGGCCACCGAGCAGAAGGTTTCGACTGCCGGCGCCCACGCGCCAGGCGCGATGCCCGGGTATCTCCAGGGCCAGCCCGCCACCGGCGCGGAGATCCTCGAATCGCTGAAGGGCGACGCCGAGGAGGCAAAGCGCCAGGCAGCCGCAAAGGAGACCGAGGAGAGACTCCGTGCCGCCACCGCGGCAAAGGAGGCCGAAAAGCTCAAGGCTCTCGAGGGACTCAAGGTTGAGGAGGAGAAGCCCGAGGAAACCCAGCAGGAGAAGGACGCGAAGAAGGCCGAGGAAGACGCAAGGGCCCGCGAGGAGCTCAACAAGAAACTCGAAGGACTAAACCTCAAGAAGTAATTCGCCTCCGCTTAATCGAAGACAAAGTCGCCGCAGCGCAGGGAAAACGCATCCCTGCACACTGCGGCGTTTTTCTTTTACGACGCCTCGGCGGGGAACGTCCAGGCAGGAGATTATATTTTCGGCATGCGCATAAAGAACGACGAAAAACTCCAGGCGCTTCTTGCGGCGTCTGAAGCCCGCGCGCACGGCGACAGGGCCGTTGGGCAAAGGCACGCCTGGGAGGTGCGTCAACTCTCCGGAAAAAAGACCTCCCCGCTTGTCGTGTCAGCCGCAGGCCTCAAGGAAAAAGTCCGAATCCTCGGAATGGATACCGCGTTGCGCAAGACTGGCTGGGGGATAATCGACGTCGTGGGGAAGAAGTGGGTGCCCGTCGACTGCGGCGTGATTGTCAATCCGCCAAAGTGTTCCATAACGGATTGCATGAGGCATCTCAACAATGCAATCAAGGGGCTTCTGGAACGCTACTGCCCTGACGCGGCGACAATCGAGGGCGGGTTCTACTGCAAGAACGCCCGCACCGCAATCGTCCTGGGCACCGCGCGGGGAGCCGTCCTGGGCGTCCTTGCAGAGGCGCAGCTGCCGGTCTACGAATACGCCCCTAGGACCGTGAAGCAGGTGGTTTCCGGCCGCGGAGACTCCACCAAGGAACAGGTGGCGCTCATGGTCTCGAAGCTTCTGAAAATTCAGGTCGACAACCTGGCGAATGACTCCACGGACGCACTTGCCCTCGCAATCTGCCACGCAGCCGCACTCATGAATCCCGCTGTCGAACTGGAAAAACCATTGTGATAAGACAAAGGGCCAGTGACGGGGCGATTTGAGAAATCCCTGCACGCCACCAACCAATTTCCACTCCTTTCCCCCAATGAGCATATCAGTAAACCTAGGCGGTATTTTCCTGCGCAATCCCATTGTCACCGCATCGGGGACATACGGGTATGGCCGTGAGTATTCGGAGGTCGTCCCCTCGTCGAAACTTGGCGCGATTACAGTCAAGGGTGTCTCCCCCTTTGAGAATCCCGGCAATCCGATGCCCCGGACAGTGGAGGTCTACGGGGGGATGCTGAATGCGATCGGCCTTGAGAATCCCGGTCTTGAGAAGTTCATTTCCGACGCGGATTATCTTCCCTACCTTCGGACATTGGAGTGCCCGGTGTTTGTCAACATCTGGGGGCGCACCGTCGAGCAGTATGCGGAGGTGGCGTCCCGCCTTGATTCGGAGCGGGAGGGGATTGCCGCGCTTGAAATCAACATTTCCTGTCCCAATGTGAAGGCCGGGGGGATTGCCTTCGGGACTGACACGGTGGAGGCGGCGCGTGTCGTATCCGCCGTCCGTGCCGCCACCTCGCTTCCGTTGATTACGAAACTCTCCCCCAATGTCTCGAGGATTGGCGACTTTGCGCGCGCCGTGGTGGATGCCGGAAGCGACATGGTCTCCCTTATAAACACCCTCACTGGGCTGTCAATCGACCTGGAGACCCGCCGCAGCAGACTGGCCAACTTCACGGGGGGCTTCTCAGGGCCCGCCCTGAAGCCCGTCGCCCTCAGGATGGTCTACGAGGCGCATCAGGCCGTGCCAAATACCCCGATTATCGGCATGGGCGGAGTCAGGAACGGGCTTGATGCGCTGGAATTCATGATGGCGGGCGCCACCGCGGTCGGAGTCGGCACCGCAATCTTCTCAAATCCGCGCTGCCTCCTTGCAATCCCCGAGGAGATGGAGCAGTGGCTGGACGCACACGGGGTCGCATCCGTCGAGGAAATCATCGGCACCCTCGAAAGATAGGCCAGGGCGGATTTGACGCCAGGCCAGGACATCGCCCCTCCCGCAGGAAGACTCCGTTTTTTGCGGTCGATATCCTGGCCATTGGCTTGCAAACAGCCTGCGTACAGGTATATTACGGCTTTCGCCCGAGACTGTTTATTCACTGGGCCACGACCGAATCAGATTTTCTGGGAAAGGTATTCCCTAGTCTGGCCTGGGGCAGTGAGAAGGGCGGATTGCATACTAGGCATATCATGACCAAAGAAGAAAAACTGGCCACCATCGAGCAGTTCAAGCGCTCCGACAATGACTGCGGTTCCGTCGAGGTTCAGGTCGCCCTGCTGACCGGACGCATCAAGGAACTCACCGAGCACCTCAAGATTCACAAGAAGGACTTCAGCACCCGCCGCGGCCTCATCGCAATGGTCAACCAGCGCCGCAGCCTCCTGAAGTATCTCTCCAAGAACGACTTCGCTCGCTACACCGCCCTCGTCGCCAAGCTTGGTCTCCGCCGATAGGCCGAGAGGAGGTGCGAAATAATGAGTCTTGAACAAGTTACCATCGACATTGGCGGTGGACGCTCCATATCCATCGAGACAGGCAAGCTGGCGCTTCTCGCCAATGGCTCTGTCGTGGTGAAGCAGGGCGGAACCACTGTCCTGGTCTGCGCCTGCGCAGCCGCCCCGAGGGAAGGAATCGACTTCTTCCCGCTTTCGGTCGAATACCGCGAACGCTTCGCAGCCGCGGGGAAGATTCCCGGCGGATACTTCAAGCGCGAGGGACGCCCCACCGAAAAGGAGATCCTCACCGCGAGAATGACAGACCGCCCACTCAGGCCGCTCTTCCCGGAGGGATTCAACAACGAGGTGCAGATCGTCTCCACCCTCTTCTCCGCCGATGGAAAGCACGAGGCCGACGTCCTGTCGATCCTCGGCGCCTCCGCCGCCCTCATGGTCTCCGACATCCCCTGGAACGGCCCCGTAGGAGCCCTCAGGGTCGGACGCATCAACGGCGAGTTCGTCGCAAACCCGACCAATGACGAAATCACCCGCAGCGACATCGACCTGGTCTACGCCGGCGTCGAGGGCAAGGCAATCATGATCGAGGGCTGCTCCCAGGAAATCTCCGAGGAGGAGCTCCGGGATGCAATGCTCTTCGCCGACGGCATCATCGCAAAGCAGATCGCCGCGCAGAAGGAGCTTGCCGCGAAGGTGAACAAGGCGAAGTTCGAGTATGTCCCGAACCTGCCCACACCCGAATTCCTCCAGGCCGCCGACGAATTCATCGGCACCAGGCTCCAGGACGCCGTCCAGGGCGGTGACAAGATCACCCGCCAGAACAAGGAGGCTGCCCTGAAGAACGAATACCTCACCGAGTTCGTTCCGAAGTTCGTCGACCCGGAGACCGGCGCCATGCCCAAGGCCGAGCAGGCCTGGGAAATCCTCAAGGAGAAGGCGATCCGTTCACTGGTTCTCGAACAGAAGAAGCGCCAGGACGGCCGCGGCCTTGACGAGCTCAGGCACATCTCCTGCGAGGTTGGAGTCCTTCCTATCGTCCACGGCAGCGCTCTCTTCCAGCGCGGCGACACCCAGGCACTTGTCACGGCGACCCTCTCCGGCACCGATGACGCCCAGTCCTACGATGTCATCGCGGGCGGAGTCGCGAAGAAGAACTTCATCCTCCACTACAACTTCCCGAACTTCTGCACAGGCGAGGTTGGCCGCTACGGTTCCACTGGCCGCCGCGAGATCGGGCACGGTGCTCTTGCCGAGCGCTCGATCCGCCAGGCGGTTCCCAGCGTGGACGAGTTCCCGTACACGGTTCGCGTCACCAGCGAGATTCTTGGATCCAACGGTTCCAGCTCCATGGCGACAGTCTGCGGCGGTTCCCTCGCCCTCATGGACGCGGGCGTCCCCGTCAGCGACGCCGTTGTGGGCATCTCCGTCGGTCTTGTCACCGGCACCGACCACAGGGAGTTCCTGACCGACATCATCGGCAGCGAGGACCACTATGGCGACATGGACTTCAAGGTCGCCGGCACCACGAAGGGCATCACCGGCTTCCAGCTGGACCTCAAGATCGCAGGTCTTGACATCGAGGGGATGTACCAGGCAATGCTCCAGAACAAGGCCGCCCGCGCCAAGATCCGCGCCATCATGAGCGAGTGCATCGCCAAGCCGCGGACCGAGCTGTCCCCCAATGCCCCCCAGGTCTGCACCATCAAGATCAACCCCGAAAAGATCGGAGCCCTCATCGGCCCTGGCGGAAAGAACATCCGCGGAATCCAGGACCGCACCGGCGCGCAGATCAATGTCGAGGAGGACGGAACCGTCCGGATCTTCGTCAACAGCCAGGAGGCAATGAACCAGGCGCGCTACGACGTGGAGTCCCTCACAGGCGAAGTCGAAATCGGCAAGATCTACCAGGGCACCGTGAAGAGCGTGAAGGACTTCGGCGCATTCGTCGAAATCCTCCCCGGCCAGGAAGGCATGGTGCACATCTCCGAACTGGCAAACTACCGCGTCAAGTCCGTCGAGGACATCTGCAATGTCGGCGACAAGCTGACTGTCAAGGTCATCGACATTGACGACCGTGGCCGTGTCAGGCTCTCCCGCAAGGCGGCCCTCGCGGAGATGGAGTAGAACCAATCAGGAATCAAAGTCAAATCAATCCAGGAGAATAACTGAAATGAAGAGCGACATCCATCCCAAGTATGTCAAGTGCAAGGTGACCTGCGCCTGCGGAAATGTCTTCGAGTGCGAATCCACGGCCCCCGCGGTCAATGTCGGCATCTGCTCCAAGTGCCACCCGTTCTTCACCGGCAAGCAGAAGCTGGTCGACACCGAGGGACGCGTCGACGCGTTCCGTCGCCGCTATGCCAACCTGAAGAAGTAACCACATCCCCTTGGACACATGGGAGGAGCCACGCTGGGCGATGTCGCGCGGTGCTGGCTCCTTTTTTCTTATAACTACTTGCAAATAAGCAAGTTATACGCCTTGTCAGAATCCTGTTCCACTCATGGACTTCTCCTCGTACATCCATACCAGCGCCGACCGCCTCGCCGAGTTGGAGTCTGAGATCAGCCACTTTGACTTTTCCGGTCCGAATGCGGACCGTTTCCAGTCCTTGAACCGTGAATACACGAAGCTCAAGAAGCTCCTTGAGGCCTGGAAGTCGTTCAACGAGACCAAGTCCCAGATTTCGGACAACAAGGAGATGCTTGCCGCAGGCGGTCTTGACGCGGAGATGACCGACCTTGTCACCTCGGATCTGAAGTCATTGGAGGAGAAGCTTCCCGGTCTTGAGCAGAATCTCAAGATGCTCATCCTTCCGACCCACCCGAATGAGGGGCGTGACGTAATTGTCGAGATTCGTCCCGCCGCGGGCGGTGACGAGGCGAGCCTCTTTGCCGGTGAGCTCTACCGCATGTACACCCATTACTGTGAGACGAAGGGGTGGCATGTCGAGGTTCTTGACATCAGCGAGACCGAGGTCGGTGGTCTCAAGAGCGTCTCTTTCATGGTTCGCGGCGACGATGCCTGGAGCCTTCTCCACTTTGAGAGCGGCGTCCACCGTGTCCAGCGCGTGCCTGTCACGGAGACCCAGGGGCGCATCCACACTTCCACCGCCACCGTTGCCGTCATGGCCGAGGCCCAGGATGTTGACATCGAGCTTCGCCCGGAGGATCTTCGCATTGACGTGTTCCGGTCCAGCGGCGCGGGTGGCCAGGGCGTCAACCGTACGGACTCCGCGGTCCGCGTCACCTATCTTCCCACCGGCGACTTTGTCGCCTCCCAGCAGGAGCGTTCCCAGCACAAGAACAAGGACATCGCCATGCGAATCCTCCGTTCGCGCCTGCTTGAGCGCAAGCAGCAGGAGGAGGACGCCAAGAACGCCGCCGAAAGAAAGAGCCAGATCGGAACTGGCGACAGGTCGGAGAAGGTGCGCACATACAATTTCCCGCAAAGCCGATGCACAGACCATCGGTTCAATATCACGCACTATGACCTCCCCAATATCATGGAGGGTGAATTGGATCCGCTCCTTAATGAAATACGGGCAGCGGATGCGGAGCAGCGCCTCGCAAAGGAACTGCACCTGGAAGAATAGCTTTCCCTTGCACCAGTGAGGGTGAAATGAAGGGCGCCAGCCGGGATATTGTGGCCGCCGTCCTCCGTCTCCCCGGTATTCCTTCTGAAGCGGAGGTGCAGCCCGCGCCAGCGGAGGCGGGGTTGCGATGCGGCAGTTGCCTCTCTTTGTCTCTGGCAGTGCAATCCGTCCGTACAGGGTTATTTTTTGCTTCGTGTCCATGCATTGGAGAAGTGTGTCTGGATGCCCTCCGGTTTATTTGACTTCAACCCTCCTTTACCCAGGATTATTACGCCATGCCCCGTCCTGCCGACTACGTATCGTTCGCCCCATCCATATTTGGTCTTCTTCCAAAGCCCCGGAAGGCGGTATTGACGGAGGGCGAATTTGTCTTCGGAAAGGAGTTGCATGTATCCCCGGCATTGTTCCGGGAGCTTGGTGAGACCCTTGGGAAGTTTGGCGTGGAGTGCGTCGTCGACGGCGACAATCCAGTCGTGTCCGCCCATAATGATGCGTCGATTGCCCCGGAGGGCTTCCGCATTGAGATCACTCCCGGGCGCATATCCGTCGCCTTCTCCGATGATTCGGGGCGTCGGTATGCCCTTTCCGCCTTGGAACAGCTCCTCTATCTTGCATTCAGGTTTGGCGCGGATTCGGCGTTGCTTGAATGTGGAGTCGTCGAGGACGCGCCCTGCCTCAAATGGCGCGGTGTGATGCTGGATTCCGCCCGGCACTTCCAGAGTGCGGATACAATCTGCCGCCTGCTGAAGGCAATGGGGCGTCTTCGCCTCAACCGTTTCCACTGGCATCTTACTGACTGCCAGGGGTGGCGCATCCCCTCAGCCTCCGCTCCTGAGTTGAATACCCTGTCCGCCCTGCAGGAGGGCTGCTACACGGTTTCCGACATTGAGAGAATCCGCCGTGTCGCCCTGGAAAATGGCATTTCGATCATTCCCGAGATAGACTTTCCCGGCCACAACCAGGGGTTGCTTTCGTTGCATCCCGAGTTGCGTTGCCACCCGGAGCTTCTCCCAAATGAAATCTGCCTTGGCAATCCCGCGTCGCTTGAATTTGCCAAGGCCCGGTATGCCGAGGCGATGGCGCTCTTTCCAGAGAGCAAGTACTTCCATATTGGCGGTGACGAGGCGTGGGATGGCGAGTGGAGGGCCTGCACCAAGTGCCAGGCGAAGATCCAGGAGCTCGGACTTGGCTCCGCCCGCGAGCTGGAAGCCTGGTTCATGAGAACCCTCTCGGAATTCCTCATCGACAATGGACGAACCCCAATCTCCTGGCGCACACCCGCAATCCTGACGCCCCAGAATATCCTCCAGTGCTGGGGAAACGCCAACGACATGTGGGGATGCGCCATGCATGACCAGGGCAGGAACCTCGTCATCTCATCCATCGACAACGCATACTACCTGGACTACCCGCAGTCCGCAGGCGAACCGCGCCTCCAGTGGATGGTGATGCTGCCGGAGGAGGGAATCTACGCGGCCAATCCCGCCGCCCACATGGGAGAGGCGCTGGGAGACAGGCTGCTCGGCCTCGAATGCCCGCTTTGGACCGAAATCGTCCCCGAATGGCGTATCGGCGCAAAGTGCTTCCCGAGGCTGGTCGCCGCCTCCGAAGCCGCCTGGCTCCCCTTCGACAAGAAGAATTACCAGGACTATCTGGGACGCCGTACCGCCCTCGAACTCGCAGGATTGGAGTGGTGGTAGGGGAAGGACTGCCAAGGAGGCCATTCCATCCATGAAAAGCTCCGACAATACATTTCTCCCAGGCATCCTGGAAGGCGTCTTCCGCGTAATGGCCGAAGTGACGCCGCCACTTGCGGCAATGCCGCTTGCAGAGGCACGGCAGATTGCAGCATGCCACGCAAGGGCGCTCGCCGACGATGGATGGTTCTATGCCATCCTCCTTGACGACAGGCCGGACGAGGCGCCGCGTGTCGATGCAGACGACGTCTACGCCGCCATCGCGGAAAACTTCCCCGGCCCCGTCGTCCGAATGCTCTCCGGAAAGGGGCGCACCCCCGTCGACGCAAAGTCACTTCTCCTGGACGCAGGCTCCAGGAACGAAAGACTCTTCTGCATGGCAAGCGGAGACGGACGCCCGCTGGCAAAGGTGTACCTGGATTCGGTCGATGCATTGAAGCTGTGCCACGGGGAACTGGCGGGCATCGTCGCCGGAGCGACAGTCAGCATCTCCAAGTATACCGCACCCGACATCGCCCTCTCATACGCAAAGCTCTCACGGAAAATCCGCAGCGGCGCCAAATTCTTCTTCTGCCAGGCGACCTGGGATATGAAGAAGGCGCAGGAACTCCAGTGGGAACTCCAGCTCAGGGACACGATGGCGCCCGTCGTCGCAAGGGTAGTCTGGCTGTCAAGGGACAATCTGATTACTCCACCGACGCCGCCGTTGCCGCCGGGCGTCGCAATCCCCGAACTCTACCTCAGGGATATCAGAAGCGCATATACAAAGGGCGACGAGGAGGGGCGGCGCTTCCAGGCAAAGGCCCTTGCCATGATCATGACTGGCTTCAAGCGCCTGGGCTTCAGCGGAGTCCTTCTTTCAGGCGACCACTCGTCCCAGGACAGAAATGCACTCCACGAGGAATTCGAGAAGGCGCAGGGCGAGTTTCCGGACTACAATTCCTGGAACGAGAATTGGCATGCTCTCTGGGAGCAACTGATGCTGCCGCCAGTCCGCAGCCCGAGATACCTCTTTGCAAAACTCCTGACGCATAATATGCGCGACCCGGAAATGCTGGACTTCGACCCGGCCTCCGCCCTTGACGTGGGAAAGGCTTCCCTGATGGACAGGTTCGTCTCGTCCTGCCTCCGTGGGCGCGGGGACCAGGCGGTTCATCTGCCGTCTCTGCGGGGTCGATCCCAGGGGGCTTCCCATGCTTGGACCCCTTGGATACCTTCCCAGCCACGAGTGCCCCAAGGGGCTCACTGAAGGCGCATGCGGAAATGTCTCCTGCGACGGGCATTGCGAATGCAATCCCAGGAAGCTCTGCTTCTTCAGGAGGGTCTTCGCCCTGGCATCCCACAGGGGACGGCTCGCGGACATGGAGAATTGACAAGTCGACCGGATGCCTCCTGGGGCCGCACGGCATGCCCCCAGCTAGTTATATTAGGCATTCGTCATGTAAATCACCCCCCGATTATCACCTGGAATCTCTCAATGTTTTTGCCCAAGAACCACCATTTCACCTCCGAGGCAGTTTCCGAAGGACATCCCGACAAGGTATGCGACCAGATTGCGGACGCGATTCTCGACGCCGTGCTCGCCCACGATCCGCACGGCCACCTGGCCTGCGAAGTGCTGGCGACCACGGACTTTGTCATGCTGGCCGGCGAACACACCGTCGATGATTCCGCGATAGACTTCGACGGGATTGTCCGCGACGTGGTTGCGGACATTGGCTACGACCGTCCAGGCGAGGGCTTCCAGGCGTCCACGCTGAAGGTCGAGAACCGCATGCACGGCCAGAGCCCCGACATCGCCCTGGGCGTCTCCGGGGAGACGAATCTGATGGGAGAGCAGGGCGCTGGAGACCAGGGCATCATGTTCGGCTTCGCCTGCGACGAGACCCCCGCGCTCATGCCAGCGCCAGTCTACTACTCCAAGAAGATTCTCATGAGGCTCGCCGAGCTCAGGCGCCTTGCCGGAGAGTATTCCTTCCTGAGGCCCGACGCCAAGAGCCAGCTTACGTTCCGCTACGAGGACGGCGTCCCCGTGGCGGTGGGGCCCGTCGTTGTCTCCCATCAGCATGAGGAGGGCAGCAACCCCCGTCTCCATGAGCTTGTCAAGGATGTCGTCAGGGAGGTGATTCCGGAGAAGTTCCTCAAGGGGATTGACTTCGCCCACGAGAATGCCCGCGGCGGTTCTCTCTTCATCAACCCCACAGGCAACTTTGTCACGGGCGGCCCTCACGGCGACACAGGCGTGACAGGCCGCAAGATCATTGTTGACACATACGGTGGCGCGGGCCGTCATGGCGGCGGCGCCTTCAGCGGCAAGGATCCGAGCAAGGTCGACCGTTCCGCCACCAGCATGCTGAGATACATCGCCAAGAATCTCGTGGCCGCAGGAGCCGCACGCCGTTGCGAAATCCAAATCTCATACGCAATCGGGGTGACGGACCCCCTCTCTATCGATGTGAATTTCTTCGGAACGGGCCGTGTTGACGAGTCGAAGGTGGCGGAGCTTCTCAAGTCCCGCGAGATATTCGACTGCCGCCCCGCACAGATTTCCTCCGAACTTGGACTTCTCGAACCCAGGGGATGGAGCTATCGCGACAGCGCAAAGTACGGTCCTTTCGGATGGGACGAGTTCCCGTGGGAAAAGACCGACCGCGCCGAAGCACTGCGCTCCGCGCTCAAACTCTAGGCAATAAAAAGGATTATGCCGGAGCAATTCCTGCTCCAATCGGAATACCAGCCAGCCGGAGACCAGCCCGCCGCAATCGACGCGCTGGTCAAGGGCATCCAGGAAGGACATCTGCACTATCAGACGCTCCAGGGAGTCACGGGAAGCGGCAAGACCTTCACCATGGCGAATATCATCCAGCGTCTCCAGATGCCGACGCTGGTCATATCGCACAACAAGACCCTGGCGGCACAGCTGTACAGCGAACTGAAGGCATTCTTTCCGCAAAACGCCGTCGAATACTTCGTCAGCTATTACGACTACTATCAGCCGGAGGCGTACATCCCCGCCACCGACACGTATATCGCAAAGGATTCCGCAATCAACGACGAACTGGAACGGCTGAGGCTCGCCGCGACAGGGTCGCTCATCGAACGAAAGGATGTGATCGTGGTCGCGTCGGTCTCTTGCATCTACGGCATGGGAGACCCGGAGGAGTTTGCGTCAATGGAACAGCAAATCCTCATCGACCAGTCAATCTCACGGGACGACCTCCTCAGAAAACTCGTCTCACTCCAATATACGAGAAATGACCTGGCGCCAGAACGCGGACAGTTCCGGGCAGTGGGGGATACGGTGGAGGTCTATCTCTCACATCGCGAAGACTACCTGGAAATACAGTTCTGGGGAGACACAATCGACAGCATGACACGACGGAATCCCATGACACGGACGGTGATCGAACGTGTCAAGGAGGCGACTATCTTCCCCTGCAAGCTGTTCGTGACAAGCGAGGAGAAGATGAGGGCCGCAAGACGGACAATTCGCGCGGAACTCGAGGAACAGGTCCGGACTTTCGAGCTGGAGAACAAACTCGTCGAGGCACAGAGGATACACCAGAGAACTACATACGACCTGGAAATGCTGCAGGAAGTCGGATACTGCCAGGGAATCGAAAACTACTCAAGGCATCTCACTGGACGCCCCGCGGGAAGTCGCCCGTTCACGCTTATCGACTACTTTCCAAAGGATGGACAATTCCTGACAATCATTGACGAATCCCACGTCACATTGCCACAACTCCACGCAATGCAGAATGCCGACCGGAATCGGAAGCTAGTCCTGGTCGACAATGGCTTCAGGCTGCCTTCGGCGCTGGACAACCGCCCCCTCACCTACGATGAGTTCAAGTCTCTCCAGAAGAACGTGGTATTTGTCTCAGCGACTCCAGGCGCCTACGAGTTGTCCTTGACGGAGCCTGTCCGTCAAATCATACGTCCGACGGGGCTTCTTGATCCGAAGGTCGAGGTCAGGCCTCTCACCGGGCAGGTTGACGACGCAATCGAGGAGATTCGCTCGATGGCCGAGAGGAAGGAGCGCGTCCTGGTCACAACCCTCACAAAGAAGATGGCGGAGGAGCTTTCGGAGTATCTTCGGAAAGTCGGGCTCAACACCAGGTATCTCCACTCGGATCTTGATGCGCTTGAACGGGTTGACATCATACGAAGCCTGCGTGCGGGGGAGTTCGACTGCCTTGTGGGTATCAATCTGCTCCGGGAAGGGCTGGATCTGCCGGAGGTCGCCCTGGTCATTGTCATGGATGCGGACAAGGAGGGGTTCCTCAGAAGCGCGACAAGCCTCATCCAGACCGCTGGACGAGCCGCGCGAAATGCGGAGGGCAGGGTGATTCTCTATGCGGATGTCATGACCGACTCGATAAGGAAGCTGATTGCCGAGACGGAGGAACGCCGCACCAGGCAGATGGAGTACAACCGTGTCCACGGAATCACTCCGAAGACCATCAGGCGCGCCGTCCAGGCAAGCCTTCACTCCAAGGAGGAGGCCCGGGACACGGTCGCAAAGGTGGTTCAGCACGGCCACTCAAGGCACAAGGGCGTCGCGGAGGAGAGCGCGGAATACCAGTACGATGTCGTCGAGGCACGCCGCCAAATCGAGGAGGAAATGCATGCCGCCGCACAGGCCCTCGAATTCGAACGGGCCGCAATGCTTCGAGACCAACTCTATAAGCTCGACTCAAAAAAGTAGGGTGGGGAGTCTTGATGTGGTAGAGGCAAGGCGATTCAGAACTCAACATCCCGGTTCCCACCCCTTCACGCTTCATATTCACATAGTATATTCTTTTTGCTTTACATAATGTCGCCTTTGTGCTTTCCATCGGTTGCCTGAACCTGAAGAAACCTAGGTGCTCCGCCAACTGTGGGAAGACGTATTATTCCTTGTTCTTTTCTACCCCATCATACGCCCCTGTAAAGATGCATTTTAGTTCGCCGCACAAGGAGTAATAGTCATAACTAGTTGATTTTCAATTAGTTATGACTATTGGAGTTTGTTGCTGGGCATTAGGGAAACGGAGTCGTATGAATGAGCAGGAAATCGTTTAAGGTTTATTGCGTGGAGTTCTACGCAAACAACATAGATAAGAGTGGACCTGAATGGACAGTCGGCGCCCGTTATTTTCGGGCAGTGTCTTGAGGAACAAGAGGAGAGGAAGCAATGACAAACAACGAATGGATCCACAAGGAAATCGAAAAGTGGAGGGAGGAAGGCATTGTTGACGGTCCGACTGCGGAGACCCTCCTGTTGCGCTACACCGCACCGCAGGGGAGATATCACCTGGGGATTGTTCTTGCGGGCGTCTTCGCGGCGTTGCTGATAGGGCTGGGCGTCATCTCCTTATTTGCGGCCAACTGGGAGTATCTGGACCGTGGGATGCGTGCGTTCGCCGCCGTTCTGCCTGTCCTGATCTGTGGTGCCCTGGCTCTTCTGGCTGTCAGGAAATCCTGGAATTCCAACACGTTCTGGGAGCCTCTTGGCCTTCTCTGGTCCATCTCCGTCGTCGCCGGCACCTCTTTGGTTGCACAGACCTACAATATTGGCGGCAGCGCCTCAGGGCTGGTTCTCTTCACCGCCATTCTCAGCCTGCCCGTGGTGTGGATTACCAACTCCACGGGGGCGATGGTCGGCTGGCTTATCTTTCCGATTGCATGGAGTTCCATGAAGATTGACGAAGGCGACTCCATGTCGTTCTGGCTTGGATTGCGCACCCTGGCATTCCTTGCCCTCTCCATCCCCGCCTATATCTCGTTTCTGAAGCACAAGCCGCAACGGTTTCTGCTGACCATGGGGCAAATCGCAACGGGCTTCTTCTACGTCGGCGAAATCGCGTTCATTCTCCTCTCCTTCGCGGGTGACCCCTCGTCTTCGGAAGCGGTCGTCCTTCTCATCTGGCTTGCTGCGCTCATTGTAGGCGTCTGCGCATGGGTATTCCACCTGCCAGTCTGGCCGATGACATCGTTGCTGGTTGCCGGCGGCGCCTCGTTGTTCACCACATACGGAATGGAATTCTACATCTACTTGATGTCAATCCTATTGGCGCTGGCAACCACGGGATACGGCGTCAAACGCCTCCGGCGGGGATATGTCAACATCGGGGCGTTCCTGCTTCAGTGGCAGATCCTGGTAAAATTCTGTGCGAGCGACCAGGATTTCACCGTCAAGGGACTAGTCATGATTTCATGCGGCCTTGCCCTGGCCGCCATCAACGTCTTCTTTGTCCGCTATCGCAATGCAAAAAAGGAGGGCAGTCATGAACCGCAAGCATAGGACGATTCTGGTGGCGGCAATACTCGCCATGCAGTGCCTCTCAATCGGGTGGCTGGTCTACAGGTATGAACGGGTCGTGGTGAATGGCACGGAGTTCAGACTCAAATGCTCCGCATACGACCCCGCAGACCTCCTGCGTGGACGCTATCTGCGAATCCAGGTGACGCATGAGAACGTCCCATTGCCGGATGCGGATTATGACTTTTTCGACAGTTTCAGAGAGTACAAGGAGCCGCTCTACGCCAAACTCGAGCCCAGAGACGACGGCAGCGGCATCTTCAGTGTCACGGAAACCTCATCCACGCCCGGCGACCAGGGGCTCTGGGTCAGGCCCCGCTCCTACTACGTCAGGTACTCTGGCGTCGATACGATACACAGAGTGGAGGACGGTGTGGACATCGTGGAGGAAGTCGTGACGGACGTCGTCCGGGAGAACGAATCTGAGCGCTATGCGGCCCTGAATTTCCCGGACCGGCTCTTCGTCAATGAAAAGACGGCTCCTGCCGCCGAGTCCATCCTCTGGGACAATCCCGACAACGCCGTGGCCGTATACCGGACTCTCGACCATCATGTCGTCCTGGTAGACATTGAGATCAACGGGAAATCAATACGTGACGCGGTGAAATCGAAGAGCGAGTGAGGCGGGGAGTTGGTGACTCTCCGGCATCCGCGCACAAAGAGAAGGGGACGCCCGTTTTCATCGTGGCGTCCCCCTGCTGCGTTGTGTTGTTGTCGGCTTCCCTAGATCATCTGTTTCCCTCTGAGGAAGACCTGCTTGACCTGGAAGTCGTCGTCGAGGAGCGTGATATTTGCCCTGAAGCCTGCTTCGATTCTGCCCAGGTCATTGATTTTGAGTTCCTGTGCCTGGTTGAGTGAAGTAGTCCTGATGAGTTCCTCCAGTGGGAGTCCTGTGACCTCGTAGACATTTTTGAGTGCGTCGTTCATGTGGAGGATGCTTCCCGCCAGTGCGCCGTTTGACTCGAGTCTTGCCGCGCCGTCTGAGACGATTACATCCAGTCCTCCGAGCTGGTACTTTCCGTCCTGGAGGTGCGATGCTTCCATTGCATCCGTGATAAGGAGGATATGGTCGAGGTTTTTCGTATGGAATGTGAGGTCGATCATATCCGGGCAGAGGTGGATCTTATCGCAGATCATTTCGATATAGACCTCTAGCTGCCTGAGTCCGGTTCCGACCATTCCGATTTCGCGGTGGTGGAGTTTGGTCATCTGATTGCAGAAGTGCGTGAGTCTTCTCAGACCCCTGATTCTCCCTGCGTCAAACTGCTTGCGCGTTGCGTTGGTATGCCCGCATGACGGGATGATGCCCATCTTGAGGATGTCCTCGGTGAACTCCAGTGCTCCCGGCAATTCGATTGCGTAGGTGATGACAGAGACAGGGCTGATTTCGTTGAGGTCCCTGATTTCCCCTGCGTCCGGATTTCTCTGGTAAGCGGGATTCTGGGCGCCGAGGCATTCAGGGTTGACGTATGGGCCCTCGAGGTGGGTTCCGATGACCTCCGCCCCGCAGGGGTTCTTGCGGTATTCCTCGATATAGGCGAGGGACTTGGCCAGCCTTTCCTTTGAGAGCGTGAGGGTTGTCGGGCAGCAGTCCGTGACGCCTTCGAGGATCTTGGCCTTTCCGATGGCTGGCATTGCCTTCGGGTCATCGGTGGTGGTCTCGTATCCCATTGCGCCGTGGAAGTGCATGTCAATGAATCCGGGGACGGCCATCTGGTTTTGCGCGTCGTAGACCTCATGGGTCGCGGGCAGGGTTTCTCCAGGCGCGAAGACCCTTTGGATTACGCCGTTTTCGATGAGGATTGCCGCTTCTTCCATCTGGATTCCAGGGGTGACCAGATGTGCATTTTTGATAAGGAGAGCCATAGTTGTCGTGTGTGTTGTGCGCATCGGATGGTTGCGCGGTTCATGTGGGATCGTTATGGAATTGTGTATGTGGGTGGAATCTACGCGGTTTGACTGCCGGTGGGATTGTCAGTGGGCTTGGCCTTTGGGAGGAAGATTGTGATATCGCATCCTTCTCCCGGGGCGGAGGAGACATGCAGCCATCCGTTGTGGTTTGCGATGCATCCGAAGGCCATTGGGAGTCCCATTCCCGTGCCTTGCCCGGCGGGCTTGGTCGTGAAGAATGGTTCGAAGATCTTCGCCCGGATGCTCTCCGGCATGCCGGCGCCATTGTCCCGGACATGTATGCAAATGTAGTCCGTTGCCTTTGCCTTGCGGTTTGGCCTGAACTCCCATTCGGGCATTTCCTCCCGCGCGGCTTCAGCCCTGAGGGTGATTTTCCTGGGCTCGGGCTGGTCCCGAAGCGCGTCCCTCGAGTTGATGAGCATATTGAGAAGCACCTGGACCAGCTGGTTCTCGTCGACGAAGATGGGCATCGGCACGGGTTCGCAGACCTTCCTGCAGACGAGCCCCTTTGCAACGGGCTGGAAGAGGTGCATCGCATGGTCAAGGAGGGTGGACGCATCGATTTCCTCCGCATGGAACTTCCCCTTTCGCGCGAAGCCAAGCAACTGGCTTGTGAGGACCCCGGCACGCTGGCATCCCTCCTCGATGTTTCCGACGAGATGTGCGATTTCAGGCGCGTTTGCAGTCTTCCTGTGCAGTGCTTCGGCGCTGATTTGGATTGACTGCAGGAGATTGTTGAAGTCGTGCGCGATGCCTCCCGCCAGTTCTCCGAGGGATTCGAGTCGTTGCGAGTGCATGCGCTGTTCCTGCTGGCTCTTGCGCTGCCGTTCCTCCTCCCGTTGCGCGGTCACGTCCCGCCCGATGATTACGGCGATGGGTTGTCCGTCAAGTTGTGCATGCGAGAGATTCAGGTCCAGCTCCACGGTCTTTTTGCCAGGCACCCTGAGTGTCAGGCTTTGGCAGTGGTATACCTTTTTCCGGACCTGCGTCTCGTGTTCATCCGTGTCCTCGGGGACATGCGCCCTCCAGCTCCAGGGCCGCGCCATGTCGTCGAAGAGGACCTGGTCAAGCCTGAATCCTGCATCCGTGATGATTCGCCCGAGGTATTTTGCGGCGATTCTATTTGCGTTGAGGATTTTTCCCTCGAGATTGACGAGCAGGATGAGGTCGCTGGAGTTTTCGACGACGACCCTGTACCTTTCGCTCCATTCCGAGAGGGATCTCATCATTCTTTCGGGTGAGAAGAAGAAGTCGATGAAGCTGGTGAGGAACTTGAGCGCCTTCCGTGCGCGTTTCTGGTATGGAGTATTGATGACGATGAAGAGATGCCCTAGTGACGCCAGGACGATTGATGCGCCGATTCTCATCAGCCATCCGGCTGGGGACGTGGGGGTGAATGCCTTTGAACCTGCGACGATGAAGATGTAGATTGCCCCGAATGCCTCGACCAGGACCGTGTAGATCACCATTGAGATGAAGACTCCGATGCCGTATATCTTCGAGTGGTTGATTACAGCCTGGTAGATTATCGGGACCAGCAGGAACAGGAACAGGTGGGTGAATACGCCGTATAGGAGTTCGTTCCTGGAATCCGGGGTCGTCATAAGTGCGCGTGCCGCCTTGAAGAAGTCGGCCATTGCGCTGTGGGCATTCTCCACGGGCTGTATGAAGAGCAGCAGGAAGAGCAGCACGAACAGCAGTGCGGTGAAGAACAGTCCCAGGTAGAATCGCTGCGCCGCGCCGGTGCCCTCCAGTTCATAAATGATTATCAGGAGAAGGACGAATGGCAGCCAGAGCAGTCCGTTGTATAGGGTCAGGGAGTTGGCCGCCTCCGTGGTGGGTGCAAGCCTGCTGGACCCCACCAGCATTGCGAAGATGAAATAGAGTCCCGCCGCGATGTATGTGGGGGCAGTCCCGATCGCATACCTAAAGCTGTAGAGCAGGACGAGGATGGTCGCCAGGATCGCCAGCTCCATTTGGCTTGCCAGGATGGAGGTCAGCATGGGGAATCAGCGAGGTAGTTGTGGGGTCGGTGGAAGGGGCTGGGGCGAGTGTGTGGTGCGTCTGCCAGACGGGAGTCGGGCAGGGGGGAGCGTGGCATGAATCCCCTCCTGTTGCGGTACGCCGCCGCAGGAGGGGCGTGTCGTGGATGACTATGCCTTCCGGACTCGGAAGGACGCCTTCTTCTCGGCAAGGTCGACGGTTGTGAACTCGTCAGTCCTCGGCGCCCTTGTGAGTTCCAGGGCGAGGGTTTCGCCTGAAATGTACTCCTTCTGGGAGGCGATGGAGTCCAGGAGCATCTGGTCATCCGTGTCGTATTGGACGGTGATTCTGTCTACCACGTCCAGATTCATCTCCTTTCGGATGTTCTGGAGTTTTGAGACGACTTCGCGCGCCCATCCCTCCTGCTCCAGTTCGGGAGTGAGCCTGGTGTCGAGCGCGACGGTGACATCTCCCTCGTTTGCCACCGTCATTCCCGGGAGCTCCTCGCGGATGAGGAGGATGTCGTCCACCGCGATTGTGACTGCCGTCTCTCCGGCCTGGATTTCCAGGGAGCCGTCTTGGCGGAGAGTCCTGAGCTGTGCGGCGTCAAGCGCGTTGACTGCCTTTGTGATGGCGCCCATCAGCTTTCCGTACTTTGGCCCGAGGCGTTTCATGTTGGGCTTTGCGGAGAGCTTGACGAGCTGTTCCTCGTCGCTTTCAACTAGCACCTTCTTCACGTTCAGCTCCTCGGCGATGACATCTGCCATTGAGGAGAGGTCCTCGCGGACTTGCGGTTCGAGGGACACGAGGACTGCGCTTGCCAGTGGCTGGCGCACCTTCTGCTTCACCTGGCTTCTGAGGAGGCGTCCCAGCGAGACTGCGCTCATTGTGTGCGCCATCCGTTCATTGAGGCGTTCGTCCAGGAATTCCCTCTGTGGTTCGGGGTAGTCGCAGAGGTGGACCGACTCTGGCATTGAGTCGGTGCGGAGGTTTCTGTAGATGTTCTCCGTGATGAAGGGGATGAACGGTGCGGCCATCTTGCAGAATGTGAGGAGGACATAGTGGAGCGTCTGGTATGCCTCCAGCTTGTCGGAGTCGTTTGTGCTTCTCCAGAAACGACGGCGGCTTCGCCTGATATACCAGTTCGTGAGCTCGTCGAGGAAGCCGGTGAACCTGGTGGCGCCCTTTTGCAGGTCGTATGCATCCATGGCGTCCCGGACATCCGCGAGCGTGGCGGCGAGCTTTGAGAGAATCCAACGGTCGAGGACATTCTCCGGGTTTTCCGGCGGCGCCGCCTTGTCTCCCTCGGGGCGCCACTTGTCGATTCGTGCGTATGTCGCCAGGAAGCTATAGGAGTTCCAGAGGGGCAGAAGGACTGTCCTCATGATTTCGCGGACGGCGGTCTCCGAGAAACGGAGGTCTTCCGCCCTGACGACCGGGCTGGCGAGCAGGCAGAGCCGGAGCGCGTCCGCACCGTACTTCTCGATGACATTCATCGGGTCGGGGTAGTTCTTGAGATGCTTCGACATCTTGTGCCCGTCCTCTGCGAGGATGAGCCCGTTGACGACCACGTGCTGGAATGGCGGCTTGTCGAAGAGCGCGGTGGAGAGCACCATGAGGGCGTAGAACCAGCCGCGTGTCTGGTCAAGCCCCTCCGCGATGAAGTCGGCAGGAAGGTTTTTCTCGACGAACTCCTTGTTTTCGAAGGGGTAGTGGCTTTGTGCGTATGGCATTGAGCCGGACTCGAACCAGCAGTCGAGGACCTCGGGGGTGCGGCGGTATCTCTTGCCGTCCTTGAGGATTTCGATTTTGTCGATGAAGTGCTTGTGCAGGTCCGTGACCTTGACTCCAGAGAGCTTTTCGAGGGTGTCGACAGAGTCCACGCAGATGATGTCCTGCGGGTCGTCCACGTTGATCCACAGTGGGATGCAGGAGCCCCAGAAGCGGTTCCTGGAGATGTTCCAGTCCTTTGCGTCCGCCAGCCAGTTTGCGAACCGGTGGGTTCCGATGGCCGCGGGCATCCAGGTTGTCTGGGCATTGTTCTTCAGCAGCCTTTCATGGAGGTCCTCCACCCGGACATACCAGGCGTCGATTGCCTTGTAGATGAGGGGGGTGTCAGTGCGTTCGCAGTAGGGGTAGCTGTGGACGATGGTGTCCTGGTGGACGAGTTTCCCGTGTTCCTTGAGCCACTTGATGACCGCCTTGTCGGCCGCCTTGCACTGCATTCCCTCGAAGTCCGGAGCCGCGCTGGTGAAGCAGCACTCCGCATCCAGGGGGTCCTCCAGGGCGACACCCTCCTTCTGGCAGATTCGGTAGTCGTCTTCGCCGTATGCAGGCGCGATGTGGACGATTCCCGTGCCGTCGTCGGCAGTCACATAGTCGTCGTTGACGATTCGGTAGTCGTTTGGATGCTGTGCCTCGAAGTAGTTGAAGATTGGCTCGTATTTGGTGCCGACCAGCTCCTTTCCCTTGAGTTCACGGAGGATTGTATAGTCCTTCGGGTCCTTGTAGATTGCATTGAGCCTGTCCTTCGCCAGGAGGTATGCGTCGGTGGTGCCGTTGTCCTTGACGACCACGTAGTCCAGTTCGGGGCCTGCGCATGCCAGGAGGTTTGCCGGAAGGGTCCACGGCGTGGTTGTCCAGATGACAACGTATGGCGTCAGTCCTTCGAGCTCAGGCATTGGCATTGGCCAGGAACGGACCTTCATGCGGACTGTGACGGTCGGATCCTGGACCATCTTGTAGTTTGCGCTGGCCTCGGAGTTTGAGAGGGGCGTGGTCAGTTTCCAGCTGTAGGGGACGATGCGGTGCGCCTTGTAGACGCGCCCCTGCTTCCAGAGCTGGGAGAAGACCCACCAGACAGTCTCCATGAAGGTGGGGTCCATGGTCTTGTAGCCATGGTCGAAGTCCACCCAGCGCCCCATGCGGTTCACTGTGGTCTTCCATTCGCCAACGTAGGTCTGGACCATGGAACGGCATTTCTCGTTGAAGACGTCGACGCCTGCCTGCTGGATGGCGGGGGCGCCGGCGAGATTCAGCGCCTTCTGGGCAAGTGACTCGATGGGAAGCCCGTGGCAGTCCCAGCCGAAGGTGCGGGGGACATAGCGGCCGCGCATGGTCTGGTAGCGGGGGATGACGTCCTTGATTGTGCCCGCGAGAAGATGGCCGTAGTGTGGGAGCCCTGTTGCGAAGGGAGGTCCGTCAAAGAACACGTATGGCTTGCATCCCTTGCGCTCCTCGACGGACTTTTCAAAGATGTGGTTGTCGTTCCAGAACTTCAGGATTGTGTTTTCCTGTTCTGCGAGAGTGGCTCCCGTTTCGTTGCTATCAAACATTGTAACTATTTGGTAATGAGTAGGTTATAAAAAATGTGCGTCTACAGGGGAGGGAAGGGCGCGTGGACTATGCCTTGTCCTCCCACTTTTCAATCTTCGAGTATGGGATTCGTCCGACGAGCGCAGTCCCTTCCTGGTTTATGAAACTGACCTGGATGCATTCGGGGAGGACTTCCTTGATCTCCGTGACGACCACGTCCACTCCGTTGTATGTGACGTCCCATGGTCCGGCGGGCGTCCCGTCGTCCTTTCGCTGGATTGAGGTGAAGTAGTCCTTGTCCCAGACGATTCCCGTTGCCGAGACCGCCGGGGTCTCCTCCTCTCCGCGTTCCTTCGCCTGTTCCTCCTCGAGTCTTTTCCTTTCTGCGGCCTCGGCGCGCTTTTCGGCCGCGATTCTTGCGAACTCCTCCTTTTGTTCCTTTTCTCCCTTGATTTCCAGGTGGTAGAGGAGGTATGCAGGTCCGACGAAGAAGGTGAAGAACCCAAGGATGAAGAAGGCCGGTGCGCGGTGGCGCCTCATCTGCGCGATGGATGCGGCCCACGCCCCCGATGCGAGCATTATCGTGAGGATTGCAATGAGCGTGATGAGGATCTTCGGGTCCGTGGTTGTCAATCCCAGTTCTTCGATAAGCATTGTGTGGACATTGCTGGTGACCCACTCCCAGAACCCCTTTGCGAGCTTGCAGATTGTCTCCCATGCGGAGATTAGCCATGTGTCGCCGGTGATGGGGTTTCCGGCGTCTCCTTCGCCCTCGCTCTTCGCGGCCTCCTGTGCCAGGAGCATTGCGGTCGCAGAAAAGTATGCCAGCATCGCCGCCAGGCGGAATCGTATGGATTTTTTCATTGTCGTATTATTCCAGGAATGAATTGTGCTAGAGGAGGCTCAGTTCGCCGCTGCGCGCCTCCAGTGAGGCGTAGACCACATAGACGACGAAGGCCAGGCAGAAGAGCATGTCGATTCCCCAGGAGATTCCCGCAAATGCCCAGACGAGGCTGACCACCAGCGGTGGCAGGGAGATGTTGAGGCCAAGTATGAAAACCCTTGGGAGCATTGACAGGCGGGGGATTCTTCCCATGAAAAGCCAGAAGCCCATCAGCAGGAATGCGGTGATGGCAAGCTGCTTCGCAAGGAGTGCGACGGAGGAGCCCAGGACGCCCATGAAGACGCTGGCGAAGATTGTCTTGCAGACCGTGGACTGGGTCTCCCGGGTCAGCTCGATCTTCACTCCAGAGCTCTTTGACGGGAGCCTCGATGCAGGAAGGATGAGGGCGCTCTCCGCATTCCGCCCGTCCTCGTCGGAGAGCCAGAAGCCGATTCCCTCCGGGGCGATGACGAAGCCCCGTGTCTGCCTGTGCGTAGGCGTAGGCGTGTAGCCGTCCCAGCGCCCCACGATTTCGACCCGGCAGTGTTTCAGGTCGGTGACGGCGTGGGGCATGTCCGCCCTCTGGTTCTTCCAGACGATTCGCCCGTCCTCGATGCGCGTGTCTCCGACCTGGTCCAGGACGAACTGCGTCGCCCTGCGTATGTCGCCGCCGTAGTCGGGTGCAGTCCGAAGCGTGAGCAGCAATCCGCCGATTCCGCAGACAAGCACCGCCGCGACGACGGTCCCCAGCCAGAACGAGCGCAGCGTGAGCATTCCCGTCGCCAGCTTCGGGTGCGCGAAGAGCGTCTTGAAGACAGTGGAGTATCGCAGTTCTCCCGCCTTGAATACCCAGCGGGACTCCTTGTTGCTCGTGGATTTGGGTTCCTGCGGATCCATGGCTACTTGGCTTGCGAATTCGACTTGGCGGCTTCGCGCTTGGCCAGAAGCCTCATCTGCGCCGCGCCGGCCTTCTTCTCGGCTTCGCTCAGACGGTCGTAGAAGAGGATGCCGTCAAGGTGGTCTATTTCGTGCTGGAGGCAGCGGGCCAGCAGGCCTCCGCACTCGATGGTGAACTCCTCGCCGTCAATGGTGGTCGCGTGAAGGGTGACGGTCTTCGGGCGGGTGACCTCGCCGCTTACGCCAGGCAGGCTCAGGCATCCCTCTTCGGAGGTGCTCATCTCCTCACCGCATGCGACAATCTCCGGGTTGACGAGCACCATGGGCATCCTTGGCTCGAGAATCATCTCGCCGGGGGAGAGGCCAATGCGGGGATTCCTCCTGTCGTCATCGACGGCGGTCATCAGTGCGATCATCCGCTTGTTGACCCCGATCTGGGGTGCGGCAAGCCCGACGCCAGGAACCTCGCTCTCCAATAGTGAACGCAGGAGCTCATCCGCCAGGGCACGCGCCTCGTCGTCAATTCCGGCGACAGGGGCGGAGACGCGCCTGAGCGCAGGATGGCCGTTGACAACAATCCTCATCGGACGCTTGTTCTTGATATGGCTGAGAAAATCAAACATCGGTTCAATATCCATAGGCAGGGTGAATTTCATAATTTACTCCTAGTACGCAGCTTCGTCCGTCCTTCCAGGGACACCCAATGCACAAAAGGCTCCGCCGTGGAGGGAAGCAGAAGGCGTGGTGATTTGCGCGTCCGACTGGCCGTGGGATTGTTTTTCATCCCTCAATGGGGGCGCGGAGTGGCCCTCCGAGGCTGGTGCGCAGGTTATATTAGCCAGCGTATTTCGAGTAGGATTCCATCACTTCTCATATCTTCAATCCAGAGACCCCATGGCAGACAACTTTTTCCTTGACAATCCCGATCTTCAGTTCCACTTCGAGCATGCGCTTCTCTCGGAAATCTTCCGGATGCGGGAGGATGACTTCTCCCATTCGTCGGAGTATCCTGGCGCCCCCGCCTCCCTGGAGGAGGCGTTGGAGTCGGCGCGCGAGCGTCTGATTGAGGTCGGCATGCTTTCGGGCGAGGTTTTTGCGCCGAGGGCGACACAGGTCGACCGCGACAATGTGCATCTTGCCGGCGGCCACGTGGACTATCCCCATGGCACCCAGGAAAACCTCGCTGCAATCCGCGAACACCATCTTGACGGAGTCACACTGCCGAGGAAGTACAAGGGGCTGAACCTGCCTACGACTGTCTACACGATGATGACGGAGATGGTCTCCCGCGCAGATGCGTCTCTCCAGAATCTCTTTGGACTGCAGTCTATTGCGGAGACGCTCTATCGCTTTGGGAGCGACGAGCAGCGCGACAGGATGCTTCCGCGCTTCGCCACCGGCGAGGTCGACGGCGCAATGGCGTTGACGGAGCCCGAGGCCGGAAGCGACCTCCAGAGTGTCCAGACAAAGGCGACCTTCGATCCTGAAACAGGCATGTGGTTCCTGAATGGCAAGAAGAGATTCATCACCAACGGCCGCGCCAAGGCGCTTCTGGTGCTTGCCCGAAGCGAGGAGGGGACCAGCGACGGCCGCGGACTCTCCATGTTCCTGGTGGAGTCCTGCCCGCAGCTGAAGATCAGCGGCATCGAGGACAAGCTGGGGCTCCACGGCTCCCCGACCTGCGAGCTGACCTTCGACAATGTCCCGGCGGAGCTTGTCGGCAGCAGGAGGCTTGGGCTCATTCGCTATGTCATGAGCCTGATGAACGGCGCCCGCCTTGCGATCGCGTCACAGGCGGTCGGCATTGGCGAGGCCGCCTTCCGTTGCGCAAGGGACTATGCGGCGAAGCGCTGCCAGTTCGGCAAGTCGATTGACCAGCTTGGCGCAGTCAACGCGATGCTTGTCAAGATGCGGACTGCCGTCCTGGCGGGGCGTGCGCTCCTCTACGAGACCAGCCTGGTAGTCGATGTCCGTGACGCATGCGAGGACCGTATCCGCAGAAATGTCGGCACAGACGAGGACCGCGCAAGGTCGAAGGAGTATGGGCGCCTGGCGGATGTCCTCACCCCGATGACAAAGGCCTTCAATACGGAAATGTGCAACAGGGTCGCATACGATGGCATCCAGGTCCACGGCGGAAAGGGGTATATGCGCGACCACCTTGCGGAAAGGTTCTTCCGCGACGCGCGAATCACTAATATCTACGAGGGGACGACGCAGCTGCAGATTGTCGCCGCAATCGCAGGAGTGAAGAAGCGCACGCTCGCACCGAAGATGGACGAATTGTGCGCACTGCCTTACGAGGGGGAGGCAAGAAACCTCTGCAAGGCTGTCTGCGAACTGCGCCCGAAGGTGGACGAGGCAATCGCCATCATGGACGCACACCACGACGACAACAGGTTCTTCGACCAGATGGCGTATTCAGTGGTCAGGATGGAGACGATCCTCTTCATCGAACTGCTGCTGCTGAGGGATTCGATGAACGATTCGTCACGCCTCAAGCTCGCCAGGGAGTTCGCCGCGGAATATCTGCCCGAATTCACGATGCACTACACCACCGTGAAGAACCAAATCCTGCCCGACCCGGAAATACTGACCATGTAGCCCGGAGAACCTGGAGCCGGGAGGCAATGGAAGGAATCCTCCGCCGTGGGTTGCACATTCGCGCCAACCCGCGGCGGCTCCATCCTAGCCTAGGCGTGGCTAGGGAAATGCTTGTCTTTATAACATATTGGGGCTGAAGGAGTTACTGCAATATTTACAACTCCGGCCCCCGCTTCATCCTAAAAGGATTCGCTCCCTCGATTATTCTCTGGATTATTGGCGAGCGAATCCTCAGGGAGATATCTCCGGTTACTTTCCGAAGACCTTCTTCATGTTTTTAGCATTGAGGCCCCAAAAACATTATTACGGTTCATTTCCATCTATCGAATGGCTCAGTATGATGCGACCCTCTAATGGCTCAGTTTACGCGATCCGTGACGACAGGGCTGAACTGAACTTCTTCGCCTAGCTCGTTCTTGTGAAACATGCGGACCGTCTCGGCGATGGCGGTGGCGTCCTTCTCCAATTCAGGATTGCACTCCATCATCATGATGCCGAGGTCAAGTTTGCGAAGCATCATGTCGATTTCGGCAATAGAGGACAGTCTGTAGGAGCCGGCTAACCGCGTGGCTGGGCTAAATTGTGGGGTGGATGAAAGATGTGGACTAAAAGTGGACTAAAAGTGAATTTTAAAACTTGATGCTTTTGGTGGCATTGTATTTTAAGTGTTATTGACCAAGCAGTGGGGATACGATGAAAATCAACGGACAATACGAATGCGAGGCTCAAGAGTTCAAGGCCAGCCTGTCAGAGATGGACAAGGAAATCGTCTTCCTTGTTGCCATGCTGAATAAAAACGGTAAGGGGAAAGTCTTTTTTTTGGTGTGACCAACGATGGAGAGGTGCTTTGTCTTAAAGGCACGCTTGGGTGTGAGACGGTCAAGATAATTGGGATAGCCGTGGCAAGGGAAAGACTTGCCTTGTCTTTATAACGCTTTGGGGCTGAAGGAGTTACTGTAATATTTACAACTCCGCCCCCCCCGCTTCTTCCTAAAAGGATTCGCTCCCTCGATTATTCTCTGGATTATTGGCGAGCGAATCCTCAGGGAGATATCTCCGGTTACTTTCCGAAGGCCTTCTTGACGGCTTCCAGGTATCCGTATCCGTAGAGGTCGTCGGGCTGGAGATAGCTTGTTTCAGTCCATTCGTTCCAGCTGTTTATTGTGACCATTTGGGGGACGGATGGATTTTTGAGAAGATATTCCTTCGCCATCAGGAGTCCCTTTTCGAAGTTTTCGGGCGTATTGTTGCGCATGATTGCGCCGTCATGGAATTCCCTGAACCTGGGATTGTTGTCCCATCCGATGGTGACGTGTGGGATGTAGGGGACGCCGCAGTTCTTTTCGAGCTTTCTCCATTCCTCCTGGACATCCGGGAGGATTTCCAGGTAGTCTCTGCCTGGGTTGGCGAATTGTGCGAATGAGTAGTCCGTTGCCGAGTCCATTCCGAACTCTGCCATGGAGGAGATTTGCAGTGACTTGTACGGGTCGTCCACGCCTGAAAGATTCGGCTTTTTTGAGCGCAGGGGAATTCCGAGCAGGTGGAGTCCTGGCAAACCGGAGCGGACAGCCTCTTCGCGCAGCCAATCGAATGCCTCAACGACATGCTTTTCACCGCCGAGCCCCGAAATCAGGTTGCCC
>URJM01000009.1 GCA_900548225.1 uncultured bacterium
CCGCCGGCGCCAACCCGATGGATCTCAAGCGCGGCATCGACAGCGCAGTCGAGGCGATTGTCGAGGAGCTCTCGAAGATGTCCGTCAAGGTGAAGGATCAGGAGCAGATCGCCCAGGTCGCCACCATCTCCGCCAACTCCGACTCCACCATCGGCACCATCATCGCCGAGGCCATGGAGAAGGTCGGCAAGGACGGCACCATCACCGTCGAGGAAGCCAAGACCATCAACACCAGCTGCGACGCGGTCGAGGGCATGCAGTTCGACAAGGGCTACCTCTCCCCCTACTTCGTCACCAACCCCGACACGATGACCTGCGAGCTCAGCGACGCGCTGGTCCTCATCCACGAGAAGAAGATCTCCAGCCTCCAGGACATGCTGCCGCTGCTGCAGATGGTCGCCAAGGCCGGCCGTCCAATGCTGATCATCGCCGAGGACGTGGACGGCGAGGCGCTCGCCACCCTGGTCGTCAACAAGCTGCGTGGCTCTCTGCAGATCTGCGCCGTCAAGGCTCCTGGCTTCGGCGACCGCCGCAAGGCAATGCTGCAGGACATCGCAATCCTGACCGGCGGCAAGTGCATCACCGAGGACCTGGGCATCAAGCTTGAGAATGTCAAGCTCGAGGACCTGGGCTCCGCCAAGAAGATCACCGTTGACAAGGACAACACGACCATCGTCGAAGGCGCTGGCAAGTCCTCCGACATCGCGGCGCGTGTCTCCCAGATCCGCCACGAGATTGAGAAGTCCACCAGCGACTACGACAAGGAGAAGCTCCGCGAGCGTCTTGCCAAGCTGGCCGGCGGTGTCGCCGTCATCAAGGTCGGTGCTGCCACCGAGGCCGAGATGAAGGAGAAGAAGTTCCGCGTCGAGGACGCGCTGAACGCGACCCGTGCCGCCGTCGAGGAGGGCATCGTCGCAGGTGGCGGAGTCGCCCTGATCCGTGCAGGTGTCGCCGCTCTGAAGAACCTGAAGCTGACTGGGGACGAGGCGACCGGCGCCGCGATTGTGGCGCGTGCCATCGAGGAGCCCCTGCGTCAGATTGCCGAGAACGCAGGCGTCGAGGGTTCCATCGTGGTGATGAAGGTGAAGGAAGGCAAGGCCACCGAGGGCTGGGACGCCGCCAAGGACGAGTATGTCGACATGTTCAAGGCCGGCATCATCGACCCGAAGAAGGTCACCCGCTGCGCCCTGCAGAACGCCTCCTCCGTCGCAGGACTGCTGCTCACCACCGAGTGCATGATTACCGACATTCCTGAGAAGAAGGAAGCCGCGCCCGCCGGTGCCCCAGGCATGGGCGGAATGGGCGGAATGATGTAATCAGTCGCCTATACAAAAACAAGGACGCCCCCTTTCGGACTTTCCGGGAGGGGGCGTTTTTCTATGGAGGGAAGGGGATGGAGCCGCGCCGCCGTGGCCTCAGCGAGGGCGTCTCAAGCCCCCGTTCCTTCATCGGCGCGGCCGCAATATTGCCGTCCTGCTACTTGTCGTAGACGACGTGTATGAGGACGCCCATTCCCGGGGGGATGATATTCGTGTCGTTGGGCTTCCTGTTGAAGGGCATCTCCGACTTGCGGCTGACATGGTGGGAGAGAATCCTGGCGGGTTCCCTTCCGCGCCAGATTGGCTTGCACTCCACGGGTGCGGTCAGGTTCTTGTTGACGATGATGAGATACCGCTCGCCACTCTCTTCGTGGGTGAATTCGCCGACAAGCCAGTTTCCGGTATTCTCCATGCCCTTGATAAGGCTGTTTTCATCCGGCCCCGGAACCCGCTCGTCCGTCTCGGGGACAGTGCTTCCGAAGTGGTAGACCCTGTCGCTGCGCAGGTGGTTCAGGATATACGCGATATTCTGGATGGAGCGGTTGACGAACTTCATGTCGTACCAGACCGGGGTGCGTTCAAGGAAGTCGTCGAGGGGGGACGAATGCCAGCCCGTCAGGCCTACGGGGAGGTATGTGAACCAGCTCAGCCCCTTTGCCCCGTATGCCAGCGCGGCGTATGCCTGGTGCGCAAGCTGGACGCGTGTCGGAACCGCGTAGTAGCGGTGCGCGATTCCAAGGGCACAATACCACCACTCCTTCTTGTACTTCAGCGCCATCTCACGGTGAATGCCCATGCACGAGTAGAATGTGTTGCGCATATACCCGTCATGATAGAAGACATACTGGTCGAACCCTGAAACCTGAAGCGGGCTGGCAAAGACCCGTTCCGTGTATTGGGCGTAGGTGTCAGGCTCGTAGTTGTAGACCTGGGTGCTGTTCGAGAAGAGGTTCACGTATGCCAGCTTGCCGGGGGCAAGCTCCTTGAGCAAATCCGCCATCGCGAAGACGCCTGGAAGCTCCACGTGCGTCGGCTCGTCCTTGACATAGTATCCGTAGACCGCAGGGTTGTCCTTGTACTTCTCAACGACAGGACGGACCTCCTCACGCCACTTGTCGGGAGCCGGATTCAACCAGTCACGGTTGCTGACCGACCCGCCGTCGTGGAAAAGAACCTTGACGCCACCCTTGGCGGCCGCCTCAATCTGGGCGTCGCTTGACGCAAAGCCCGCAATCGTAAAGCCACACTCCCTCATCTCCTCGTAAAGGGCAGGGTCAGTGGAACGGTCGTGTGCCCAGCCCAGGTCGCCCCAGGCCATAATCGGAAATGTCTCCTGCCCAAATAGAATAGAACAAAGAAGAATGGCGCAAATTGTCAGAAGATGTCGTTTCATGGCAATTGTTGTCAGTTTTGGTGGTTATATCGAAAAGCGCTTGGAATGCATCGTTTGTTAAAATCGGGGTTAATGTAACTCTGCGCCTGAGAAAAAGGGGTCGCGTGCCATGCATCCCCTCTTCGCCCGTTGTAATCCTTTTCTTCACAACCCTTCCAGTCCTTCCACGCTTATGAAGAAACGACATCTTGCATTCGCCCTTCTTTCCCTTTGTGCCGTGCTTGCCGCAGCGCCCAGGATTGCGGATCCCGACTTTTTCCTGATATCCCCCTGGGGTGCCGCCAACTGGGTTCACACCGAGAACAGGCAGGAGGTCTTCGACGACATGGCGGCCTGCGGCATGACTGTCGCCGGCTTTGTCGATACGGTCGAGGAGCTTGACATGGCGGAGAAGGCCGGGCTGCTTGCCTGGGGCAACCCGAAGATTCCATACGGCCCATATTGTGAGAATGGCGATGAAATCAAGGCCAATGCCGAGACAATCCTGGAGGGCGTCAAGAAGACCGTCGAATACTACAACGACCACCCCGCACTCTATGGATACTATCTGCGGGATGAGCCGAGCACGCGGGCATTCCCCTATCTGAAGTTCACAAGCGACGAATTCAAACGCCTGGATCCATCCCGCAGGACATACATCAACCTGCTGCCAAACTACGCGCTGCCCGAACAGTTCGGCGCCGCAAATTACTACGAATACGCAGAGCAATTCCTGAATACCATCAAGCCGGACCGCTTCGGATACGACTACTACGCAATGCTGGAGAAGACTCCAGATTCCTACAGGCCCGGCATCTGGAAACAACTCGCCGAAACCCGCGAAATCTCACTCAAGCACGGAGTCCCATTCGAGGTGGTCGTCCTCTCCGTCGGACATCTCATCTACCGCATCCCAACCGAAAACGACCTCTTCCTCCAGGTATACAGCGCAATCCTATACGGCGCAAAGGGAATCTACTACTTCACATATCTGACGCCCGGACTCTCCAGCTACCGCCATGCGCCAATCGACCCATGGGGAAACAAGACCGAAACATGGTACGCCATGAGAAGGGTCAACAACTCAATCAGGTGCCTGGCCCCCGTCATTAACCGACTCAACTCCACGGCTGTCTATCACTTCCAACCAGGAGAACCTAAGGACGGAGAACTCACGCCCCCGGAAAACCGAATGGTCATCGCCCCGGAAAATCCAGACCAGGAAATCATCGTCGGTGAATTCCGGGATGCCGAAACCGATGAGGAATATGTCATGCTGCTAAATAAAAACCTGAAGTTCACTACATACGTGGGCAGAATCAAGTGGCGCGATGATATCGACCCGGCAAAGCTCGTTGTCTACTCCTCGTTCGTCAAGGGAGGGACAGGCCATTTCTCCGGGGAAAACTGCTGGCTCGCCCCAGGACAGGCACTTATAATGAAAGTAGGGAGGAGAGAGTAGGGAGGAGAGGGTAGTGCGTGGCCACTATGCAGTGGGCTTCCGTTAGGTAGAGAGGAGAGGGTAGGGAGGAGAGGGCAGTGCGTGGTTGGCGCGCTTGAGCGCGCCCCGTGCGGCGGTTTGCCGCGCGGTCCTTGATAAGGGAGAAAGGGGAAGGGAGAAGGGGGTGAGCGCGCGCTACCTGTTGTCCACCCGCTCGGGGGTCAGGTCGTGCATTTTGAATCGGAACTCCGCGAGCTCCTGGTATTTTGTCCTGGGTTTTCCCCAGTTTGTGTATGGGTCGATGGAAAGTCCGCCCCTGGGGAGGAACTTCCCCCAGACCTCGATATATCTGGGCTTGAGAAGCTTGACGAGGTCGTCCCTGATTATGTTGACCACGTCTTCATGGAATGCACCGTGGTTTCTGAATCCGAAGAGGTAGAGCTTAAGGGACTTGCTCTCCACGATAAGTTTGTCTGGGACGTAAGAGATTGTGATTGTCGCGTAGTCCGGCTGTCCAGTCTTCGGGCATAGTGACGTGAACTCAGGGCAATTGAATTTCACCCAGTAGTCCTGTGCCGCGGGGGACGGAACTGCCTCGAGGACATCAGGCGTGTATTCGGCGGGGTACCTTGCGGCGGTGTTTCCGAGGAGAGTCAGCTGGTCTACTCCCTTGCGCTGGACTGTTTTCTTCGCAGGCATATTCTATTCAAGCCTCCTTTACTTTTGGAAGAGGGTGATTTGGGGAGCCAGAGCCGCATCCCATTCAATGACGGCGTAGTTTCCGGTGGTGGCGAAGTCGCCGCAGTTCACGAGGGGGATGCCCTCCTCGTCAAAGATGCCGGCCGCCTCGTGGATATGCCCGCAGAGATGGAGCCGTGGGCGGCGATTCCGTGCGAAGGAGGCAATCGCCCGGCTTCCGACATGCATGCCGTTGGGGATGACATCCGCCCCCGAGCCGAAGGGGGGCGCGTGGGTGACCAGGATGTCAATCGGAAAACCGGGCACGAGGGCAAGCAGGTTCTCCATGTCATCGTCCTTCCACTCGAAGGGAGTGGGCCGGGGGCAGGTGTGGCTGCCCGAAATCCCAAGAATATGGAGTCCATGGACAAAGTTGTCGCCTGTTGACAGTAGATGTCCGGTGTCCCGAAGGATATTGTTCGAGTCCGCGGGGTCGAGATTTCCTGCCACGGCGTAGAACTCCGGGAAGGCTTCTTCGACGGTCCGGATTGCCTCCAGGAAATCCCTGTTAGAGCCGAACTGCGTGAAATCTCCTCCGATTATGACCATGTCTGCCCTTGGCAGGCTGGGGAGCGCCTGGAATTTGCCGTGTACATCGGAGAAATAGAGGATTTTCATGGTGTTTGCGCATTGTATTCCGGGGCATTCATTTGCCTTGCCCTTCCGCGGACAGAGTCGCGGCACATTCGCCCCTGGCTGGTTTGTACACGGAAAAATATAATTGGGTGTGGCTGTACTGGTGGGGGGAGACCATGCGTGGCGTGAATGTGTCAAGGGTGCAGAGGGTTATAGTATGCTTCTGTACGTCAATTGCGCAGTGCGGCAAGTCGGAGGGTGGCCTTTCCCCCTTTTTCCGGCGCATGCGGGGGGTGTTTTCTTGCTTCCTTCCCGTATCCTTGTTCCGCAGATTTCACAAGTTGGACAATACAGAGGTGTTATTTTGAGTCTAGGCATATTCAAGCGCATAATCAGCGGCATTACTTCGATTTTCAAGGGTTCGGGCTCTGGTTCCCCGGCGAAGGGTGGCAAGGAAGGCTCGCCGGAGAAGTCATCCTCCGAGAGGAAGCCTCGCCGTGACCGCCAGCGCGGCAAATCCGTGGACGGGCAGCCGAAGGCTGCGAGGCCGAGTCCGGAGCGTCCGAAGCGCGGCGGCTCCTCGCCCCAGGGTGGCCGTGGCGGCCGCCGTGACCTTCCGCAGCAGGGCGCTCCCGTGGCTGCGGTCCACTTCGACTCCTCGGAGGAGTCCCGTCTTGGGGAGGAGCGCGCCCACAGCATCCTGTCGAAGAAGAAGCTGGGCTCCTGGGAACCCCCACTGGTGGAAAACCGCGAGGAGGGCGCAAAGTACTTCCAGGACTTCCCGCTGGCCAAGGAGATACTCAGGGCCGCCCTTGACGACATGGGCTTCAAGAAGTGCACCCCCATCCAGGGGCTTGCACTGCCTGTCGCAATCACTGGCGCGGACATGGCGGGAAAGGCACAGACGGGCACCGGAAAGACAGCGGTCTTCCTGATGTCGATGCTCGACCAGTTTGTGAGAAACGGCGGCGGCCGCAAGCTGAACCAGCCCTTCGCCCTGGCGCTCGCCCCGACACGGGAACTGGCAATCCAGATTGCGAAGGACGCCGACAACCTGAGCGTCTACACGAGCCTGCGCACAGTCGCCGTCTACGGCGGCATGGACTACGAGCGCCAGCGCCGGCTGCTGCAGGCCGGGTGCGACCTGATTGTCGCGACTCCGGGACGGCTCATAGACTTCCTGCAGAAGCGTGTCATCGACACATCCATGCTGAAGGTCCTCATCATCGACGAGGCGGACCGCATGCTTGACATGGGCTTCATTCCCGATGTCAAGCGCATTATCGCCCATCTGCCCTCCAAGGAGGAACGTCAGACTATGCTCTTCAGCGCGACCCTTTCCCGCGACATCATGAACCTGGCGAGCCGATGGATGCGCCCAGATCCGACCGTCCTGGAGGTGGAGCCCGAGCACGTTGTCGCCGAGGGCGTCAACGAGACCGTCTACGCCTGCACCACCCACGAGAAGCTTGCCATCATCATCTGGATTCTCCAGCACGAGGATGTCCACCGCGCACTGATCTTCCGCAACCGCCGCCGTGACGTGGAGGAACTCTGCCAGCAGCTCCGTAGATACGGAATCCAGTGCGAGATGCTTTCCGGAGACGTCAGCCAGAACCGCCGTCTGAACATCCTGGAGGCCTTCAGGAACGGGACGGTGAAGGTGGTGGTCGCCACCGACGTGGCCGGCCGTGGCATCCAGGTGGATGACATCACCCACGTCTTCAACTACGACCTTCCCTACGAGGCGGAGGACTATGTCCACCGCGTCGGCAGGACTGCCCGGGCGGGGCACCAGGGCAGGGCGGTCTCCTTCGCGGACGAGGACTGCGCCTTTGTCATGCCCGAGATTGAGGAATACATCGGCCGTCCGCTTGCCGCCATCCAGCCTCCCGAGGAGATGCTCGTGCTGCCGTCGGCTCCTTCCGGGCCCAAGGCGCATTCGCATCGTAGCGACTCCGGCCGGCACTTTCCATCCGGTGGGCGCAGCGCGTCCCGCCCGGCTTCGGGGAGCCGCTCCCCCCATGGCGGCCGTCCCTCCTCCCGCAGCGGCTCCAGCTTCCACAGGACTGGTTCGGGAGCCAGATAGCATTGGCCGTCTCCACCGAACATGACGCAGGCAACGCCCCCGCCCCAGGCGAGGTGGAGGTGCGCCACGGAGACCAGGATGGCGCCAGGGAGGAGGTCCTCCCCGCGGTCGTAGTCCTGGACATGCTCAGAAGCGCACACAACACGGGAAACATCTTCCGCCTGGTGGACGCTGTCAACGCAGAGGCAATCTACGCATGCGGATACACCCCGTGCCCGCCACATGACAAACTCGCCAAGACCGCACGGGGATGCGACGAAACGGTGCGGTGCAGGCACTTCGATGAAATCACGGACGCACTCCGCGAACTCAAGGAAAATGGATACACAATCTACGCCGTCGACACAGTCGTCGACGCACAGTGCTACTGGGACGCAAAACTGAGGTTCCCGGCGGCGCTCATCTTCGGAAACGAGGCGCTGGGAGTCTCCGAAGAGGCACTGAAACTCTGCGACGGGTACATACAGCTGCCCGCGTGCGGCCGAAAAAACTCAATCAATGTCGGAAATTGCGCGGGGGTCGTGCTCTTTGAGACGCTTCGCCAATACAGAATGCAGACAAACAAGAACAATTCCTGACAAACCACGTCAACTTTGACACGGCGCCTCCCGGGGCATTGTTCTTAACATCTACCTTCAAAGCGACTTATGAACTGCGTGATAGTATTCATACTCTGGATGGTCGTGACGGCGGCCGTGCATCTTCGCTACCGCATTCGTGTGAAGGGGCTGGACGAAGTGGTGGCGCGCTATGGCCGCAAGGGCATTCTCTTTTTGCCGAACCATCCTGCGCTGATTGACCCGGTGATTCTGAACACCGTCCTGTGGGGCAAGTTCAAGCCCCGTTCCCTGGTGACGGAGAAGCAGATTCGCACCACGATTCTGAAGCGCATTGGCTGGCGCATCCGCCTTCTGGCGTTGCCGGACATGGGTGTTTCCGGCGTTGCGGGCCACGATGCGGTCGTCCACCAGATTGACTGTTGTGTTGACGCGTTGAAGCAGGGAGACAATCTTCTCTTCTATCCTGCGGGGCGCATCTACCGTTCCAAGCGTGAGAAACTCCGCGGCAACGGCGGCCTCGCCCGAATCCTCCAGGAGTATCCCGACTGCAAGGTTGTCCTTGTCAGGACCACCGGTCTCTGGGGCAGTGACTTCGGACGTGCGAAGGGCTATCAGACCTCCTTTGGCGATACGTTGAAGCGCCACTTCTGGGACGTGATCCTGGGCGGCATCTTCTTCATGCCGCGCCGTCGGATTCGCATCGAGTTTGTGACCCGCCCCGACGACATGCCCGACGGTTCGGACAAGGAGCTTCTCAACCGCTACCTGGAGAACTTCTACAACAAGGCGATGCGCCCGAATCTCTACGTGCCGTATCGCTGGATCGGCAATGGGCGCGTCTGCACAATGCCGGAGCCCGATTCCTACAATCTGTCGGAGGATACCTCGCAGGTGCCCGACGATGTCAGGATGAAGGTCAAGGAAAAACTCCGGGAACTGACGGGGAAGCGCCTTATCAAGGACACTGACACCCTGGGCACCGACCTGGGGCTTGACTCGCTGATTGTGGTCGAACTCCAGCAGTGGCTCTCCAATGAGTTCGGGCGGTCGATGCCGAGCCCCGAGAAGCTTCGGACGGTGGCCAGCCTGCTCATTGCCGCCATCGGCGAGAGCACGGGCGTAGAACCCCTTACGCCAATCCCCGCGAACTGGTACTACGACGACGATGCGCCCCTGGAATGCACGCAGGCCGACAACATCCCCCTGGCGTTCCTGGCCAATGCCAAGCGGCACCCCTTCCGTCCCGTGTGGGCGGACCAGCTTTCAGGTGTCTTCACCAACCGCAAGATGGTGCTTGCGGTGCTGGCGCTTCTTCCCAAGGTCGAGAAGCTGAAGGGGGACCGCGTGGGCGTCCTGATGCCCGCCTCCTGCATTTCGACCCTCCTCTACCTGGCGGTGCAATTCGCCGGGAAGACCCCGGTCATGATCAACTGGACCGTCGGCAACCGCAATATGCGCAGCTGCCTTGAGTCGGTTCCCCTGGAGAGCATTCTGACCTCCCAGGCACTCGTCGAGCGCCTCAAGGGAACCGGAGTGGACTTCACGGGCATCGAGGAGAAGTTTGTGATGCTGGAGTCCCTCAAGGAATCGATCGGGCTGCTGCCGAAGCTGGTCGCCTTCCTGCGCAGCCGGTTCTGGTGGCGAAAGCTCTGGAAGGCGAAGATCCGCGACGAGGCGGTGGTGCTCTTCACCTCCGGTTCCGAGACGAACCCGAAGGCGGTGCCGCTTACGCAGCAGAACCTCATGGTCGACGTGACGAACGCCGCCGCCGACATGAATATCCAGAAGGACTACTGCCTGCTGGGGATGCTGCCCCCCTTCCACTCCTTCGGAACCCTCCTCAGCATCGTCTTCCCCTGCGTCTCGAACATCCGGGTCGTCTACCACACCAACCCCACCGAGGGCGCGATGCTGGCGCGTCTCACGGCCGCCTACAAGGTCAACTTCTTCTGCGGGACTCCCACCTTCATCGCGAACATCCTGCGAAGCGGCACGCCCCAGCAGCTGGAGACCCTGCGCCTTGTGGTCTGCGGCGCGGAGAAGTGCCCCCAGAGCACCTTCGACCTACTTCACGAGAAGACCCCGATGGCGGAGCTCTACGAGGGGTACGGGATTACCGAGTGCGGGCCGGTCGTCTCCCTCAACAAGCCACGGGCCTACCGCGCCGGCACAATCGGGAAGCTCCTGCCCTGCATAAAGGGAGTCGTCATGGACGAGGATTGCAGGAAGGTCCTGCCGGCCGGCGCCACGGGGATGCTCGTCGTCTGCGGCGACACCATCTTCAGCGGCTATCTTGGCTACAAGGGACCCTCCCCGTTCCTGTTGCGCGAGGGAAGGAACTGGTATCGCACTGGAGACCTTGTGCAGATTGACGCCGACGGCTTCGTCACCTTCCGCGGGCGTCTGAAGCGTTTTGTCAAGATTGGCGGCGAGATGGTGTCCCTTCCTGCCCTTGAGGACGTGCTTCTCGCCCGGTATCCGAATCCCGACGTCAAGGGTCCCTCGCTGGCGGTGGAGGCTTACGGCCCTGACAGCGCGCCCGTAGTCGCCCTGGTTTCGACTCTTCCCCTTGACCGCGAGGAGGTCAACGGCTTCCTTCGGAGGGAGGGTTTTGCGGCCATCTACTCGATTCGCGAGATCCGCCATTGGGAGTCGATTCCGCTGCTTGGCTCCGGCAAGACCGACTACAGGGCAATCAAGTCACGCCTTGAGGACGAGGCAACCCGGGAGGAGACCCCATGAACTCCCTTTCGATTCGCATAATCCTGATTTGCGGGCTGGTTGCGCTGACCCTCTGCGCGCTCTATGTCCTCAGGAGCCGTCTTGCGACGAGGCTCTTCCTGGCGCTCCAGCTTCTTGCGGGCATCCTGCTTGTAATCTTCCCGGAGGCGGCCAACTGGATGGCCGAAAAGGTAGGAGTCGGACGCGGCACTGATTTGATCTTCTACCTGATGATCCTTGTCATCTACGGCGCGGGCATCGTCATCGTCGGCAAGTTCAGGAGCCTGGAACGCCAGATTACCGACCTGGCGCGGCAAGTCGCCCTGAAGAATCCGCAGGAGCCCAAGTCGAAGTAGCCCGCCTTGTTCTTTCCCCAAAATGGAAGGCGTCTCCCTCATCACAATCTGCTGGAATGCAGGAAAGACCATAAGGAGGACCCTGGAGTCCGTCCTGGGACAGAGCCTCCTTCCCTGCGAATACGTGATTGTGGACGGCGGCTCCGAGGACGGGACCCTGGGGATTCTCGAGGAGTTCCGCCCCCGCTTCGAGTCCCGCGGGGTTCTTTTCCGCGTGGAGCCCCAGCGCCGCGTCCCCGGCGAGGCGGGCATCCCGAATGCGTGGAACCAGGCGTTGCGCGGCGTGCGCGGCGATGTGGTCGGCATGCTGAACGCGGACGACTGGTACGACCCGGAGGCCCTTTCGCAGGTCTGGGAGGCCTTTCGGAACGACGCCGCACTCGGCGCGGTCTCTGTCCCCGTCAGGATGCTCCACGAGGAGCCGTCCCAGTCGTGGACATTCTTTCCCAGGCCGCTTTCGCTTCTTCCCTGGAAGATGCCCGTTCCCCATCCTGGCACCTTCTTCCGCAGGAGCACCTACGATGCGGTGGGGCTTTACGACACGAGATACCGCATTGCCGCCGACTACGACTTTGTCTGGCGCTGCCGTGGCGTCGGCATCCGCTGGCGCTACCTGGACGTCCCCTGCGTGAACATGCAGCTGGGGGGGCTTGCGAATGCCAGCCGCCGTCTTGCCCGCTGCGAGACCTGCCGCATTGCGCGGAGCCACTCCGCCTTTTTTGATTTACGCCCGTATCTGGCGTGGCTTCTCCGTCTCATGACGGGAAGGTAGCCAGGCGCCGCAGGCTTCTGTCTTTTTGTTTCCGCCGATCATCCGCCACCTAACAACATCATCACTACACCACCAATCTATCAATATCGTATGTTGAGTGACATTGACCGACAATGGATGAAGGTCGCCTTGCAGGAGGCCGAGAAGGGCTGGGGGCTTTGTTCCCCGAACCCGATGGTCGGCGCGGTAATTGCCGAGGGTGACCGCGAGCTTTCCCGGGGCTTCCACGAAAAGGCAGGCGAGGCGCATGCCGAAATCCGCGCCCTGAAGGCGCTTCCCGAGGGCACGGACCTCTCCAACGCGACCCTCTACGTGACCCTGGAACCCTGCACCACAACCGGGCGCACGCCGCCCTGCTGCGATGCAGTCATCCGCTCCGGAATCAAGCGGGTGGTCATCGGATGCTGTGACGAGAACCCGATTCACAAGGGCGCGTCGGTGGCGAGGCTCGCCGCCGCGGGAATCACGGTGGAGTGCGGATGCCTGGAGGAGGAGTGCCACAGGCTCAACGAACACTTCTTCTGGTGGATTCAGCACAAGCGCCCGTGGGTGATCCTCAAGCTGGGACTGTCGCTGGATGGCAAGATCGCACTGCCCGACGGAACTTCCAAGTGGGTCACCAGCGACGAGTCAAGACGGCGCGCACAACGGCTCCGGCAGCTCTGCGACCTGATCATGGTCGGGGGGGCGACCGCGCGAAGGGACAACCCGCAGCTGACCGTCAGGGAACCAGCCGGGTGGAAGCGGCAGCCAATCCCCGTGGTGTGGACAAGCAGGCCGCTGCCCAGCGACCTGCATCTCACGATGTCGGGAGAACGCCCGCTCGTGGAGACGCAGCCCTCCACGCCCGAGGCATGGGATACCTTCCTGTCAATCTGGGGTGCCGAGGAGAAGAGCGTCCTGCTCATCGAAGGCGGCGGCGAACTGGCGGCAAACGCGCTCTCCTGCGGAATCGTCAACCAGATTTACTTTTTCCTGGCTCCCAAGATCATTGGCGGCAGGGACTCCGTCCCGGCGGTCGGCGGCATCGCCCCCGAGAGCCTTTCTGATGCAATCCACCTCTCGAATCCACGTCTGGAGTTCGTAGGGGAGGATCTCCTCTACATCGCGTATCCCGACAACTGCAAGTAACCCAATGTTCACTGGAATCGTCCAATCAATAGGCATCGTCCGCGCTTTCCAGCGCAGGAGCGGGGGCGCGCGCCTGGTGGTCGAAACGGGACTCCCGGAGGAACTCCTCCGAATCGGCGACAGCATCGCCGTGGACGGGTGCTGCCAGACAATCGTCCAGGCCGAGGGCACGGTCTGCACATTCGACTGCCTCGAGGAGACGCTCCGCAGGAGTGTCTTCGGGGAATACGTCCCCGGACGCCCCGTGAACATCGAACCGGCGCTCGCGGTGGGCGACAGGCTCGGCGGCCATATCGTCCAGGGACACGTAGACTGCGTGCAGCCGGTGGTGGAGCTGCGGGAACGGCAGGGTGACAGGCATCTCACAATCCGGAGGCCTCCACGGGAGGAGTTCCCGGTTGTGGAGAAGGGATCCGTCGCGATCAACGGAGTCTCGCTGACTGTCGCCGAGTTGACGCAGGAGTCTTTTTCGGTCTGCATCATCCCGCAGACCTGGGAACACACGGCTCTCCATGCCCTCAAGTGCGGCTCAAGGGTGAACCTGGAGGCAGACCTGATTGGGAAATACGTCGCACAATTTCTCCAGAATGAACCCCGTAAATCTTCTGTCACGATGGAGTCGTTGACAGGCGCGGGCTTTTGATTTGTGCATAACTGCTTGACACTCAATCACTTATGAATATTGAAACCATAAAAGACGGCGGCGTCTGCTCCCCGGTTGGATTTCGTGCGTCCGGCGTGACCGCGGGCCTGAAGCCCAGTGGCCAGCCCGACCTGGCGCTGATTGTGAGCGACGCGCCCGCCATTGTCTCCGGCGCCTTCACCAGCAACCTTTTTGCGGCGGCTCCCGTCGAATGGGACCGCAAGGTGATACGCCAGTCGGAGACTGTCCGCGCGGTTGTGGTGAACAGCGGCGTAGCGAATGCCTGCACCGGAATCCAGGGCGCCCACGACGCCCGTTCGATGGCCTCCTACACGGCGGAGGCGCTGGGTGTCTCCCCCGAGGAGGTGCTTGTCTCCTCGACGGGCGTGATTGGCGAATTCCTTCCGATGGAGATAATACGCAGGGGCATCACGATGGCTGTGGATTCCCTCTCGCGGTCGGGCAGCCACGACGCGGCACGGGCGATTATGACCACCGACACCGTCGAGAAGCGCATCGCGGTCTCCTTCGAGATTGGCGGCAGGAAGGTGACTATCGGGGCAATGACAAAGGGCGCGGGGATGATCGCCCCGCAGATGACACTCTGCTCAAATCGCGCAAAGCAGGCGACCATGCTCGCGTATTTCACCACGGACGCGGCAATCTCCAGGAACGCACTCCAGGAGGCGCTGGACAACGCCCTGGGGGCGTCCTTCAACCGCATCGTCGTCGACGGCGACACGTCGACCAACGACACGATGCTTGTCCTTGCAAACGGACTTGCCGGCAACAATGAGATTCACCGTGAGACTCCCGAGCAGGAGCTCTTCTGCGAGGCGTTGCGCCACTGCGCGGAGGAGCTTGCGAAGGCGATGGTGCTTGACGGGGAGGGGGTCTCGAAATTTGTCGAGCTGCGTGTCTTTGGCGCGATGGACGACGAGGGCGCCCGGCAGATTGCCGAGTCGATTGCCCGTTCGCCTCTTTGCAAGACAGCCTGGTATGGCCAGGATCCCAACTGGGGGCGCATCCTCTGCGCCGCCGGCTACAGCAAGGTCCCCTTCAAGCCCACCCAGGTGAATCTGGATTTCGACAATGTCCCCGTGGTCAGGAACGGCCTTGCCGCCCCCGGCACCACGCGGGAGGAGCTGGCTGAAGTCCTCAGGAAGCGCTCCTTCCAGGTGAGGCTCTGCGTCGGCCCCGGCCCGGGGCGCTTTGTCCTGTGGACATGCGACCTTACCCACGACTACGTCAAGATCAACGCCGACTACCATACCTGAAACCCCGCCACCCCAGGGCCGCGCACTGCCAGGCCGACTCCGTGTCCTCCCTTCTGCACATACTAGGCCATCCCGACTACCCGCTCGGGGTTCCGGGACACCCCGAAGACTCGCAGCTCTTCAACTGCTGGAATTTCTGCCAGGTTGCGGAGATGCTCGGGATTCCGTATCTCTACTACGGGGTGGATGGCTCATGCTGCCCGCCGGGAAGCCATGGGCGTGCCGTGCCGCTTGGGGAGTCCCCCGAGCGCTGGGCGTACCGGAGCCCCTGGCACAGGGAATACACCCGGCGCGTCAACCAGTCCATGAAGGAGCATCTACAGTGTGACGGTTCACGGGAGTGGGTCGCGTCAATCTACGGCGTCGCCCAGAGCGACATCTCCGTCCCGTCCGACATACCGGTCTTTGAGCCGATGCTTGGCTACGGCACCAGCTGGACCCACTACCGGGTCTTCCCCTCTTACGCCCACCAGCAGGTGATCTACACCCGCCAGCCGGAGAGTTGCAAGGACAGGTTTTTTGACACGGTGATTCCACACTTCATCAATCCGGACGACTACCCCTTCACCGAGTCGCCGGCCGGGTATCTTGCGTATCTTGGACGTGCGGCCGAAGACAAGGGGATTGCCCTTGCCCGCGAGGCGGCCGCGACCGCGGGGATGGAGTTCCGTGAGATTCACCGAGGCTGTGCCGGAGAGGAGAAGGCGGCCTTCCTTGGCGGCGCACGCGCAGTCCTGATGCCGACGTTGTACCTGGAGCCCTTCGGGTATGTCGCCATCGAGTCGATGATGTGCGGGACGCCTGTCATCTCGACGGACTGGGGATCCTTCCCCGAAATCATCCGACAGGGCGTGGACGGCTTCCGATGCCGCACGGCCGCCGAGTTTCTGCGTGCGGTGAGGCTCTCCGCAAGCCTGGACCGCCGCGCGATCCGCGAGGGATGCCTGGCGAGGTACACAGTCGCCGCCGTGGCCGACGCATACGGCAGATACCTGGATTTCATTTGGAATACACAACGCTACGGGGGATACTACGCCCCCGACGCAATCAGATAAGAAGGACACCACAACAATGCTGAACATCATTCCAGACCTGGAGCAGTTTTCGCTTGGGGAACCCGGCGGGCCTGTAAGCCTGAAGCTCCAGGGCAAGTCTGGCAAGCCCGCGAAGGCGACGCCGAAGCTTCCCGCCATGAAGAAGACGGCGCACCGCGTCTCCACAAGCGCCCCTGTCAAGGCCGCCTCCGCAAATCCGTACAACTACGGCCCCTCCGGCCCTGCATTCAGCGGCGGCCCCTCCGGCCCCATGTTCACCGGCGGCCCCTCCGGGCCCGCATTCACGGGAGGCCCCTCCGGACCCATGATCTAGCCGCGCCCCCCCCGCAGTTTCAAGCAATACCCAATAGAAAGGTGCAAGAAAATGAAGAATGTACTCGGAATAGACATCGGCGGCACCAAGATAGCCGTCTGCCTTGCCAATGAGAAGGGAGAGATCCTGGGGTCGGAGCGTTTCCCCTCCACCAAGACCTGCGAGGAGGCGGTGGACAGGATTGCGTCCCTCGCCAACGACCTGCTCGAGATGAAGGAGATGACCATGGCGGACGTGGCATGCTGCGGAATCTCCGCGCCCGGCCCCCTCGACACAGCCGAAGGACTCCTCCTGCGCTCCCCGAACCTGGGATGGGCGGACAAGAGCCCGATTGCATTCTATCTCGAGGAAAAGCTCGGAGTCCCCGCCATTCTTGAAAACGACGCCAACGCCGGTGCGCTGGCGGAGTGGTTCTTCGGCCATGGCAACGGCAAGTCGAACATGATCTACATGACCATGTCCACGGGTGTCGGGGCGGGCGTCATCTGCGAGGGAAAGCTTCTGCACGGCGTCAACGGAAATGCCGGCGAGGTGGGGCACATCTGCCTCGACATCAATGGCCGCAGGTGCAACTGCGGGCTTCGCGGCTGCCTGGAGGCGTATACCGGCGGCCAGGCGGTCCAGCACTTCATGCAGAGCCAGCTCAAGGACGACCCGCGCCACGAGTTCTTCAGCCTCCCATGCGTCAACGGCAAGGTGGAGAACCTGAACTTCAAGGCGCTTCTCGAGGGCGTCAAGGCAAAGATTCCACTGGCGCTCGAATGGTGGGACGAATACTGCCTCCGCCTGGCACAGGGCATCGGAATCATTGGAACCTGCTTCAATCCCGAGCTGATTGTGCTGGGGACAACCTCCCACTATGCCGGAGACCTCCTTATGAAACCACTCCGGGAACTCCTGCCGCGCTTCATGTGGAGGCAGTTCTACGAGCCCCTGGCTATCACGGACAGCGCCCTGGGCATCCGCATCGGCGAGATGGCGGGCGTCTCCGTCGCATACAACAATCTCTACGAGAAGGGACTTTGGGCTCCCCCTGCGTAGAAGTTGCATGCTCCCCCTATCTCCTCCCCTTTGACAGGGAGGGGATGGGTTGAAAATATCCGAATGAGGGTTAAATTGTGCGCTTTGCGTTGATGCACAATACTTTCCATATCTCCCAAGCTTTTTGAACATACGGAGACACGACCTTGAACACACTTCTTTTCAAATCTCTGGTCCTTGCCCAGCAGGCTGGCGAGGCAGTCGCACAGGCTACTCCTGACGCAGCCAATGGCGGCGCGGCTGCCGCCAGGCCGGCCCAAGGCAGCCCGTTTGGCAGCCTGTGGATCTTCATTCCGATTTTCGGTCTGATGTATTTCCTTATGATTCGTCCCCAGCAGAAGAAGCAGAAGCAGGTCCAGGAGATGTTGCGCCAGCTCAAGGCCGGTGACAAGGTGATGATGAACAGCGGCGCTCTCGGAACCATCTCCGGCGTCACCGAGAAGACTGTGAAGGTCACCTTCGCGGACGGACATGTCATCGAGTTTGTCAGGGCGGCTGTCGCCGAAATCCTCCCCGCCTTCCCAGGCGAGGAGACCCCCGAGAAGAAGGACGAGAAGAAGTAGAAACCGCCGCCCTTCCGAGTTCATCGACGAGTAGAGATTATTCAGAAAACACGGCATCCCCTACATGAAAAAGTCACTGATTATTCGCTGGGCAGTCATTCTTGTGATTGTGATTGGATGGACTCTCTCCATCTTCCCGATGAAGGACAAGGACTTCCTGGTTGAGTTCAACAACCGCGCGAAGAAGTCCGTCGCGGCACTCCAGAAGAAGGCCGAGCGCGCCGAGGTCCTCAAGGAGAAGCTTGACGGCATCGCCGACAAGAACTCCCAGGAGTATCTCTCCGTCAGCAAGGACCTTGCCGCGACTGCGGCAAATACCGGCATCTCCGCAAGCCAGGCGTTGGACGAGTGGAAGGAGCTGAACCGCCGCATCGACTGCCTCAGGGAGGGCAAGGACCTCGACGGCAACCCCGTCTCCGATGAGAACAGGATCGCCCTTTCCTCCTACAAGCTGGTGGAGATGGCCGCCCACGGAGACAATGAGAGCAACAGGTCCATCCGCCTGGCCAATTTCATCTCCGTCCCGCATGTGAGAAGCGCCAACAACAAGACGGTCATGCGCTATGTCCGCAACAAGACCGCCGGCAGGCTGCATCTCGGACTCGACCTGCAGGGCGGCACCGAGTTCGTCGTCTCCTTCAATGGCAGCGACCTCCCCGACGGGCTCACCTCCGAGACCGTCCGCGACCAAATCCTCGAAATCCTGCGCAACCGACTGGACAAGACCGGCGTCACCGAACCCGAACTGAAGGCGATTACCGCGACGGACATCTCAATCCGCATGCCCTCGGTTGACGAAGGCGACAAGACCGGCATCCGCTCCACCATCCGCGACTCCGCGAAGCTCCAGTTCTTCCTTGTCAGCAAGGACAACGCAACGCTGCTCCAGCAGTATGAGAACGACACGAACTTCGTCAATCCCCCGAATGTCATCCGCAAGGAGATTGTGGAGGAGGAGAATGGCAGCGAAGTTATCCGCACGGTCTTCCTGGAACGCCAGCCCGCCCCCGTCCGCGGCGAGGACATCACCTCCGCCTTCGCCACGGCTGACCAGTTCGGCCGCTGGATGATCTCCATGTCCTTCAACGAGCGCGGCGCAGCCGCCTTCGGTGACGTGACAGCAGCCAATATCGGCCGCCAGCTGGCAATCGTCCTGGACGACACCTGCTACTCCGCGCCGACCATCCAGGGCGCCATCACCGGCGGCCAGGCGCAGATCACCGGCTCCTTCACGCTGGAGGAGGCCAAGCGCCTCGCCGGCGTCATCTCCTCGGGCAATCTGCCTGTCTCCATCGACATCTCCTCCGAGTTCGGAACGGAGCCGTCCCTGGGCATGGACTCCGTCCACTCCGGCCTTTTCGCCGGCATCCTGAGCCTTATCGTGGTCATCATCTTCATGATTTGCTACTACCGTTTCTGCGGTCTGGTGGCTGACATTGCGCTGGTTGTCAACACGGTGCTGGTTCTCGGCACGATGGCGATTCTCAACGCCACCATCACGATGCCCGGCATCGCGGGTATGATTCTGACGGTTGGCATGGCTGTTGACGCCAACGTCCTCATCTTCGAGCACATCCGCGAGGAGCTTGTCAAGGGGCGCAGCGTCGAGAGCGCTGTCAAGGACGGCTATGCCGGCGCCTTTGGCGCAATCTTCGACTCCAACCTCACCACCATCCTCACCTGCTGGATGCTCTATGTCTTCGGCTCCGGCACAGTCCAGGGTTTCGCAGTCACCCTGGCATTCGGTGTCATCGCCTCGATGTTCACGGCGCTCTTCATGACCCGTGCAATCTTCGACCTCTTCATCTACAAGGGCTGGATCAAGTCCCTCTCCATGGGCGAACTCAAGTTCCTCAAGAACAGCAACTACGACTTCGTCAGGATGATGAAGCCGGCAGTATGCCTCTCGGTCACCCTGGTGGTGATCTCGCTGGCAGTCGCCTTCATCCGCGGCAATTCGCTGATGGGCATCGACTTCGCCGGCGGCACGCAGATCACCTACGCCTGCGATGGCGACGACCCACAGGTCGCGGAGGTGCGCGCATACCTCGCCAATGAAGGCTACGAGACCGCCAAGGTCGGATACAAGCGCGGACAGTCGGGCAACACAGAGCTGGAAATCGTCGTCCCCTCCCTCAAGGAGAATCCCGATGTCTTCAGCCAGGAGCTGGATGTCGCCTTCCCCCAGTGCAAGCTCACCCAGGGCGCAATCTACCAGGTCGGACCCTCGGTCGGCAGCAAGTTCCGCACCGACTCCCTCAAGGCTGCGATCTTCTCCTTCGCGCTGGCCTGCCTCTACCTCGCATTCCGCTTCCAGTGGATGTACGGCGTGGCGGCTGTCGTCGCAGTCATCCACGACGTAATCGTCTCGGCGGGCATCTTCTTCCTGGTCTTCCAGGGAGAACTTTCCCTGACGGCAGTCGCGGGCTTCCTGACAATCATCGGTTACTCGCTGAACAACACAATCGTCATCTTCGACCGCATCCGCGCCGAGGCCGAAATGCATCCCGAGATGACCTATACCCAGCTGGTGAACCGCTCCATCAATGCGACTCTCTCCAGAACCACGCTTACAACCCTCACCACGCTCTTCGCAATCATCATCCTGATGGTCTTCGGCGGCGGCGTGATCCTGGACTTCGCACTCATCATGTTCTTCGGTCTTGTGTGCGGAACCTTCTCCAGTCTCCTTATCTCCACGGCCTTCGTGAAGCGCTGGCACAAGCGCTCCATCCAGGACAAGAACGAAAAGGCGACCCTGAAAAAGGCGTAATACAGATTGAAGTTTTACGGGAAATCGCTACATTAACGCGGTTTCCCAATCAACAACTTCTTCGGGGTGTGGCTCAGCCTGGTTAGAGCGTCACGTTCGGGACGTGAAAGTCGGAGGTTCGAATCCTCTCACCCCGACCAGCTTATCAAGAAAAACCCGTCAATCGGCAATCGATTGACGGGCTTTTTTTTACAGGGGGGTGTTATGTTTCCCGCAGAGACGCAGAGGCACAGAGTGTGTCTTAAGAAGCATTGAGATTACAACTATTGATCACGCGCACAATCCCGTCCCTCATCAAGGCCATGCCAAAGTTCATTACCAGACCGATTTCCAGGCCGGAGAGCACAAGATATGTCCGTAGCTGCTTTGCGAAAACGGGATTCATCGCGCTGGTGGATTTCAACTCGACGACGACCGTCCCATCCACAAGCAAATCAAGTCTAAACGCATCTCCAAACGTCTCGCCTTCATATACAAAGCCGATGGATTTCTGGCATTCCACAACATGCCCGCGTTTCCTCAGTTCGATCGACAGCATCCGCTCGTAAACCGACTCCAACAATCCAGGCCCGAACATCTTGTGGATCTTCATCGCCGAATCGATTATGTCGCCGGTTATCCGCCTCACATCATCTTCCCTCACTTTACCTCCTTCACATACTCTGTGCCTCTGCGCCTCTGCGGGAAACATAATCAGAAAGAATCCCCTCTGCGATTTCGATGCACCTTGCGCATGGAGTTTTTGCGACGCCTTTGATTTCGCGGCACGTCAGTGCGCCCGCATCCTTCAGAAATGCCTTCCTGACCTCGTCGTGGCGTTCTGGGGGCGTCAGCAGCAGTGTGGCGTGGAGTGCGCCGCAGAATCCCTCCGGAGCCCGTCCGCCGCCGCAGGAGCGGAGTTCCTCCTCCAGTTCGGGATGGCCGGTGCCCAGGGCGACGGATTGGGCGCAGTTATAGGGATGTCCTGGGGCTGTGAAGTATTCGATGGGTGACATTGTTCTTGTGGGTTGTGTGTGTGGCGGTGAAGGCGATATGGCTTTCCTATTCCCAGTTGCGGACTCCTGCCTTTTGAAGAGCATTGAAGGAGAGCATTGGAATCAAGTCTCCCGGCTTGAGGCCGATTTCCTGCGCCAGGCCATGGCGCATTTCAATGGAGCAATAGACAGGCATTTCGATGGCGTAGCGGGGGAGTCGTTCCTCATACTCCTCCATTGATTCGTCGGCGCGTCTCTGGGGTTCGACGGTCATCTGCCTGATGGCGATTACCCGTCCTTCCAGATCCAGGAAGACGAGATCCAGGGGGATCAGGGTGTTTTTCATCCAGAATATCTGTGGACGCGGTGGGAATGAGACGAATGCCATTGCCTCCGTGTCAGGCAGTTTCGTGCATCCCTGGAGCCCCTGTGCCCGAGCCTCGGGAGTCACGGCCAGCCGGACGATGGAGAAGACATGCCCCACGGCCTCGACGTCAAGCAGGTAGTCCGCCGCGGGAATGGCTGTGGCGAGGAATAACAGAAACAGGGTCGTCGTTGCAAGTCTCTTGGCCATATTTGCTTTTTTGGGGGGAGGGCAGGGCGGACACGCGGGGGCTGTTTGCGTGCCATCTCCTGACAGCAAAAATGCCACGATGTTTCGTCCATCGCGGCATTCTGCGTAGTGTCTATATGAGTCTGTGGTTCAGTCTGTCAGATTGGGACTCCGAGGGTTTTTCCTTCCCAGCTTGCGGGGGCGTTGCCCGGGAGGTCGCTGTCCGGGTCGGAGTGGATTCCGACGCATCCGGCGGCAAATGCCATGGCCAGCGCACAGAGCGCCGCGACCAGCGCGAGTCTTCGCAGTGTGGCGAGGCTGCCTCTCATCCTGGTTCCCGTGTGGTTTCTAGAAGAGGAAGAGAGCCTTCAGGGAGAGCAGCTGGAGGGCGATTGTCACCACCATCAGCGCGGTGGCGCCGCAGACGGCGATGTCGCCGAAGGTCATCTTCTCGCCAGGGGCCGCAGGGCGTCTTGGAGCCTTCTTCTTTTCGGGGGCTGGCACGGTAGCTGCCGATGCATCTGCGGGCTTGCCTGCATCGGCGGTATTCTTCTTCAAAAATGCCATTTTGCTTTCTCCTACCTAGTGTTTAAGAGTTACGGCTGGAGGATGGGGCTAGCCAGAAGCACGGTGTCGTCCCTGTTGATGGCGCTGACACTGCCGTCTTCGATGACCGCGAGGGAGTTGAAGGGAGTGACCTTTATGACGCGGATCATCGCAATGTACTTGCCGTTGCGGAAGATGCTCAGCCTGACGCCTTCGACGACCTCGCCATGGGTCAGGGAGGTGACGACATAGCCGTATTCGGCGTTGGTGCCCAGGACTGCGCCGGAGATGTCGCTGTTGATCTGCTCCTTGCTGGCGATGGGGTTCGGGTTGTAGTTGCCGCTGGGCGTGACGGTGTCCATGATTGACTTGAGGACGGCCTCGTCGGTGCGCCATGCCTCTTCCCACTCAGCGGCCTTCTTGAGGGCCTCGTCGCGTTCGGCAATCAGCTGTGCCTTCTCGTCCTCCAGGTTGTTGATGCGTGCAAGCTGCGCCTCCAGGGTCTTGAGATCCTCGCGGAGCTTCTGGATTGCGTTCTCGTTGGACGCCTTCTCGGCCTCGGAAAGACCGGTGTTGCCAATCGAGTTGCCGGCATTGGCGGATGCCCAGGTGACGTCGCGGACGTCGGCCTTGCGCAGAATCTTGGTGAGGTCACGGGCAAAATTCGCAAACTGGGTGTAGTTCGCCTTGAGGGCGGAGAGGTTCTTCGCTGCATCGCGGAAGGCCTGGACATCCTTGTTGTCAAGGGCGCCATTCTCGGTGATGCGGCCGGAATAAGTCTCGCGGACATTCAGCAGGCGGAGAACCTGGTTGAGCTGGCTCTTCAGGTTGTTGTCCCGGGCGACTCTTGCGCGGACAAATGCGGAGAACGCCTCCAGGCCGCTGGCATACTCGTTGAGATTGTTGAGGACGGTCGGCTGCGGGCGCTTGTCAACGGGGCACTCCAGGGGGATTGCGACCTTTTCAATGACGTCCGAGATGATCTTGTCCCGCTGGTCGACAACGTTCTGCGCCAGGTCTTCGAGTGGGGCGGCCGCCTTTGCGGTGGCTCCGGCCTCGCCCTTCGTGGACTCCCAGCCGAGGGAGCCGGTCTCCTTCCCGTCGGAGATGCCGAAGGAAAGCTGGTTTGAGACACCGCTGCTTGAACCGAGAATGCTCGAGACCTCGACCGTGGTCGAGGCAAGTTCCGCATACCGGTCTGCGTGCTGCTTGGAAAGTTTCAGGCAGAAGACCGCGAAGACAACTGCGACGATGGACAGCACGAGGGCTGCCACGCCGATGATTTTCCCTTTCTTACTCATTGAGAAGGAATCTCCTTAACGTTCTGTAAAACAGAGGTGGCAAGATAACAAACCGTAAACAATGAAAGTTAGTCTTTCATCATTCAATTTCAAGCCGTGAGCGCGCTTTTTTTCCCGTATCGGCCGACTTTATGTAAGATTTACTCCGTTAGGCACTTTTGTTCAGTATCCCGAAGCGAAGGATTTGTAGAGGATGTAGAACCAGTTTCCCCCGACGACCCAGATGAGGGCGGGCACTGCGAAGTATGGCGCGAAGGGGACCTGCGCGCAGGCGGCGGGCGTGGAGGCCTGCTTCTGCCTTCTGGGGATTCCCAGGGAGACGATCGCCCCCAGGAATCCTAGGAGGGTTCCGCCGGCCAGGAGGAATACCACCGCGTCGCATCCCAGGAACGCCCCGGTCATTGCGAGCATCTTGATGTCGCCCCGTCCGAGCGGTTCCGAGGGGATTGCGTCCCCCTTGTCCCCCTTGCGCCGTCTTATTGCGGCGAGGACCTTGACTCCGGCCTGGTACACGATTTCCAGCAGGAGCCATCCCAGGAGGAGTCCGAGGACGCAGTCCGCCAGCGCGGCGATTCTGTCCGCCGCCGCGTGTGGCATTGCCATTCCGCGGATTGCGGTGACGAGCCTTTCGGTGAGGAGCGTGCCGAAGTCCGGGTTTCCCGGCGCGGCCAGTGCGGGTCTCGTGTATGGCAGCAGAAGGCTGAACGCCAGTGCGGCGGCCATTCCCGAATAGGTCACGACATTTGGGATGACATGGCTTTCGAAGTCGGTCCTTGCAACGGCGAGGATTGCGCCTGCGAACCAGAACCACGGGAACATCGTCGAGAGCGGAAGCCCCTCCCGGTAGACCCTCACCGCGATGAGCGCGTAGAGAATCCCCGCCGCAGTCTCCCCGGCGGGATACTTCCAGGAGATTGGCAGATGGCAGCTGCTGCACTTGCCGCCCAGGAAGACCCAGCTGACAATCGGAATGTTCTCCCAGGGGCGGATCCTATGGCCGCACTTGGGGCAGGTGCTGGGGGGAGTCACAAGGGACATCCCCCGGGGAAGGCGCCAGACCACCACGTTCAGAAAACTGCCGACGACAGCTCCTATGACGAATCCGATGATGGCCAGCGTGTACATTCCTGCGGGATGGGATTAGAATCCGAAGAACTCCTTGGGACGGTCGTAGGCGAGGCGTCGGGCCAGCTTCACCGCGGTGGCGCGGGACATCTGGCTCCGGTCCGCCATGTCGCCGAGGACTCCTGCGAGAGTCCTGCGGTACACATCGAAGCGGGAGCCGTATGAGAGGATCTTCCTGGAGTCGGAGACCATTCCCGTCATGTTGCTCAGCAGGTCGATGGATGCGCCCAGCTCCAGCTGGTTGCGGATGCCGATGTAGGAGTCGTTGAGCCACCAGGCAGGTCCGAGGCAGACATTGCCGCCGAAGGCGCGGGTCAGCATCGCCAGGGTCGCATTGTGGGCCGGGTTCATGTTGTAGAGAACCACCTTCAGGCGCCCGTCGAAGCGGTTGAGCAGCGGCAGCAGCGGCTGGACTGCGTCGACGGCGTGGTCCGAGATGTCGCCGCCCACGTCCGGCCCCAGCGCCTTGTAGAGGGAGTCCCGCACGTCGCGCACTGCGCCGTAGTGGATTTGGAAGACCCATCCCTTCTTTGCGTCAAGCTCTGCCATCTCGTTGAGGAAGAATCCCCTGAACTCCTCGGCCTCGTCGTCGGCCAGGATGTCCCCCTGCCGCGCCCTCAGGAAAAGCTCCGACGCCCTCTCCTTGGAGGGTGAGAAAGTGGACGGCGTAAGGACTCCGTGGTCGGATGCGACCGCGCCCAGCTTGCCCATGGCGTCATGCGCCTTGGAGAGGATGTCCAGGAAGTCGTCCAGCGTATCCACCTCGCGGTCCCAGTGTTCGCCCAGCCTTTCCACGTATGCGTTCCAGGATGGCCTCTGGATGTTCATTGCGTTGTCCGGCCTGAATGTTGGCCTGACCCGTCCCGCCAGGGGGCTCTTTGCGAGTTCCTCGTGGTATGCGAGAGTGTCCGCCGGGTCGTCCGTCGAGCACATTGCCTCGACGTTCATCGCTTGGATCAGTGCCTGCGGCGCGCAGTCGCTGCTTCTGAGGCGCTCCTTTGCCGCCTCCCAGATCGTGTCCGCGTTCTCCTCGTTGATTTCCTGGTTGATGCCCAGGCGTGTCTTGATGTCGAGGTGTATCCACTCGTAGGTGGGGTTGCCGGCGAAGAGTTCGAAGACCCCCGCCAGGGCGCGCCACTTCTCAAGGTTGGAGGTCTCCTTGCCTGTGACAAGCTCCTCGGGGACGCCGCACTTGCGCATAAGCTCCCAGACGTAGTGGTCGGTGGCGGCCTCCGCCTCCCAGATGTCCTGGAAGCAGCGGTTTTCAGCAAGCGCCTTGACGTCGCAGTGGTTGTGTGGGTCCAGGATCGGGAGGTCGGCAATCTCCTCGTAGACTGCCCGTGAGGTATCCGTCACCAGGAGGTAGTTGTTGGTCAGAAATGTCATTTTTTTTACCCTCTTGCGGAGAATTCTGGGTGAGTGACACGCCCTGTTACTTGACCACGATGCCGATGAGGCGTCCAGGCACCGCGATTTCCTTGACGATTGTCCTGCCTTCCACCAGCGCCTGGACTTCGGGGTTGGCGTGCGCCAGGGCGATCATCTGCTCCTTGTCGGCGTCTGCGGGAATCATCATCCGGACCTTTGGCTTTCCGTTGAGCTGGATGAGGATTTCGACCTCGTCCACCTTCAGCTTATCCTCGTCGTACTTTGGCCACGGGTGGTATGCGAGGGTGTCGGTGTGTCCGAAGCGGCTCCAGAGTTCCTCGCAGATATGCGGCGCCATCGGGGAGAGCAGCAGGATTGCCGTCTCTATTGCCTGGCGGTTTCTGTGCTGGAGTTTTGAGAACTCGTTCTGGAAGACCATCAGCTGGCTGATGGCCGTGTTGTAGGAGAGCGACTCGATGTCCTCGCTCACCTTCTTGATTGTCTGGTGGAGCAGGCGTTCCTGGTCGCGCGTCAGCGGCGTGTCGTCCACCTGCGGCGCGACTCCGCCGTTTTCCGTTTCGATGCACATCCTCCAGAAGCGGTGGAGGAAGCGATAGACTCCTTCGACGCCCTGGGTGGACCAGGGCTTGACCTCCCGCAGCGGTCCCATGAACATCTCATAGAGCCTGAATGCGTCCGCCCCGTACTGGCGGATGATGTCGTCGGGATTGACGACATTCTTGAGGGACTTGGACATCTTCGCGGGGAGGCTCGTGAGCTCCTCGCCGGTCTCCTTGTTGAAGAACTTCCCGTCGCGCGCCTCCACCTTGTCGTTGGGGATGAGGACCCCGCGCTTGTCCTTGTAGGAGATGCCGAGGATCATTCCCTGGTGGATGAGGCGCTTCCAGGGTTCTGGCGTGGAGACCAGCCCCAGGTCGTAGAGGACGTGGTGCCAGAAGCGCGAGTAGAGCAGGTGGAGGACGGCGTGTTCCGCGCCGCCGACATAGAGGTCCACCGGCATCCAGTACTTCTCCTTCTCGGGATCCCAGCCCCGCTTGTCGTTGTGCGGGTCGATGTAGCGCAGGTAATACCAGCAGGAGCCCGCCCACTGTGGCATGGTGTTGGTTTCGCGGGTGCAGACCTCCCCCGTCTTCGGGTCGGTCCACTTGAGCCACTCCTTTGCGCGCGCCAGCGGGGGTTCCCCTTCGGCGGTGGGCTTGTAGTCCTCGAGTTCGGGGAGGACGACGGGGAGCTGGTCTTCGGGGACGAGTCCCACGTGTCCGTCCGGGTAGTGGACCAGGGGGAATGGCTCGCCCCAGTAGCGCTGCCGGCTGAAGAGCCAGTCGCGCAGGCGGTAGTTCACGGTGGGCTTGCCGACGCCCTTGCCGGCCATCCAGTCGTTGACGGCCTTCTTTGCCTGCGCCAGGTCCATGCCGTTCAGGTCGAGCCCGTCGTCATTGGCGGAGTTGCAGTGGAGTCCGTCCCCGGTCCAGCAGACCTTTCCCGCGAGGACGTCCTCCAGCTTGACTCCCGCCGCGGCGCAGTCCTCTTCGGAGGGTTTCAGGACGCAGATGACCGGAATGCCGAACTTGGTCGCGAACTCGAAGTCGCGGGTGTCGTGTTCGGGGACGGCCATGATGGCGCCGGTGCCGTAGGACGCGAGGACATAGTCGGAGATCCAGACGGGGATTTCCGCGCCGTTGACGGGGTTGATTGCGTAGGCGCCTGTGAAGACGCCCGTCTTGTCCTTGTTGAGTTCGGTGCGGTCCATGTCGGACTTGTTGCGGGCCTCGGCGGCATACGCCTCCACGGCGGCCTTCTGCTCCGAAGTCGTGATCCTGCCGATGAGTTCATGCTCGGGGGCCAGGACCATGTATGTCGCACCAAAGAGAGTGTCGGGACGCGTGGTGTAGACGCGGATCTTCACGCCCTCGTGCCCCTTCACCTGGAAGTCGACCTCGGCGCCCGTGGACTTTCCAATCCAGTTGCGCTGCATTTCCAGGGTGCCCTCGGGCCAGTCAAGGCCCTCAAGCCCGTCCAGGAGCTTCTCCGCATACTCGGTGATCTTGAGTACCCACTGGCGGATTGGCTTGCGCTCGACTGGGAAGTTTCCGACCTCGGAACGCCCGTTGATGACCTCCTCGTTGGCCAGGACCGTGCCCAGCGCGGGGCACCAGTTGACGGGCTGGAAGGACTCGTATGCGAGCCCCTTCTCGAAGAGCTTGCCGAAAATCCACTGGGTCCACTTGTAGTAGTCGGGGGAGCAGGTGCGGATCTCGCGGTCCCAGTCGAAGGAGAATCCGAAGGCCTCCAGCTGACGCTTGAAGGTCTGGATGTTCTTTGCGGTCGTGATTTCCGGGTGGGTTCCCGTCTTGACCGCATACTGTTCCGCCGGCAGTCCGAATGCGTCCCATCCCATGGCGTGCAGGACGTTGTATCCGCGCATGCGCTTGTATCTGCACCAGATGTCCGTGGCGGTGTAGCCTTCTGGGTGGCCTACGTGGAGCCCCGCGCCTGACGGGTATGGGAACATGTCCAGCACGTAGAGCTTCTCGCGCGTGGCGTCGCAGTCAACGGCGCGGAAGGTCTTGTTCTTCTCCCAGAAGCCTTGCCACTTCGGTTCGATCTTCGATGGGTCGTATATCTTGCAGGTCGGTTGGTCGCTCATTTCTTGGGGTTGATTTGTCCTATTGCTTTCTGCTCTAAAGTCTTGAATGCGTACTATAACACGGTGCGGACTCTCTCTCTGCCTGACATGCACGGCGGAGGGACTGTAAAACGCCGCCCCGGAAGAAGGAGTCAGTAGGAGCCGAGGACGGCGGGGAGCGCCGCCAGGAAGGCGCGCACATCCTCCTCCGTGGAGTCGGGGGCGAGGCTTGCCCTTATCGCACCCCTGGCAAGCCCGTCGGGAACCCCGCGGCTCCTGAGGAGGCGGCTTGTCTCCCCGGATTCCGCAGTGCAGGCGCTGCCCGTGCCAACGAGGATGCCGTGCCCCTTTGCCAGAAGCCTCGCAACCAGAGCCCCCTCGTAGCCCGGAATGGCAAAATAGAGAATATACGGTGATGCGGTTTCCGGGGAGAAGAATACACATTTGTCATTGGTTGTCATGCGTATTCCATCTCGCAGCATCCTGTTAAGGGCGGTTGTCCTTGCGAAGCTCTCCTTTTCCCTTGCGCACGCCTCTTCGGCGGCTGCGGTGAAGAGGAGCATGCTGACCGTGTCGACGGTTCCGCTGACCAGTCCGTCCTGCTGTCCTCCCCCGTGGATGAGGGGGTTCAGCCTGACCTCCTTTCGGTAGACGAGGCACGCACCCGTGGCGGGGCCGCCGAGCTTGCGTCCCGAGAGTATCGCCATTGCCGCGCGGGATTCGCGCCATGGCACGTGGTGTTTTCCGAGCGCCTGGCACGCGTCGAGCAGCAGATGGCAGGATTCGGGGAACGGCGACGTGTCCCCGTCCCAGATGACTCCGTTCTCGTTGTTGACGACTGGCAGTGCAGCGAGGGTGGCCCCGCCGGGGAGGCTGCCTCTGGCGTGTCCCCCGTCGTCGATGGTGAACTCGACGACCTTTTGCCCCGTGTGTCGTGCGCTCTCCAGGACTGCGTGGTGTGATCCTGCGTCGACGGCGATGACGCCCCCGCCTTGTGGGTACGGGAATCCCGCGATTGCGAGATTGGCGGCTTCGGTGCCGTTGGCGCACCATACCACCCCGGCCTCCGATTCGTCACTGCCGACAAGCTCCAGAATTCTGCGGGCTGCGAGGCGTAGCGCCCTGCGGCACTCTTCGGCATAGTTTGTCAGCCCATGGGGATTGATTGAATACCGTTCTGCAAGTCGTGCGTATTCCGCCTTGCAGAGGGCGGACGGTTCGTGCCCCGCCGCGCGGTCGAGATCCACCGCCGGCCTTGTGGGAGTCGCTGGCAGATCGTCGAGGAAGCTCATGGTCTCCCTTCCTTCTCCATCCGTTCGCCGACGGCCAGGAGCGTCTTTATGTCCTCCAGGTCGAGGGAGCCGTCTGGCATAAGGGCCGTGTTCACCTGGAGATTCGCATTTGCGAGATGCGCCTCCTTGAGTTCCGCCCAGACCTGTTCGAGCCTCAGGTGGGAGCCTGCGCGCTCGGGAAAGAACCCCCTGTCGTCCCCGCCGCAAAGGCATCTGCGGATTTCAACGGGCTGGGTTGTATTTGCGCCGTAATGTCCGCTTTTGTCAGTAATGTCAAGGACGCTGAAGAAATCCTCCTCCCCCGTGGCTCCTTCCCGGAATGAGACGAGGGCGTTGGGCTGTAGGAATCGAATCATCCTGTATATGTCCCCGATGTCGAAGGCGGGTTTTCTTCCTGCCAGGTTTTCCCGTCCTGTGAAGGAGATTCCCGCGACGGGGCCGTATTGTGTAAGGAGTTCGTGGAGTTGGTCCTTGACGAGGTTCTGGTATTCCGTCTGTGCCATCACTCCCGTGGGGACCCCGTCGGGGTGGACGTGCCTATTGACCCCGAACGGGTATTCGAGGAAGAACCCGATTCCGTGGAATTCGCATGTGGACGCCAGTTCTCCGACCAGGTCCCTGTTTGCGAGGCTTGTGAGGGAGCTGAAGTCCGTTGTCTTCGTGGTATAGAGGCAGAATCCGTCTGGCAGGACTGCGGGGAAGAGTATATACCTTGCCCCCGCCGCGATTGTCATTTCGACGATGTCGATGGCGTCGAAGTTTTCGCATCGGAATCGTTTTGGGAGTTCGAGGTATTGCTGTGCATCCAGCGTCCCTGCGGGGTCTTCCCCTTTTCCGAGCAGCGCCGAGAGCCCGAAGTGCACCGAGATACCCATGATTGCGCTGGAAAACCATTCGAGTGCCGCGTCACGCGGGTTCTCCTTGTAGGTCTCCGCTTGGTCGAAGAGGTAGGTCGGCACGCTGTCGGGCATGCCCTGGTCGTTGTAGTTGACTGTCAAAGCCATCTGTGCTGCTGGTCGCTGCACCCGCGCGGCATGGCCGCCGGGGACAGGGGATGCTTGTGGGGCTGGCTATCTGAGGAACTGTGGCATCGGGAATGCGTGCGCCAGGGCGCGGACTTCCTCGCGCACCTGCTTGCAGACCTCGTCGGAGCCCGCGTTCTCGACGATTCTCGTCATGAAGTCCGCAATCTTCTCCATTTCGGGTTCCTTCATTCCGCGGGTGGTGACGGCGGCCGTGCCGACTCTGATGCCGCTGGTGACGGCGGGCTTCGCCGGGTCGAATGGAATCATGTTCTTGTTTACGGTGATGCCGGCCTTGTCCATCTCGTTGGCGGCGTCCTTTCCGGAGATTCCCTTCGGCCTGAGGTCCACGAGCATGCAGTGGTTGTCCGTGCCGCCTGAGACGATGCGGAAGCCCCGGTCGCTGAGCGCCTTTGCCAGCGCCTTGCAGTTCCTGACCACCTGCTCGCCGTATGCCTTGAACTCGGGGCTCATGGCCTCCTTCAGGCAGACAGCCTTCGCGGCGATGACATGCTCCAGGGGGCCGCCCTGGGTGCCGGGGAAGACCGCCGAGTTGATCTTCTTGATGTACTGCTCCTTGCAGAGGATGAGACCGCCGCGGGGGCCGCGCAGGGTCTTGTGGGTGGTCGTGGTGACGACGTCCGCGAACGGGACCGGGCTGGGATGGACTCCCGCCGCCACGAGCCCTGCGATGTGCGCCATGTCGACCATGAGGAGCGCGCCAACCTTGTCCGCGATTTGGCGGAGGCGCGGGAAGTCGATGATGCGGGGATAGGCGGACGCGCCGGCGAGGAGCATCTTCGGCTTGACTTCCAGCGCCAGTCGCTCGAGTTCATCGTAGTCGATGGTCTCGGTTTCGCGGCTGACTCCGTAGCCCACGAAGTTGTAGGTGCGGCCGCTGAAGTTGATCTTGAGGCCGTGGGAGAGGTGTCCGCCGGCGTCAAGGCTCATGCCGAGGACCGTGTCGCCTGGCTCCAGAAGCGCGAAGTAGACCTCCTGGTTCGCCTGGCTGCCGGAGTGGGGCTGCACATTCGCAGCCTCGGCGCCGAAGAGCTTCTTCGCACGCTCGATGGCGATAGTCTCAATCTGGTCGACAAACTCGCAGCCGTTGTAATAGCGCTTCTCGGGGAGCCCTTCGGCGTACTTGTTGGTCAGGATGGAGCCCTGGGCGGCGCGGACCGCGGGGCTGGTGAAGTTTTCGCTGGCGATGAGCTCCAGCCCGTCCGCCTGGCGTTCGCTCTCCTTGTCGATGAGCGCGCTCAGCTCGGGGTCGGTCTCGCGAAGCGCCGCGATTTCGTCAAGGGAGTAGTTTTCAACCTTGACGAGGCGGCGGATGTGGCGTTCCTCGTTGGAGAAGGGGGTGTCGAGCCAGGTCTTCACGACGTCTGCGAGTTCATCGTCGCCCATTGCGTCTCCGCCGGTGACGAGGATGTTGCTGCAGTTGTGTTCGCGGCTGCTCCTTGCCTTCCTGACATCTTCGGCGAGTGCGGCCCTGAGGCCATGGAAGCGGTTTGCGATGATGGACATGCCGATTCCGCTGCGGCAGAGGAGGATTCCCGCGTCGACCTTGCCGTCCCGCAGTGCCGTGCACAGAGGCGCCGCGAAGTCCGGGTAGTCGTCCTTCGGGTCGAGGGTCTTCGGTCCGAAGTCAATGGCCTCGTATCCGAGTTCGGCCAGGAGTCCGGCGATGCGGTTTTTCTTGTCGAACCCGCCGTGGTCGGACGCAAGGCCAATCTTCTTTGCGGCGGGGTTCGCTTTCCAGTCTTTGATCATGGTTCTCCTTCAGGTGGAAGTATGTCTTGGTTTCGTTGAATGGAAATCCGCTTGTCGCAGGAGCGTATGTCAGGCCGTCTCCTCAAGCTTCTTCATGACGAGCTTCAGGTCGTTCCAGACAAGGCGCTTTGTGGCCACCAGGTCCTGCGGAAAGTTCTCGTATCTGAGGATGTATGCGGGGTGGAATGTCGCCATCACGGGAATCCCGTCGTATTCCATCCAGCTTCCCCTGTGGCTCGTAATCCCCTTGATTTGCATCAGCGCGTAGAGCGCGGTGCCCCCAAGTAGGACGATCACCTTCGGCTTGACCAGGGCAATCTGCCGCCGCAGGTAACCGAGGCAGACCTCCGCCTCGTCCTTGAAGGGGACGCGGTTTTCCGGAGGGCGGCACTTGACGACGTTGGCGATGTAGACTGCCTTCGATGGCTCGGCGGAGTCGCGGTCGCGTCCCATTGCCTTGATCATGGCGGTCAAGAGGCGTCCTGCCTTGCCGACAAAGGGCTTTCCCTGCAGGTCTTCGTCCTCGCCTGGTCCTTCTCCGATGAACATCAGCGGCGCTTCGCGGAGTCCGTCCTCGAAGGCGATGTTCTTCCGCGTCTCCCCGAGTCGGCAGCACTTGCAGCTGAGGCAGTGCTCCTGGAGCTGTTCCCAGGATGCATTCGAGAGGTCAGGGAGTTTTGGGAAGGAGCGTCCGTCCTTTGGCGGTTCCCTGAAGAAGGTCCGCCTGTTTGCCGTGGCGGCGGCTCTTGCGGGTGCCGCCGTCGCCCTCGTGGCAGGAGCAACGGAGCCTTCTGCCTGTTCCCTTGACTCGAGCGCCCGTGTGTAGCGATCGTATGCGGCACGGCGCTCCTCCTCCGATGGCATGGCCACGGGAGGCGCGACCACTGAGGGTCTCGCCACGGGCCTGCGGCCCAGGACCTGCCGGTTGGCTCTGGAAAGCTCGACTGCGGTGACGCCACGCTGCTGGGACGCCCGTATGAGCCGAACGATTTCCTCGAGAATCGTCATTGGGGGGGGAAGTGGGAATGGAGCCGCGGCGGAATGCGCCGCTACAGGGTGATTTCGACCTTGCGGTCGCCGGAGGTGACTTCGCCGATGGCCATGCCGTGGAATCCCGCGCCACGGATGATCGAAAGCCCTTCGTCTGCCCTGTCCGCAGGAACAAACCATACCATGCCGACGCCCATGTTGAAGACGCGGTACATCTCGTACGGGTCGATGCCGCCGGTCTTTTCAATGAGGCGGAAGATCGGGGGGACGTTCTCGATTCTGCGCGCGTCAAAGCGGACTCCCGTGCCCTCCGGAAGGACTCTGGGAACGTTGTCGTAGAGTCCGCCGCCGGTGATATGGGCGATGCCGTTGACGGGGAAGTCTGAGTCGAGCGCGCTCTTGACAGCCTTCCAGAAGCATTCGTGGGGCTCCAGGAGAGCTTCGCCGACGCTTCTGCCGCCCAGCTCCGCAGGGCGGTCGTTGACATTGAAGCCGGCCTTGTCGAAGAGCACTTTCCTGGCGAGTGAGAAGCCGTTGGTCTGGAGTCCCTTGGAGGAGATGCCGAGGGCGACGTCGCCGGGGCGGATCTTCTCTCCGGTGATGATGCGGTCCTCCTCGACAATTCCCGTGATGCATCCGACGAGGTCGAAGTCATTGCCATACATGCCGGGCATTTCGGCGGATTCGCCGCCAATCAGGCAGACTCCCTCCGCCTTGCATGCGTCGGCGCAGCCGCCAAGCACATCCTCGTAGAGGGGGCTTCGCATCTTGCCAATGCCGATGTAGTCGAGGAAATAGACTGGTGTGGCGCCCTGCACGGCGATGTCGTTGATGCAATGGTTCACAATGTCGTGTCCCACGGTGTCGAACTTCTGCATCATGGCCGCAATCATCAGCTTGGTGCCGACACCGTCGACCGAGACCACCATGACGGGCCTCTTCCACTTGGTCAGGTCAATGCGGTAAAGCCCCCCGAAGCCGCCAATCGGAGCGAGCACCTGGGGAGTTCTCGTCGCGGAAATCCGCCCCTTTACATTCTTCAGCAACTGGGTTGCCAGGTCAATGTCGACGCCAGCCTCTTTGTAGGCTTCGCTCTTGCCTTCCATCTTGCTCATATTCAACGGGTAATCTCTCCTGACGAGTGGGTAAAGGGTGGGCCGGGGAAAGGGGGGACAACGGAAACTCGTCTAATATAATGACCCAGCGAAGGAGCGGGAGGCGGATGCCCCCCAACGAGCCCGGAGGGGCGAAGGGGGCATGGGGGGCGCGCCTTGCACCCCCTTCCTGGCTATAGCCCCAGGACCTGCCTCATGTCATATTTCCCGGGGGCGGCGGTTGCGAGGAACCTGGCTGCCCTGAGGGCTCCCTTTGCGAAGGTCTTCCTGCTGGAGGCCTTGTGTGTCAGCTCGATGCGTTCGCCCTCGGTCGCGAATATGACCGTATGGTCTCCGACCACGTCTCCCCCTCGCAGGGCATGCATCCCGATTTCGTTTTTCGGCCGTGCCCCCACAAGCCCCTTTCTGCCGTGCCTGACATCCTCCTCGTAGGATAGCCCCCGCGCGGCGGCGAGGATCTGGCCGAGTTTTTCGGCGGTTCCGGAGGGCGCGTCCTTCTTTTGGTTGTGGTGCATTTCGACGATTTCGATATCGTATCCGTCGCCAAGTATGGTCGCCACCTTTTCGCAGAGTGCGAAGAGCAGGTTGACTCCGACCGACATATTCGGGGATTGGACGATTCGTGCGCCGTCATCGGCGAGCCTGCGGAGCATCTGCAGGTCTTCGTCTGTGAGTCCTGTGGAGCCGATGACGAGCGAGACCCCCTTTGCTGCCGCGATTGGCGCGTAGTGCCGTGTCACGGCCGCCGCCGTGAAGTCGATGAGGCAATCCGCGTTCTTGAGCGCCTCTTCGATGTCGGCGGTGATTTTGACTCCGCATGGGTCGCCCCCTGCGAGTGCCCCCGCGTCCACCCCGATGAACGGGGATTGGGGCGCCTCGAGGGCTCCTGCGAGTTCGAGCTCCGGGTCTTCCTGGATTTCCGCCACGAGGGTTCGCCCCATCCGTCCTGCTGCGCCAAGAACGACAGTTCTGATCATGGTATTATTCCTCCTCCTGTTTGCTCTCGGCGCCCTCGGGCTTTTCCGTGGAATCGCCCTCCTTTTCCCCTTCTGCCAGGTCCTGGTAGATATCGTAGTCGTAGAGCTTGTAGTGCTTCGTCTCGTCCTTCTGCCACTGGGGGAGCAGGTCCGGGTAGTCGCCGGCCGGGTTTCCCTTGTATACATCCCACTGCGCCCCGTTCCTGAAGAACTCCAGGGCCGCCTGGACATTCGGGTCCAGGGTGTCGGCCTCGGCCTTGCTCTTCGCCTTCATGATGGCGATGTAGTCCTTGCGGACGAGCTTCGACTCGATGTCCGGCTTGATTCCAATTCCCTGGATGGGCGTGTGTTCCTTCGTGTAGTATTTTGCGATGGTGAACTTGAGGGCGTTGCCGCCTCCAAGATCCCTCACGTCCTGGACAAGCGCCTTTCCGAAGGTGCGTTCGCCGATGAAGACCGCCCTGTGGTAGTCCCTCAGGGTGCTTATCATGATTTCGGCGGCGGAGGCGGAGCCGCGGTCTCCCAGTATTGCAATCGGGAGGTCGTCCGGGAAGTGGTATTCCGTGGGTGCGGCCTTGTAGACCGAGCTGACGTTGCTGTTGCGTCCTTCGAGGGTGGCAATCAAGTCGTTTGGCTTGAGGAAGTAGCTCAGGATTTCAACGCATGTGTCCACGCGGCCGCCGGGATTGTTGCGCACGTCGATGATGAGGCTGTCGATTCCCTTGACCTCAAGCTCCTTCAGCGCCTTCTCGAACTGCTTTGCCGTGGGCTCCATGAACCAGTCGATGCGCAGGAAGCCCGTCCTGGTGCCTTCGATTACATGGACATCGCTGACGCTTTCGTTTTCGATGATGGCGCGGGCGAGGGTCACTTCGATTGGCTCCGCCTCGTCGGGGCGCTTGATTGTGACAGTCACCTTAGAGCCAGGGGCGCCACGGAGCTTTCCGACGATTTCATCAAGCGCCTTCCCCTTCTGGTCCACCCCGTCGATGGCCGTAATCTGGTCCCCCGCAAGGACGCCCGCCTCGGCGGCGGGAGTTCCCCGGAGGACAGAACTGACCGTGAGCAGCCCGTCCTGCATGTGGACCTGCACCCCGATTCCGCCGAAGGAGTCGTCTTCCTGCTTCAGGAATTCGTTGAATTCATCGGGTGTCATGAATTGGCTGAAGGGGTCCAGCGAGTAGACCATCCCCTTGATTGCGCTGTTGAAGAGCGAGTCGATGTCCACCTCGTCCTCATCAACGTAGTTTGCGCGGACCTGCTGCAGGACATCCACGAAGAGCTCCATCTTTTCCAGGATTTCCTTCGTGTCATTCGGGATTTCCAGGCTGTAGACTCGGAATCCGAAGAATGCGTTCGCCAGCAGGGCGACGACAAGGATGGAGTATAGGAGTTTCTTCATGGAGTGTGGTCTATTATTTGGGGGCTCCCCGGCGCCGTCGGCTTGGCGCCTTCATCCGCCGGGGGCCTTCTGCGGTGCGTGGCCCCGCGCCTAGGCGTGGATTTTGGCGAAGAGGCGCATCGGGAGCTCGGCGATGGGGATGCGCTCCTGCTGCATGGTGTCGCGGTCGCGGACGGTCACAGCGTGGTCGTTTTCGGAGTCGAAGTCGTATGTCACGCAGAAGGGCGTGCCGATTTCGTCCTGGCGGCGGTAGCGCTTTCCGATGGAGCCGCTGTCATCGTAGTCGGAGCGGATGTCATTGGCGCGGAGCGTGGCAAGCACCTCCCGGGCACCCGCCTCCAGCTTCTTGGAGAGGGGCAGGACGGCGGCCTGGACAGGCGCCACCAGGGCGGGCAGCCTGAGGACGACGCGGACGTCCTCGTCCTTGTCGAGCTTCTTTGTGGCGGCGGTGTCCTCCTCGTAGGAGTTGCAGAGGAGCATCAGGCAGATGCGGTCCAGTCCGCATGAGGTTTCGACGACAGTCGGGAAGCGGCTCTCCTTCGTCTCGGGGTCGTAGATTGAGCACGCCGGCTTGTCTCCGGAGAATTTCGCATGCTGTGACATGTCCCATGTGCCCCTGTGGTGGATGCCTTCGATTTCATCCCATCCGAATGGGAAGAGATACTCGATGTCGACGGCCTGCTTTGCGTAGTGTGCGAGTTTTTCGTGCCAGTGCCAGCGGAGCTTTTCCTCGGGGATGCGGAGAACCTTCGTGTAGAAGTTCCAGCGTTCATGGCGCCAGTATTCGAACCAGTCGAGGGAGCCCTCGTCCTCGCAGAAGAACTCCATTTCCATCTGCATGAACTCGCGGGAGCGGAAGGTGAAGTTCCTGGGGTTGATTTCGTTTCTGAACGCCTTGCCGGTCTGGGCGATTCCGAAGGGGAGCTGCTTGCGGGTTGCGACGCGGATGGTGTTGAAGTCAACGAAGATGGGCTGGCACGACTCGGCGCGGAGATACGCCTTGTGCTCCTCGTCGAAGACGGGGCCCACGTATGTCTGCATCATCAGGTTGAAGTCGCGGGGCTCGGTCAGGTTGTGGCTGTGGCAGGATGGGCACTCCCCGGGCACGGGCAGCTGGTCGACGCGCCAGCGCTTCTTGCAGTCGCGGCAGTCGGTCATCTGGTCGGAGAAGTGGCTGACATGGCCGGATGCGCGCCAGATTTCGGGGTGGCAGATGATGGTGGAGTCCAGTCCGACCACATTGTCGCGGTCTTCGATCATGTATTTCCACCAGGCGCGTTCCACGGCGCGCTTGAGGGGTGCGCCGTTGGGGCCGTAGTCCCAGAAGCCATTGAAGCCGCCGTAGATTTCAGAACTCTGGAAGATGATGCCGCGGCGCTTGCAGAGCGACGTCAGCTTGTTCATGAATTCAGTGTAGCCGGGCTGCGTGGCGGCCGCCGCCTTGGCAGCCTCGGGGGTCTTCTTTTCTTCGTTTTCCATGACAGAATCAGTAATCCGGTTGGTAAAAGTGGTTTGGTTGAGTTGAGATGACGATTTTCCGAAATTGTTCCGGCGTGCCGGTGCTGCTACCCGATGACGTATCCCCATCCCTGGAATCCCGTCCAGGGGCAGTTTGACGCGATGGAGCATACAGGCGGCGGGATGGTGAAGCATCCCTCCGTCTCCACCAGGATTTCGCTGTCGGGGAGCGGGATTCCCAGAATCCTCGCAGGTGCGGCGGTGAGTGCGTCAATCATTCGCTGGAAGCTCACCGGGCCAGATTCGACAAGCACCCTGTTGCAGACGGAGAAGGCGCTTTCAAGTCCCAGGATTCCGTTTGGCGCCCGTGGGAAAGGCAGTGCCTTTTCCTCCGTGGAGTGTGGCGCGTGGTCGGTGGCGATCACTGCGATCACCCCGTCTGCCACGGCCTGGACGAGCGCCCTCCTGTCGGCCTCGTCCCGCAGGGGCGGAGCCATCTTCGCATTGGTTCCGAAGGTGTCTATTGCGGCGGCCGTGAGTGCCAGATGGTGCGGGGTAGCCTCCCCTGACACGTGGAGCCCGCTCTTCTGCGCATCCGAGAGCAGTTCCACCGCCTCCCTTGTGGAGAGGTGCTGGAGATGGAACCTGGCGCCTGTCTCGCCGGCAAGTTCGATGTCCCTTTCGACCATTGCGATTTCGCCCCGGCGTGTGGATTCGGCGTCTTCGCAGTGGTCTACGACAAGGAGCCCTGCCTCGGCCGTCCGCCTGGCGACCTCCCGCATGACCCCCGTGTCCTGGGGCGTGGAGCCGTCGTCGGAGAGTGCGAGCGCACCCGCCTCCTTGAGCGCCTGCGCGTCAGTCGGCTCCTTTCCGTTGCGGCCGACAGTCAGGCACCCGGTCTGCATCACCCTGCATCCCGCGGCCGCCTTTTCCCTGATGAGCCCTTCGATTTCCAGGAACCGTTCCGGCGTGTCCGGCGGGGGCAGGGTGTTTGGCATCGCCAGGATTGTATGGAATCCCCCCGCCAGCGCGGCGCGGGTTTCGTGGGCGATGTCTCCCTTGTGCGTCTGTCCGGGTTCTCTCAGATGCACATGCAGGTCGATGAATGCAGGGATTTTCAGACGCATGGTGTGGCTAGGGTGCAGGCGCCTGTGTGAAGGTCACTCCCAGGAGCGGCATCAGCCTGGTTGCGATGTTGAAGTATATCAGCAGGGTGAAGAGGTCGACCATTGTCGTGAGGATGGGGCTTGCCATCAGCGCGGGGTCGACCTTGCAGAGCTTTGCGGCGATGGGGAGGCTCCCTCCCGTGACCTTTGCCACGATGACAGTGAAGAAGAGCGTCAGGTTCACGACCAGGTTCACCTGCCATGTGGCCTGCTGGAAGGCAAAGATCCTGAGGAAGTTGATGGAGGCCAGGATGGTGGCGCAGAGAATGCCGACGCGGAACTCCTTCCAGACTACCTTGCCCCAGTCCCTGGGGCCGACCTCCCCCGTGGCAAGCCCGCGCACCATCAGGGTGGAGGCCTGGCTGCCGGAGTTGCCGCCAGTGTCCATCAGCATGGGAATGAACGCCGCAAGCACAACCATGCCGCTCAACAGACGGTTGTAGCGGTTGATGAGACTCGCCGTGATCGTGGCGGAGACCATTAAAATCATCAGCCACAGAATGCGGTTCTTGGCCAGCTCCCAGACGGTGGAGTCCAAATAGCCCTTCTCCGCGTGCTGCATACCGGCCAGACGCTCCAGGTCCTCCGTCTGCTCGGCTTCAATGACGTCCATGATGTCGTCGACCGTGATGATGCCGACAATCCTGGACTCCTGGTCCAGGACGGGCATGGCAATCAGGTCGTACTTCTTGAAGTCAAGAGCCACGCGCTCCTGGTCTTCAGTGGTGGTGGCGAAGACGAAGTCGGTGCTCATGATGTCCCTGATCAGGGTGTCGTCCTTGCTGGTGAGGATTTCCCTTAGCGAGACGATGCCGGTCAGGTGTGTCGCCGCGTCCACGACATAGCATGTATAGATTGTCTCCTTTTCGATGCCGCTTGTCCTGACGTATGCGATGGCTTCCCGGCAGGTCTGGGTTTCGAAGAGTCTGACGAACTCGACGGTCATGAGGCTTCCGGCCGAGTTCTCGGGATAGTTCAGGAATCTGTTGATGAGCACCCGCGTCTCGGGCTTCGAGTTCGCGAGGATGTTCCGCACCATGTCGCTGGGCAGCTCGTCCAGGAAGTCGACCGCGTCGTCCAGATACATGTCCTCGACGAGTTTTCTTGCCTCTTCGGTGGTCAGCTGCCTGGCGATGGCGTTGTGGTCGTTTGCGTCGAGATACGCAAAGACCTCCGCCGCCTGGTCTCCGCTCATAAGGCGGAACACGCGGATCATGTCCGCGGTGTCCATCTCGCCGAGTTCGTTTGCGATGTCGACGGGATTCATGTCCCGCAGAATCTGCCGCAGCTCCGCGAACTTGCCAGCGGCAAGAAGTTCATCCAGTTTGTGCATTGGAGTGAGCCTCCTCTCAAGACACAGCGTTCAGGGAAGGATATGCCTGGAGTCTTTGGAAGTTGAAAGTTCTGTGCTGGACGGCCTTCCTGGGGCTACTCTGCGCCGCCGGGAAGCCACTTTATGGCCATGAGGCCAAGGGCAATCAGGAAGAGAAGCCCCGCGCCAAGCAGGCTGTACGCCAGGACCGTGGCGGTCTTCTTGGCGGAGCGGACGTTTTCGTTGCGCTGGGCGACCTCCTTCTCGCTCATGATGACGGCGGCGCGCTTTGCCACCGTGTCGATGTAGTCGAGCTCCACGGGGAATCCAGCCATCGAGATGACGTCGCCGGCCTTGAGCTCCACTGCGCCCTCGATGGGCTCGCCGCCCACGTCGGTCTCAAGCATCGAGTTCACGGCCTCCATGTAGATCTGCTTGCCGTGGACGGTCACGAGGATGTGGAAGCGGGAGACATCCCCCTCGCGGACGGTCACGTAGTTGTCGCGGGAGGAGCCGACGGAGTTGACGCCCTCCCAGAGGCACCCATGGGTCTCATGGCCGTTCATGCCAGTCCACTTGAGCCTGTAGTGGGAGGGGACGCCCTTTTCGCCGAAGGCGAAGAAGAGGCCGCCGAAACGGATGATGGTGCCGTCGAAGAGGGGGACCGACTTCACCTTCTTCGCATCATGGAAAAGCCCGGCGCGGGAGTCGTTGTCGTTGATGCTCCACTGGCCGGTGAGGCTCTCCTGAAGATAGAAGTGCTGGCGCGAAATCGTGCTGTCGGCAAGGGCCTTCAGGCAGACATCGCACTTGGAGGAACGACCGAAGTAAATCTTGGAGTGAGGAGAAAAGACGTCTGTGCTGCACTGAGTCAATTCCCTTCCCTTTGAATCAAAGATTCGGCAGACTGGCATGGATGGTCCCTCCTCGTTGGGTTGCGGCGCGCCCCGCCTGCGCACACACGGTGTAAGGCTGGCGAAAAGCCACCCCCACGTCAAAAGCGAGAGGGACGGGGGAGGGGCTTTGCAGAGGGCGGCCTACTGGTTCAATTTCTCGAGATCACTCTTGATCTCATTCTTTAGTTTTTCTACAAGTCCTTGCAATGGAATGAGTTGTGAGTTCTTGCCCCAGTCGCGGCGCTTGAACTCGACCTGGTCGCCGGCGAGTGTCTTCGGTGAGACGACGACACGCAGCGGGATGCCTAGCAGGTCTGCGTCGGCGAAGGCGCTTCCCGCCTTTTCGCCCCGGTCGTCGAGAAGCACTTCGACGCCCGCATCCTGAAGCTCCCTGTAGAGCTTTTCGCATGCGTCCCTGACGGGTTCCTGCTGGTAGTTGAGCCCGACGATGTGGACGTGGTATGGCGCGATGGACATTGGCCAGATCGGGCCGTAGTCGTCGTGGTGCTGTTCAATGATTGCGGGCATAGCGCGTCCGACGCCGATTCCGTAGCATCCCATGATCATGGGCTTTGCCTTTCCGTCGGCGTCGAGGTAGTTGCATCCCATGGCGGCGGAGTACTTTGTCCCCAGCTGGAAGATGTTTCCGATTTCGATGCCGTGCATGAGCTTCAGCGGTGCGCCGTCCACGGGCGACGGGTCTCCGTCCCTCACGCATGCGATGTCCGCGACGGTCACCAGTTCCTTTTGCTGCAGGTCCCTTCCGAAGTTGAAGTTCCTGTAGTGGAACTCCTCCTCGTTGGCGCCGACTGCCAGGTTCGGGGAGTTGACTACCGACGGGTCGACGATTGCGCGGACCTTTGCCAGGTCAAGCCCGTGGAGGGACGCATATCCCGGCACCGCCCCGATGGAGCGGATGAGCTCGTCGTCGGCGAAGACGAGGTTGCCGTCCTTGACGACCTTTGCCAGCTTCGTTTCGTTGACCTCCAGGTCGCCTCTGATGTTGACGAAGACGAGCCTTCCCTGGGAATCCTTGTAGAAGACCGCCTTGCAGGTATGGGCCTGGTCGATTCCGAGGAAATTAGCCACGTCGGCGATTGTCTTGGAGTGGGGGGTCTTCACCTTTTCGAGGGGGAGTTCCTCCTCGTGTGCGTATTCGAGCCTGGCGCATGCGACTTCGCGGTTGGCCTGGTAGTTGCCGTTCGGGGAGACGAAGAGGACATCCTCCCCGCAGTCGGCAATCGCCATGAACTCGTCGGACCTGTTGCCGCCGAACATTCCGGAGTCCGCGGTGATGCTGATGAACTCCTTGAAGCCGATGCGCTTGAAGATTCTGTCATAGGCCTTGTGGCAGACTTCGTAGTAGCGTTCCAGGTCCTCCTGGGAGGTGTGGAAGCTGTACGCGTCCTTCATGGTGAACTCGCGGGTGCGGATGAGCCCGGCGCGGGGGCGTGCCTCGTCACGGTACTTTGTCTGGATCTGGTAGATCATCAGTGGGAGCTGCTTGTAGCTGCTCACATTTGCGCGGACTGCGTGGACGGCGGCCTCCTCGTGGGTCATTCCGAGGATCATGTCCTTGCCGTTGCGGTCCTTGAAGCGCAGGAGCTCCTGGCCGACGCTCTCCCAGCGTCCGCTCTGCTGCCAAAGTTCTGCGGGGAGGACGACCGGCATGAGCATCTCCTGCCCGCCGATTGCATCCATCTCCTCGCGGATGATTTGCTCGATTTTCGCCGCAATCCTCTTGCCGAGCGGCATTAGCGTAAAGATGCCCGTGGAGACGGGCAGGCAGTATCCTCCGCGCACCATGAACTTGTGGCTTGCGGTAAGCGCGTCTCTGGGAGCCTCCCTGAGGCGCTGGCCGATCATCTTGGAAAGTCTCATGACAATATGGGCACAACTAACGGGAAGCACGGCGTCAGGCTGTGCTTCCCTGGCAGAAACTAGGGTAAAGTATGCGTTGGAAATGCGGGCGTGCGCCATCGCGCCCCCGCATTCGGGGAAATATACCCTATTAAAGAGAGACTGGATTTGACCTGCCTGACAATTGGCTATTAAATTACTAGATCGCATTCACGACGAGATGCGGGCGTGGGAGTGGAGGCGTGGTGCCCGCGCCGGGAAAGCTCCACGCCACAACCATCCATTCTGCATTCCCTAGGAGACAATCAAGATGAAGAAGAACGTAGGAATCCTTCTGGCGCTTGTCCTCTTCGCGTTCGCGTTTTCGCTGGTCTCCTGCACGAAGCAGGAGAAGCCCGTCACCGACGGCGTTGCCGAGACCCTCGACTACGGCGCCACGGTCGGCAGGAGCTACAACAAGAGCAAGGACAAGATTCAGCAGATCAACGCCGACCACAACCGTGAGCTTGAGAAGGCTCTCGAGGAGATGGAATAGCCGGGCCGCCTTGTAGAAAGCAGTTTTTCCCTGTCAAGAATCCCAAACCAAAGGAAAGGAGAAAGAAGAGAGATGAAAACCACCGCGTTGCGCCTCTATGGCGTCAATGATTTGAGACTGGAATCCTTCGAACTGCCCGAGTGCGGCGACGACGGCATTGTCGCCGAGGTCGTCTGCGACTCGATCTGCATGTCCTCGTTCAAGGCAGCGGAGCAGGGTGCGGCTCACAAGCGCGTCCCTGCGGACTGCGCCGAGAATCCCGTCATCATCGGGCATGAGTTCTGCGGCGTGATCCGCGAGGTGGGCAAGAAGTGGCAGAACCAGTTCAAGCCAGGCGAGCGCTTTGGCATCCAGCCCGCCCTCAACTACAAGGGCACTCTCGACGCTCCCGGATACTCCTTCCAGACAATCGGCGGCGACTCCACCTTCATCAGGATTCCCTCCTGCGTGATGGAGATGAACTGCCTCCTCAAGTACACGGGGGACGCATTCTTCATGGCGTCGCTCTCGGAGCCGATGAGCTGCCTCGTGGGCGCCTGCCGCGCCCAGTACCGCCTGGAGACCCCCGGCTCCTACCATCACACCATGGGCGTCAAGAAGGGCGGCAAGTGCGCGTGCATCGCCTCCGCTGGCCCCATGGGGCTTGGGCTCATCGACTACCTTGTCCACGGCCCCATGGCCCCCTCGCTGGTGGTCGTCACCGACATTGACCAGGCCCGGCTTGACCGCGCGGCGTCTGTCCTGACCGTGGAGGATGCCGCCGCCCACGGCGTCAAGCTTGTCTACCAGAATACATCCAGCCCCACGGCGACCGCCGACCTGCGCGAGCTTTCAGGCGGCACGGGATACGACGACGTCTTCGTCATGGCTCCAGTCCCGGCGCTTGTCGAGCAGGCCGACGCGATTCTCGCCAACGGCGCATGCCTCAACTTCTTCTCGGGTCCAATGGATCCCAACTTCTCCGCCAGGCTCAACTTCTACAACGTCCACTATGCGGGGACGCACCTTGTGGGGACTAGCGGCGGCAACACCGACGACATCAGGGAGGCGCTGAAGCTGATGGGCGAGGGCGTCCTGAATCCGGCAATCATGATCACCCATGTTGGAGGCCTGACGGCCGCGCGTGACACGACCCTGAACCTGCCGAACATCAAGGGCGGCAAGAAGCTGATCTACACCCACCAGGACTTCCCGCTGACCGCAATCGCCGACTTCGCCGAGAAGGGCAAGACGGATCCCGTCTTCGCAGAACTCGATGACGCCTGCAAGCGCCACAACGGGCTCTGGAATCTCGAGGCGGAGAGGATTGTCCTGGAGAAGATGCCGAGGATATAGCCCCGGAACCAGACAGCCGTCATTCGGGCGGGCCTGCCTTTTATTGGCGGCCCGCCTTTTCCACGTCTGCCAGGGAGACTCCGTATAGCGTGAGCGGCAGGGGGG
>URJM01000010.1 GCA_900548225.1 uncultured bacterium
CCGCCTCCAAATCCCGTGGCAGGTATTCCGCGAAGAACGGCGCGTCTCCGCCGGTGAACCAGACGCGGCACCCCCGCATCTCCGGCAGCGCCCTTGTCTTGCGGACGATTGCCTCCGCGGCTCCCAATATGCCTATGTCGACGCCGTTGCGGATGGCGTCCTCCGATGTGAGTCCGAGGGGATTGAGTTCGTGGGTTGCGGCCACGGAGAATTCAGGTAGCTGCGCGGTGTCCTTCGCAAGGGAGCGAAGGGCGGTGCCACGTCCCGGAAGGATGACCCCCCCCAGGAATCTCCCGTCCGGGGAGACGCAGACGGAGTTGAGGGCGGTGCCGCAGTCGACTACCAGCACGGCACGGCCGGGGGAAAGCCTGTGCGCCGCCGCGATATTTGCAAGACGGTCCGCCCCAAGCCTCGGCATGTCGTAGGCGGAACAGTCAATCCACGGGAAGTCCTCCGCGGAAATAAAGTGGAATCTGCCGGGGAAGCGCGCCTCAAGGGCGCGTCTGGCCGACGGCACTACTGAGGCGGCGACTGCATGCCATCCGCCGTCGGGGGCGGAGGGAGACCAGGCCTCGCCAAAGCTCACGGTGGAATGGAACTCCATGGCAAAGCCGTCGGAGCCGGGGACGCCGACGCCGACCGCGGTCCGCGTGTTGCCAATGTTCAGCAGATAGCGCATGCAGTTGAGAGGGCAGGGGAAAGGCGCACGCCGCAACCGGGGAGGCTATGCCAGGACCTTGATGATGATCTTGTGCATCGACGACCCGTCGCCAATGCAGGGCGCATGGACATCCTGCGGAAAGAAGATGACGAAATCGCCAGGGACGACGGTGACGACGCTGGAGTGGGCGCCAGGGCCGAGCGCCGCGTCGTTCTCCTCCTTGTAGCAGAGCCCCGAAGGAGCCTTCTCAAGGGGAAGCCACCCCATGCGTTCCGGCTTCGAAAGAGGAATCTGGACGTCTATGTATCTCCTGTGGAATTCCAGCGGGGCATCCTCGTCGGCGCGCGTCCCCGGCGTCTGGACGTTTGCGAAGATTTCGCCGTCTGGGAGGATGTCCACCCGTCCGTCGGCCAATGCGTTCAAGTCGGTCTTCTCCAGGAAATCCGCCACCTTTCCGAAGCGCGGGTGCAACGGGAGGTACCTTCTGAAATTCTTCAGTGTATCGTGAATCATGCTGTCATGAAAAAGGCGGTCGGCGAATCACTCCGCCGGCCGCCATGTTTCTAGGTATGCCTAGCAGGTCCGGTTATTTCTTTCCGATGGCCTTGCTGATGGCCGCCTCGTAGCCGTTGGCGGGAACCAGGACGAAGCGCGCCTCGAAGGCCTTCTTGTCTCCGGAGGGGATTGCCGCGTCATAGTCGGCGTCGTTGCGGGTCATGACGGCCGCCACGACTTCCGCGCAGCTCTTGCCCTTGTCGGCGAAGGCGAACTTGACTTCGTCAATCGGGGAGGTGACAACGAAGCCGACCTTGTAGCCCTTGAGCATCGCCAGGGCGCCGGGCAGTCTCATTTCGCTCGGGAACCTGTGGATGTTGATGACGGCGATGTTGCCGCCCTTGTCCTTCTTGATTTCATCGACGATGCCCTTGTAGTCCCTGGCGCTGAAGTTCATGAGCTCCGCGACGCCGGCGGGCATCGGGGCGGGCTGCCCGGGAGCAGCTGCCTTGGGGGCGGAAACCTTGATCTTCTTGTAGACGGGCACGACCTCGATGCCGCGGAGACCGGCCTTGACGCCGTTGAGCAGCGGATAGTCGCGGATCTTCTCGTTGCCGTTCTCGTCAAGGAAGTAGTTGGCGTCGCAGATGACGTAGACCTTGCTGGGGTTTGCGGCATTCTTGACCTCTTCTGCCAGGAACTGGCCCTGGAGGCGGATGTAGCGCATCTCCGCGTCCATCTGCTTGCCCTTGCTGCCCATGAAGCCGCTGAGGTTCATGACTGCGCCGCCAACTGCGATGATCGCACCCACAATCGCCAGGGGCTGGCCCCAGCCAATGCCGAGCTTCTGCTTCTTCATGCCAACCATTGCGGCGATAAAGCCAACAACCATCACAGCGATCCACTTCATATCCATAGTGTTTTCCTCTTTTTGTTATGGATGAGTAAAAAGACGCCGACAAAACGAGCCGGCGCATGAGGGAACCTAAAAAAACCGCATATAAGGTAAACCCCTATGCCAAAATTATCAAATCACCCTGACAACTTTTTAGGGTTGGCAGGGTTGGCTTGAGGGTGAAAAGTGGGGGCCTACTGGTCTCCTCCTCCCTGCCTGCCCCTGACCCGGCGCGGGATGGCGCGCTCCTGGCGCTCCGCCTCCTCCTGCATCTTCCTCTGCTCATACTGGAGACGGCGCTGCTGTTCCTCCTGCTGGCGCCTCTGCTCCTCGGCCATTCGCTGCTGCTCCTGCTGGCGACGCATCATCTCCTGCTGCTGCATCTGCATCTGCTGTTGCTGCTGCTGGTACATGAACTGCTGCTGCTGCATCTGCATCTGCTGTTGCTGCTGCTGTAGCTGCATCTGCATCTGCTGGTTCTGCTGCATCTGCTGTTGCTGCTGCTTCATGGCCTGCTCAATTCTCCTGTTGTGGTCGCGGATCATCTTCTTCAGGGCGGCACGCAGCTCCTCGCGCTGCCTCTTGCCGATTGAGCCGTAGTATGTGATGTCAATCCTCTCGCCCTTGTAGTCGACTCCGTTGAACTTCGACCGCGCGTCCCCGAGGTTGTTGTTATGGTCCTGGATCATGCCGCAGAGCTGGTCGTCCAGCATCTTTGCCATGCGTGCGTCGATCATTCCTCCGGGGAGCTGCAGGATCTGGTATCTTCCCGCTCCTCCGAGGCTGGTCACCTTGGCCTGGAGTGCGGCGGCGCTTCCAAGCAATGCGAGTACGAGTATCGTCGATAGCATCCTATTCATTTTTGTCTCCTCCGTTGGAGAGGTTTTTCGGTGGGTTGTAGTTTGTCCCGTGTGCGATTGGTATGACGTGCGACTGGCTGCACTCCTCCTGCCAGATGTCGTGCAGGTTGCGCTGGAGGACGTTCATCACGAGTCCGACGAGGAACATCAGCGAAATCAGGCTGGAGCCGCCGTAGGAGAGAAATGGCGCCGTGATGCCCGTCGGTGGGATCCATCCGCTTACTACGCTGACGTTCACCAGCGCCTGGACGAGAATGAGGATTGCCACGCCGTAGCAGAGCAGCAGGTCCTCCCGCCGTCGGCACTGGCCGGCGATTGCCACGATGCATCCGCACATGAGGAAGTATGCCAGAAGGAGGACCATCATTCCCACGAAGCCGAATTCCTCGCCAATCACTGCGACTATGAAATCGGTGTGTGGTTCCGGAAGGTAGGTCTTCATGTATCCCTTGGAGTATCCCGTGCCGGTGACGCTTCCGACACCCAGGCAGATTTGCGACCGGAAGAGCTGGTATGACTCGCCCTCCCTGGCCTCGGCAGGATACCTCCAGGCGGTTATGCGCTTCATGCGCATCGGGCTCGACAGGATGAAGGCCGACCCCAGGATTGCGCCGACCAGAATGAAAATCAAGACGTAGCGGAACCGCACGCCGGCCAGGAAGATGATTGCAAGAATCATGACGCCTATCACGACGCTTGTGGAAAGGTCCTTGCCAAGGACGACAAGACCCAGGACCGCCCCCGCCGCTCCCACAGGGACGGCGATTCCGGCGCCGAAGCCCTTTATGCGCTCACGGGGAAGATGCCCGTAGTACGCGGCCAGGAACAAGACCAGGGCCACCTTTGCAAACTCCGAAGGCTGGACCTGTATGGGGCCGAACCGAAGCCAGCGGACCGCACCCTTGATGGCGGCGGCGCAGGGAAAGAACCTGATGGTCCCAGACCCCGCGAATTTCACCGAAACAGCCGCGATTGTCAGATAGAGCAGGGGGATGAATACCGCAACCATCCCCCAGTGGCTGTGCCGGTAGAACCAGTCAAGCGGCATGAACGCCCCCGCCAGGCACAGGGCGGTCCCCGCCCCCGCCCATACCAGCTGCATCTTGAAGAAGTGCGTGCCGGAGTCGGAGATTGTCGCCGATGATATCATGGCAATCCCGACGCAGATGAGGAAGGCCATCGAGACAATCACGCCGATGCCCGCATACTGCATGGACAGCGACGAGCCGGCTCCCGGATGCCGCAGGCTCCATAGTTCCTGTTGTTTGCAGCTTGCCATCCCCTGCGCCATACGCCTCCCCGTCAGTGCGGAAGCTTCTTGAGGAAGGACTCGAATACATTGCCGATGTGGACAGGCCCCACCTGGCGGTCCTTGTATTCGTTCCAGAGTCTCTCGACCCCTTCCTGGAGATGCTTCGTCGTAATTCCGTTGCGAATCGACTCCACCGCCTCGATGAAGGCTGCCAGCTTGTCGGCGCAGCAGATCATCTCGCCGTCCACGGGATTGAATTCCATGGAGTTGTACTTTTCGTCAAGCTCCTTGAACGTGAGCCCCCCCGTCACCCTGCCGTCGAGGCAAATCCTGTTGTCGAATTCGTTGTCGGTGAAATAGGAGAGCTGGTGATACCATTGCGGGGGGACCAGCGGCTGCACCTTCTCCTCCATCTGGAGGTTCTCGAAGCGCTTGATTGTGTCCGCAAGTCCCTCGACCGCATTCTTGACTGGCGAGGTGATGTCCCGCGTCAGCGCCTCCGGGAGGTCGTGGAAGAGCGCCCCCTGGAATCCGTTCACGATGCGTGCGTCGCATGCATCCGTGTCGCACAGCGCGAGGTAGGTCATTATCGCCACCATGAGCATGTGCCCGAGGACGCTTGTGGCGGGGATGCGGGGCGACTGGCTCCAGCGCTTCTGGAAGCGGAGCTGCCCGCACAGGTCGATGAAGCCGTAGGTCTTCCTCTTGAGTGCAATCTTCTGGACTCCGATCAGGTCTAGGTGGTCTTCGAGCTGGTCTTCGATTTCGCCCTTGATCTGCTCGATTCCCCGGATGAACGGGCACAGCGCATAGAGGATGTTGAACTCCCACTGGGTGGCAAGGTAGTGGGCCGCCTTCAGGATGCGCTTCTCCCTGCGGGAAAACCCCTTCTCAAGAAAGTAGTGCTCCATGCGCTCGTGGAAGCCGCCGCGGACGCACCGCGTAAAGGGCGAAAGCTCCTTCAGCACCCAGAGGTTGAGCTGGGGGCCGTTCTCGTCCATCATGCGGTGGAAGACAGGGGGCTTGATGTCCGTCAGGAGAATCCGCTGGAGCAATTCGAAGATCGAACCCTCGATGAGGGACTTCCAGGAGATGTCCTCCTTCCCGCTGTCCTCCTCGCACTTGGCAAGCACCCAGGCAATGGTCATCTTGTGGGCCTGCTTGTCAAGCTCGGTGAACTCCATTGGATTGATCTGGTCGTTCCAACGACGAATGCTGGCCGCACCAAAAATCAACTCGATTAACGCCTGGTCTAGTGATTGAATGCGCATAATGAAATAATATAAGCGTGGAGCGGAAAGAGTCCCCCCATGCCTCGGAAACCAGAAGACGCAGAAAGGGGAAAACGACGCATTTCCAAGCCGCCACTTCCGCCCTGATTCTGGAAATGCCTCTGTTTCTATTATATAACTACCTGATATTCAGATAGTTATAAATAACAATGCGGAATTGCATTACATTTTGGAAGTCTTATGACAAATCGTGTCATATTAGGATACGTTTTCACATTGGGTGTTTGCAAATGACAGAAATGCCATTAAGGTAACTTTTCCGAAGCAAGGGATTGAGTGTTTTGACTGTGTGTTTTTGGCGATGGAGATAGTTGACAGCGAATCTTTTGACAGACTGTTGCGGGATCGTTCCGCGCTGCTGCTCTCCCATTGCGTTCACTTTGTGGAGTTGGGTGCGGAGGAGTTCCAGCTCACCCGTCCGTTGCTGAATTTTCTTCAGGCCGAGTCGAGTCAGCTTGAGGAGTTGCTGGACGCATATGGCGCCAAGAGCAACGAGATGTGGCATGCCTTCCGTTCGCATGTCGCGATGATCAAGAACTTCAGTGCGGCGGGATATGACCTGCTGCATCTCCGCCACACAATCCACTCCTACGACTTCCAGGGCCACTATCCGAAGATGGAGGAGGACACCGACTCCGCCATCACCTATATCTCCGTCTTCCTCTTCTGTTCATTGAAGCAGGTGATGAAGGACGCCATGTGCCTGGGCTGGCCCCCTCCGGAGGAGCTCATCGGATACGACTATTCGGAGCTGCTGCCCAGCGGAATGCTGCCAAAGGACCGCATCATGGGAAGCCGCGAGGACGCGGAACACCTGGTCATACATCTGGCGACAAGCTTCCTCAACAACACGGAGGACGCCAAGTTCCTCGACAACGCCGCCAAGTGCCGTGCGCCGCAGTGGCGCGGACTCAATTTCGACCTTCTCTCCGAAGCGTCGATCCGTTCGATGGAGGAGAAGTTCCACACCCTCCAGTCGCTATACGACACCTACATATCCTACAGCAACATCGAGGGCAACGACGTATCCCTGAGGCGTCTTCGCGGCCACATCAGCGTCGTCCTCCATCTTCTGCGTGTCGCGACGGTCTTCATCCACTTCTACGAGCGCCACATCAAGATCCAGGGCGACTCCCTCTTCTGCCACAGCAACTGCGTCCTCAAGAGCAACTGGTATCTTGAGTTGCTGACCCACTACCTCTGCCGCTACAGCTACGAGTTCCTGGTGGGGGCCCGTGGGCTCTGCCAGTCGATGCTGAGGCAATATGCGGTCGTCGGCACCAAGGAGATTCCGATACCGCCGTATTTCGGGTTCCACGTCCGTCCCGCCACCTTGATCTCCTCGATTGTCCGCCATTACGGGAGCCCCGTCACCCTGACCCTTGACAAGGAGTATGATGCAAGCATTCCGATGAACCTCTTCCTGGCGAACGAGTGGGTGAACCAGCTGAAACGCCAGCATGTCGGAGACGAACTTGCGAAGATGGGGGACGAGGTCGCGAAGCTCCAGAAGGGGATTGATTCGGAGAAGATTACCACGGCCGACGCGGTGATGGAGCTGCTTCGGAGGATGGCGAACATGAACCTCATCAGGGTGCTTGTCTACCCGCTGGATGTCGAACCCCTCATCAAGAGCAGCACCGCCACCGGCCTCCTGGAGCTTATGCAGAGCGTAGTGGCGACGCTCCACGCGCAGCGGAAAATCAACATCCTCTTCAGCATCAAGGTCAGCTTCCATGGCGACATACGGGTCCTGGAGGACATACAGATATTGGCGGAGAATGGATATGGCGAGAACGAGACGGGCGCCAACATCCCGCTTCCGCGGGAACTCAGCTATCTCTCCCACTACCACCCGATGAATTGACGCATGCCGCGGGCTCAGGCGCGCCTGACGGCTACGGCGTCTTCTTGAAGTGCGTCCTGTATATCCAGGCGCATTCGCCAGGTTCCAGCGCTCCCTCGTGCAGCCGGAATGCGCCTTCCTCCCACTTCCACGCACCGTGTTCCTCCTCCGGCAGGTTTTGGAGAGTCATGCCCGAGACCCCGACCAGGTTCCAGCCACGGTGCCATGTGCCTCCGCTGGGGACGAGCCCTTCGGGGGCCGGGTCAGTCGCCGTGAGGATCACCTGCCTCCCCGACTCGTCCGTCTCGCAGAGCCAGAACGGCTCCCCGGGAGTCGACGGGATTGTGTTCTGGTAGTATGCGCCAGCCGTTCCGGGGCCGCAGTAGACGGCGCGTCCGGCGGCGAGCCGTTCAATGCTCTCCCCGTCGACGGTGCATGGCAGCGAGACCAGGTTCCAGCCGTGATTGAGGGTCATCTGGAAGAAGGACCCCTCCAGGTATGGCGCATCCTTGTCAAGCGCCACCGTCTCCATGCCGGTGACATCGCCGTCGCCGTCCCACACGTGGCATTTTCCGTCGCATCGGATTTCCCTGCGGGTCTCCCCGTCAGTCATCTTCGGGAACTTCAGGTAGTAGACAAGCGTGCCTGACTCCACCAGGTTTCCCTCGCCTGGGTAGCCGAAGATCCAGCTGAAGCCTCCTTGGCGCCGGGAGGGTGCGCAGGCCCTTCCGTTCCAGAAGGCCGCCAGCACACGGCAGTCGTCGGACCAGCGCTCCTCGAGAATCCAGGCCGTGGGCAGGTCCCCGTCGTCAAAGGACACAGCCACGTCGACACGGATAACCGACTCGAAATCCACCTCCCCGGATTGAAGAGTCCGCACGGCCGAAGGCACGGACGCGTAGGCCGGCAGGATAGACAGCAGGCAGAACAACAGGCAGAATCGTACAAGTCTCATCATTTCCCTCCTTGATGGCCGATAGGCGAAAAACACTATTCCTCAGCCGGACAATGGGAAGTGCCCACACTGTCCGCATGACTAAAGATAGTGATGGGGAATGATGCTACAACTTGTTGGATGCCAAAGTTATATAACTTATAATTTATGATGTCGCGCCATGATTTCCAGGCACGAAACGAACCAAAACCATCATAGTTCGAGGAACTTTTCCGCCACTGTCAGGTTGTCTATGCCCCCTTCAGCCACTGCGACCGTGTCCTCGATGCGTATGCCGCCCCATTCAGGGTAGTAGAGTCCGGGTTCGACCGTAACGACATTTCCCTTCCTGAGCGGCTCCTTCTGGCGCAGGCTCAATGACGGGCCCTCATGGATTTCCAAGCCCACGGAATGGCCCAGCCCGTGGAAGAATCCGTAGTAGACTCCGCTCGACTCCTCCTTGCCGGTCTTGAAGCCTTCCTCCTTGAAGTAGTCTGCGGCCGCCTGGTGGATTGCCTCGCCCGCAACGCCCGCCTTGAGGGAGCCTAGGGCCTTCTCCTGGGCGGCCAGGACGGTCTCGTATGCCTTTCGGACAACCGGGGAGGCGCTTCCCTTGACCCTGGTGCGCGTAAGGTCGCCGTAGTACCCCGTCGCCTGGTCCCGGGGGAAGATGTCCATCACAATCGGCTCGTTTGCCCGAATCGGCCCCTCGCCCCGTGAGTGCGGGTCGGATCCCTGGACGCCTGGCGCCGCGATTGTCCCGCGTCCCAGTCCGCCGCCTCTGGCGATGGCTCCGTCAATGGCTCCGCGAAGCTCCTCCGCAGTCAGACGACGCCCGTCAAAGACAAGGAATCCCTCACGGTCGACCGTCGATTGCCTGAGAATCCCGTCGGCCACCGCAAGCCCCGCCTCGGCAAGGCGCTGGGAATGCCGGATTTTCTCGATTTCCTCCGGCGTCTTCACCTCCCGTTCGGGTGCCATGCGCTCTTCGACGACCAGCCTGAGGCCGCTCCTGCGCAGCAGATCCGCATCCGCCACAGGCATCATCCGGTGGACATGCCACTCCCTGCACTTCGTCCCCCTGCATATTGTCATGACCATCCTTGCAAGCCAGTTCCTTGCGATTGATTTCCGGACCTTGAAATGCTGTGCCAGGCGCGTGACATCGATTACCTGGACATCGCGGTGGCACTCCTTCTGCGCGCGTCCCAGTTCGAGTTCGCTGACCGCAACCGACTTTACGCCGTCCGCCTCGAAGAAGAGGAACGGGTCCTCGGCCATGAATCCCGTGAGATAGAGCAGGTCGGCGCAGGATTCGCTTGATGCATAGATGAGTCTGTTCATTGCCTGTGGTTCTTCTTGAGTCAGGAATTCCGTGTCCGGCGGAGTTTATTTGCGAGCATGCGCCCTCCTCCTGTTCCGAGATAGAGTATGCCCGCCAGTTCGACGATTGTCGCGCCAGGCGAAAGCAGGATGTTTCCCGGCAGGGTGTCGTAGGAGAGCCCGACCCCCAGGAAACAGCATCCGAAGCAGAAGGCCCCCGCCAGCGCCATGATGACCGGTATGCGGCGGGAGAGCGTGGCCGCCGCGGCGACAGGCAGGATCAGCAAAGCCATGCAGAGGATGATGCCGACAAGCTGGGAAAGGATTACGACTGTGACCGCAATCATCAACTGCAGCGCCAGCTGCACCCAGGTCGTCGAAATCCCCCTCAAGGTGAGCATTTCGCTATGGAAGGCCAGGGCGACAAAGCGCTGATGCCAGAGGATTGCCAGCAGAAGCACGAATGCGTCAAGCAGCGCGGTCATCCAGAGGTCCTGCGGGGAGACAATCAGGATGCTTCCGAAGAGGTAGCTGTTCAGGTCCGGCGGATATCCCGGCATCGCCGTCACGAAGGAGATTCCGATGGCCATTCCCAGCGCCCAGACCGCCGAGAGGACGGTGTCGGTGCGGAAGCGCCACCGGGCGGTCCCAAGTGTGATGAATACGGCCACGAGGATTGCAGCCGCAAGTCCTCCCAGCCAGGGTGTCAACCACGGCAGGGAGTATTTCGCCGAGAGGAAGAGCGCCGCGCCTACGCCGCCGAGAAGCGAGTGGCTGACCGCCCCCACCGCATAGCTGTCGCGCTTCAGCACGACATAGCAGCCCACGATTCCGCAGGCGACCGCGGCAAGCACCATCGCGGCAAGGGACCGCGCCAGCAAGGGCGAATGGAATAGCTCCTGGAGAAAAAGGGACATACGGGTGGATTGTTGGAAAACCGGTGTGGCGCGACGCTCCTAGCGCTCCTTGCAGCTGCACTCCCCGGGAGCGTGTTCGTGTGCGTCCGCTTCGCCAAGATGGGGGCCGGCGCAGGGATCCCCGTCCTGGAGCTTGCGGTCGACAGGGCAGTCGTGGTGGAAAATGTGCACCCAGTTGCCGGCGTGCAGGTCGTCCTTCGAGACCTGGTCGATCCTGTGCATTCCGGCAGTGTGGTTCACGCAGATTACATGGGTGGCAAACGCCTCGACCATCGACAGGTTGTGGGAGACCATCACGACCGTGAGGCGCTGGCTTAGCGTCTTCAGCAGGGAGTAGATTGTCGCGACCCCGGGGGCGTCCAGGTTTGCGCCAGGTTCGTCCAGAAGGAGGAGCTGCGGTTCGGATGCGAGCGCCTGGGCGATGAGGACCCTTTGGCGCTGGCCGCCGGAAAGCGCGGCAAATGGCTTTTGCGCGGCGTCGGGAAGCCCCACCTCCGCAAGTGCATCCATCGCGACGGCACGGTCTTCCCTGCGTGGACCGCCGAAGAGGTGGCGTTCCATGCGGCCAAGCAGGACGGTTTCAAGGACGGAGATGGGGAAGTTGTGGTCGAATTCAAGCGACTGGGGGACATAGCCCATCCTGCGTCGCGCACGGCATGGCTCCTCGCCGAATATCCGTATGCTTCCGAATCTCGGTGCCAGAAGCCCGAGCATCAGCCGCAGAAGGGTCGTCTTGCCGCCGCCATTGGGGCCTACCACGATGGCAAAGTCCCTCTGGCCCACCTCAAGGTTGATATTGTGGAGAACCTCGTGCTGCTCGTAGCCAAAGCAGAGGTTCGTAATCTGTATTGCAGGAATCATTTTTCAACGGGGCGGTACGCCCTCTCGATTGCCTCGCCTATCGCCGAAAGACCCTCCACCAGGCTCGATGGAAGCGGATCAAGGCTGATGACCCGGCACTTCAACTCCTTCGCGAGAATCCTGGCCGACCTCTCCGAAAATCTCGGCTGGACAAAAATCGCCGGAAGCCCGCGCTCCCGTGCCCGGCGCATCGACGCCTGGAGGCTGCCGCCGATGGGCTCCTTGCCCTCCTCCTCTATCGCCAGCTGCTCAATCCCATGCTCCCCAAGAAAGTATCCGAAGGCAGGATGGTAGACGAGCACTGTGCCGCCACGCAGAAATGCAAGACGCCTGAGGTTGGCCTCATGCACGCCCCGCAATTTCCCGCAGTACCTGTCGAGGTTCCCCTTGAAGTAGTCGGCCTTCTCCGGAAGAATGCGCGAAAGCGCCGCCGCCACGTTTTCAGAGTAGCGAAGCATGTTCTCCGCTGAAAGCCAGACATGGGGGTCTTCCCCGCCGTCGGGGAAGGTCCTGCGCGACATCCCCTGCGACCCGTCCGCGATTTCAAGCCCGGGGTATGCCGAGCGCAACTTTGGCAATAGCGCCGCCTCGTATGGCGCCCCTATCGAGATGAAGAGACGGCTCCGCCCCAGCGCCGAAAGCGTCCTTGCGTCGGGATGGAAGCTCTCGGGGCTGCCGCTTGTCGTCAAAAGCGACCTGGCTTCGATTGCATTGCCGCCAATCTCGACTACAGGTTCCAGGCCAGTCGGGATTGAGACGAATACGACGACGGGGGCTCCCCGGAGAAGCCCCGAGAAGAGGACTGCCAGAAGCAGGACGAGTATGCGGTTCATGGGCGGGTATTCAGTTGAAGGGGTTTGTGGATGCGGGGGCCTCTCTCTCGACCACGTGTTCGAAGGTTATCTTCGAGAGCCGCGCCTCGTCGTCGTCATGCCATTCGCGCAGGTAGTCCGCGAATTTTGCGGGCAGGCACTTTGCGATGCGCCTTGCCGTTGCGGTGTCGATGCCCGTGAATGCGTCCGACACGTCGGCGAGGGTGATTTGCGAAGATGGCCTTCCGAGGATGTAATCGTAGGAGTCTGGCGGGTCGGCCTCGGGCTTGCGCTGGATTACAAGTCCAGCCTTCCTGAGGCTCTCAAGGGCAAACTCGATTTCGCGGATGGAGACATTGTGCTCCATGGCGAAGTCGGCGGCATTCCAGCATCCATGCCCCTCGTCGTAGCACTTGCTGATTGCTTCGACAATTGCAATGCCGAGCATCCTGTTTGCGCCGGCTTCGACGGGCAGCATCTGCTTCGTCTGCCGAAGGATGCGCTGATTCTGCGCCGCAAAGCAGATTTCCGCGCCAAGGAGGATGACCAGCCAGTTGGCGTAGAGCCACGCCAGGAAGAAGGGCAATGCGGCGAATGCGCCGTAGATTGCGTTGTAGCGCGCCAGCCCAATCTGCCACTTGACGTATGCGATGAGGACCGCGCTCCACATCACTGCGGCCACGGCGCCTGCCAGGAAGGCCGGCCCGACCCGGACATGGGTGTTCGGCATGTAGAGGTAGAGCAGCGCGAAGGCGGCCACCAGGCAGAAGTAGAGAAGCGCCCGCGCAACAACATGCCCAAGCAGCTTGACCAGGGAGGAGTTGGTTATCAGCAACTCGGAGAGCCTCCCTGAGTTGATGTATGCGTTCAGGGAGAGAATGCAGAAGAGGAGGATGGGGAGCAGTAGAAGCAATACGAGGTACTCGCTGATTTGACGCAGGAAACCACGCCCCTGCTTTACACACCAGATGCCGTTGAAGTTGCTCTCCAGCTTCTGAATCGACATCACGACGGTGGCAAGCAAGGTGACGACTCCGATGATGCCAAGGGCAGTGAAGTTCGTCTTGTCAACGTATGTGATGAGCTTGATGAGGCCCTCCTGCATGGGGTCGGGAAGCTCCGCGACAAAGCCAGGCCTCGCCAGCTCCTCCGCCAGGCTCTCCGACTCGTCGGCGCCCCCCGTCTCGCCCCCGTCGTGGATTACCTTGTATTCAAAGGTCTCGTTGCCGCCGGAGTCTCTCTGGACGATTGTCGCAATCCCCATGTGCTCAAGGAGTTGCTTCTGAAGGCCAATTCCCTTGCAGAAGGAGAGCGCCACCGCCAGGATGGGCACCAGCGAAACCATGGTGACGTAGGTGAGGGCACAGCTCTGGAGCGTGCAGCGGTCTTCGAAGAAGCCACGAGTCGCGACAACAAGCAGACGGCAGAAGGAGTAGCCGCCGCGCTTCAGCGTCTTCAACGCATTGAAGTCGGCGTTCCAAATCTTGTCCGTGAAGAAGTCAATGATCGCCTTGACGGGTTTCAGGATGGCCAGGTTGCAGTCGAATGGCATGTCCGTGTCTCCTTTGATGACATGGTTGGAAGGCGTTCGAGGCGCGGTGTCCTTAAATGGGGATGAGGAAGAGCAGCCAGCCCGCCAGCGCGGAGCCCAGCAATACCCACACGAGATTCGGCTTCCACTTCCATTGGACGAAGAGGACGGCCGCGAAAATCACAATCCCCTGCCAGCAGACGCCGAAGGAGCCGCCCGCCCGCCAAAGCGCGGCAATTGGCGCGGTGAAGAGGGATGTCTCCGCAAAGAAGACTACAGCCGCCGCTATCAGTCCGAGCGTCGCAGGGCGGATGCCGCAGAGGATTGCCTGCCAATGGCGGTTTCTCTCGAAGGACTTGAGGAAGAGTCCCACCAGGATGCCCAGGACGAGCGACGGGGTTGTGACTCCTGCGGTCGCCACAATCGCCCCCAGGAGCCCCCCCTCCTGCTGGCCGATGAAGGTGGCGCAGTTCAACCCTACGGGGCCGGGGGTCATCTGCGCAAGGGCGACGATGTCGGCGAATTCCGCCGAGGTCATGAGGGCGTGCTTTGTCACCAGTTCGTCCTGGAAGAGCGGAATCATTGCGTATCCGCCCCCGAAGGTGAAGACTCCGATTTTGACGAAGAGGAGATAGAGGGAGAGGAGGCTCATTTCACGCCTCCAATCCTGGGCGCGAAGGAGCGTATGAAGCAGAGCCAGCCGAGAAGCGCGCCAGCCGCAAGCACGTAGACTGCGTTTGCGCCAAGGAATGCCAGGGCCACGAAGGAGACGCCCGCCACCGCCCAGGTGAAGATTCTCAAACGGGACTCCTCGGTCTCGAACATCTTCTTGCCAAGATTGAAGACGGCGCAGAGTATCAAGGCGGAGACCGCCGCCCTGACGCCAAGGAATATGTGGTCCGTCACTTCGTGTCCGCGAACCCGGGTGACTATGTGCGCAAGAATCACAATCGCAAGAAAGGGTGGGATGATGCTGCCCACAAGGGAGACAAGGGCCCCCGCCATCCCCGCGACGCGGTAGCCCAGCAGCACGCCCATGTTGCACGCGATGATGCCAGGCATCGACTGTATCGCGGCAACCGTGTCAACCATCTCGTCGTCGGAAAGCCATCCCCGCTTTTCGACGAACTCCTCGCGCATGAGCGGAAGCATCGCCAGCCCGCCGCCAAGGGTAACGGCGGAGATGTAGAAGAATATTCCGAAAAGGGTCTTGAGGCGGGAGACCATGGGCGGTTGCGGTGGATGGAGAAAATGGCGAAGGGCAGTCGCCCCTACGCCTCGCTACGCAAAACGGGCAGCGGGCAAGTAGCGGAACTACCCACCGGCTGCCCGAAGAGGAAAGGCCGTTGCTATTGTTAAGAAGCTATGGCGAAGGATGACGCCTACACGGAGGCCTTCTTGACACGGTCGGAGTACTCGCCAGTGCGGGTGTCGATGCGGACAAGGTCGCCGATGCCGACAAAGGTCGGGACGTTGATTTCGTAGCCGTTCTCAATCTTGGCGGGCTTCAGGCAGTTGGTGGCAGTGTCGCCCTTGAAGCCAGGCTCGGTCTCCGCAATCACCTTCTCCACGAAAATCGGGAGGGTGATGTCAATGGGACGGCCGTTGAAGAAGAGAATCTGGCACTCCATGTCGTCGTCAAGGAAATACTTGTTGCGGCCAAGGACCTTCTCGTCAACACGGACATCCTCGTTGGTGCTCGGGTCGATGAAGATGTAGACGCCGTCGCCCTCGTCGTAGGAGAAGTTCACCGTGCGCTCCGCCAGGTCGGGCTGGTCAATCTTGTCGCCGGGGCGATAGGCCTTCTCCGTGGTGGAGCCGGTGATCATGTTGCGCATCTTGCAACGGTAGATTGCCTGACCCTTGCCCGGCTTCATGAAATCATATTCGGTGATGAGATAGGGGTCGCCGTCAATCTGGACTTTCAGACCCTTGCGCAGGTCGGATACATCGTAAGGCATAGTTGTCTTCTCCTTTAAAGTTTACATTGTAAAAAGTTACGAGAGCCAGGCATGGACAATGGAAGCCACGGCACGCCAAAGTCTCCCAGTACACAAGTGGCTTAAAATAGTGCGATTATGCAGTTTTTCAATCTGAATGCAGGTGAATGGGCGGGCGCGCTCGAGGAGATTCAGCAAAAGGCGGGATACAGATTCAACGACCTGGGACGCCTCAGGCTCGCCCTCACGCACTCCAGCTACGCATCCGAAAACCCATCCTCACCCGAATGGAACGAGAGATTGGAATTCCTCGGGGACGCAGTCCTGGAGCTCCTGGTCAGCAGAAGGCTCTTCGATGCGCTGCCCGATGTGCAGGAGGGAACCCTGACAAGGAACCGGTCGGCATTGGTGGATGAGCACGCAAACGCCGGCTACGCCAGAACCCTCGGGCTGGACAGGGCGATTCTCCTGGGGAAAAGCGAATGCCGTGACGGCGGCAGAAAACGGGATTCCCTCCTCGGGGACGCATTCGAAGCATTCCTGGGCGCAGTCTATCTCGATGGGGGAATCGAAGCCGCCGAAAGGGTGCTGGCTCCTCTCCTGCCACCAGTCAAGGACGTGTCGGATAATGCAGGCAAGGCAAATCCAAAGGGAGCATTGCAGATATTCTGCCAGAGGGAGTTCAAAAGACAGCCCCGGTATGTGGATGTCTCCTCCAGCGGCCCCAGCCATGCGCCTCATTTCGTGTGCAAGGTGATTCTTCCCAAAGGCCCTTCCTTCGAGGGGGAGGGGGTCTCGAAGAAGGCCGCCGAACAAGCCGCCGCCGCAAGCGCATTGCACAGCCTGGTGCAGAATGACGCCACCCCAGGGGAAGGCCAGAACATGGATGCCACGGACTCCCCGTGAGCCTCGTGGGTTCAGGGGAGGGTGGAACCACGAAAAACACGAAAAACACGAATTCCGGAGTCAAGGGAGGTTAGAACCACGAATGGACACGAATGGACACGAATATTGAAGTCAGGGGAGATTAAGAACCACGAATGGACACGAATGGACACGAATATTGAAGTCAGGGGAGTAAAACCACGAAAAACACGAAAAACACGAATATTGAAGTCAGGGGAGTAGAACCACGAATGGACACGAATGGACACGAATATTGAAGTCAGGGGAGTAGAACCACGAAAACCACGAAACACACGAAATACACGAAATATATGTATTTCGATGCGGGTGTGCCTCTTACTCCTCGAACAGCCCTGAGATTCTTTCGCAGACGAGGTCTGTGATTCCGAGGTCAAGCAGGACGTCGAGAATTGTATATCTGTTCCGGATCATTCCCGCGCCGTATGTAGTGAATCGCAGGTCGGAATGAGGCAGTCCAATCTCCTGCAGCGAGACGGGGCATCCAAGAACCTTCAGGCGATTGCGCAGCTCCTTGAATGGCAGAAGCTGGTGCCGGAGCTTTTCCGCGAGGATGGGGTGTGTCTCGACGATTAGCCGGCGTCTGCGCCTTGCTTCGTCGCCAAGGGGGAGCTTTTCGAGTGCGACCTTTCGTGCATTTTTCTCGAAGGGCGTTCCACCGAGAAACTCTCCTATCTGCGTATCTCGTTCATTTGCAGATAGATATGGCATTTTATCCGCAAGAGTCGCAATCTCGTCGGATTTCATTTTGAAGTAGACATCCTCCATGAGTGCCGTGGTAATAAGTGACCCTACAGCGACCTTGAAGCCGTGCGAGGGCTGGACTCCGTCCTTTTGGATGTCCCTCATTTCCCAGCAGTGGCTGTAGAGATGCTCTGCTCCCGATGCGGGTCTTGAGTCCTTCATATACTGCATGGCGAATCCCGTCTGGCATAGTCCTTCGAAGAGTCCGGCCAGCGCGATTGGGTTTCCCTCCTTGAGTTTTCCCGGTTCTTCGAGCCACCGATGCAGCCTTGACTGCACCATTTTCCACGGTGTCTCCTGGATGGGGGTGATGCCGATGGCGTCCGCAATCATCCAGTCGCCTCCTGCGGGGAGCTTTGCCGCCAGGTCCGCGTATCCTGCCGCCGTCATCTCGAAGGGTGCCGTGAAGAGGATTTTACTGTCGGCGACAATTGCCAGCGGTGCCGGGCAGGGAAGTGTCTGCTTCAATCCATCCCGTGTGATTGCGGCTCCTGCCGAGGTATATCCGTCCACGGAGGACGCGGTTGCGCAGCAGAGGTATCCTCCTGTTTCCAGTTCGTATGCGCATCGTTTCACCAGGTCGTTGATTGTTCCGGAGCCGACGGCGATCGGGCGATGTCCAGCCAATGGTCCACGGAGTCTTTCGACGAGGGAGTAGTCGGCATGGAAAGGGGGTTCGGCGGGGAATAGATACGGAGTGTCCACCGAAAGTCCCGCCTCCTTGAGAATCCCCTGCAGCCTTTCGCCGGCGGCGCCCCATGTATTGCCGTCTGCGACGATGCGGACGGGCTTTGTGTCGCCGGGCCAGGTTTCGCGCAGGATGCGCGGGATTTCGCCCAGCAGGTTTTCGCCTATGAGGCAGATGCGTGTCTGAAGACCTTCGGGGATTGGAATGAACGGCATGGCTGGTTCGATGAATAAAATGGGCAGGGATGAATCACGTGAGTGCAGCTACTATAATTTCCCTGCGTCGCGGAATACGTGAAAAGGGGGGATTGCATTCCGCGTCGTCTCCCGTAGAACGCAAAACGACCGTCCCCCGTGTCGGGAGGCGGTCGTTTTCTGTCAGGGTGCAGCGGAGGACTAGTGGAGGTTGTAGTACTCGATGACCTTGATGATGGAGACGTCGACGTGGATTTCCTCGGGGAGCGGCTCGCGCGCGACGGTGACCTTGCACTTGTCATTCGCGTCCTTCTCGAGGTATGGGGGCAGGGTGACGGTGCTCTCCTTCGCGATCTTGGCGATCATCGGGGAGTGCTGCTCGTTGATGGTGAGGACATCCCCCGCCTTCAGACGATAGCTGGCGCGGTCGCAGACCCTGCCGTTGACGAGGATGTGCCTGTGGCTGACAACCTGGCGGGCGGCGAAGATGGTGGGAGCCAGACCGCTGCGGTAGACGATTGAGACCAGGCGCATCTCAAGGTTGGCGAGGAGCTTGTCGCCCGTATTGCCGACGCCGCGCTTGGAGTTGTGGTAGATGAAGGTCAGCTGATGCTCGGAGAGATCATAGAAGGTCTTGAGCTTCTGCTTCTCGAGGAGGAGCTGTCCGTAGGTGGAGAGCTTCACGCGGCGCTTGGTGGGACCATGCTGTCCGGCGGGGTATGCCTTCGGGGTGCTGGTGGCGTCTCCGCCCTCGCGGGTTTTGATGACTCTGCTGTTGGTGGGGCAGTTGGGCATTCCCCACAGGCAGAAGCCGATGCGACGGCACAGGGTGTGCTTGGCACCGTGGGTGCCGCTCTTGGTGTTGGCCATTTTTCTGGTCCTCCAGTTTGACGCGTTTCGCTTCCACCAGTCTTAAGTTGTCGCCGCCTCTCATGACGAGATGGTTTTTTCGATGTGTTCCGTGCGGGATGGAATCCCGACGGGGCGGCTGGGCTGGCGCGAAAAGCGGCTTAATATAACCATGTAAGGGAGATCTGCAATGAATGTCCGCAGATTGTCGAATGTGTGAAGCGTGTTGCCAGTTAGAATCTGAGGGTGACGCTGGCGGAGAGGATATGGCAGTCCGACTTGAAGGTTCCCCGTTCTGCGATGCCCTTTGCGGCGGCGACCCTGCTTCCCAGGTTTGTCTTTGTGAACCGGGAGTAGCCGTATGCGATGTCGAATCCCCAGTTGTCCGCCAGGTATCCGACTCCGACCCCGATCAGGAACTTGTCGGAGTCCGGCATTTCGGGGGATGTGCTTCGGCTGTTCGACGGGCTGTTGTCGTAGTCGAACCCCGCCATAAGCGTCCATCTGTCCGTGAGCTTGTATTCGGCTCCGGCGTGGCATGTCCAGACGTCATGCCACTCCCTGGGGTTCTTGACTTCCCCTGGGGTCGTGGTGCCCGGATATTTGTCGAAGGAGAGATTGAGTGCCTTGTAGCTGGACCACTTTGTCCAGACGGCGTCGAAGAGGAAGGTCCACCTTTCGAAGGAGTTGTTTCTGATGCCGAGGGCGACGCTCGCTGGCATGTCAATGCTGGCGTGTGCATCGGCATTGTGGAATTTCAGCGCGCCGTTGAGGTATTCGCGGTAGCGGTATTTGACATCGCCGTCGAAGCGCATGTGTATGCGGCTCTGGAATTTGGCTCCGAAGCCCCATTCGTCGCTGGGCTTGTAGTAGACTGCCGCGAAGCCGCCGATCCCCATGGATTCGGCTGACATGTACATCTTGTTGCGCTTCTGGCCGGGGACTGGTATGTCGATGTAGTTCGCCAGTCGTGCGACGCCGATTGCGATGTCCGGCCCCGCCGCGAAGGAGAGCTGGTCGTTCACCTTCCAGGTGATGCTCGGGGAGATGTAGCAGACTCGGAGGCATGTATAGGTGGACAGCGACGAGAGCTGGCTGTCGGGCTCCCACTGGGTTATCATTCCGTATGGGGCGTTCACGGAGAGGTTCAGGCGGAAGTCGTCCCCAAGAGGGGCGACTCCGTAGAAGAAGCCGGTCATGCGGATCTTGTCGACCAGGTCGTCGCTGGCCGTGCTCGTGGAATACTCGCTTGAAAGGCTGAGGAGGCTGCCGCCGCCTGTGACTGTGATGCGGTCGATGTCGACAGTGGTGGCGGGATTGTACCAGGCGGCGGAGGCGCGTCCGCCGCGGGCGACGCCGGAGCCAGCCGTGCCAAGCATGTCGGTGGCACTCTCGGAGTAGAGCTGGAAACCGCCGGCATGGAGAAGGCCGCCAAGACTGAGGAGGGCTGCGAAAATGAAGGATGAAAGCTTTTTCATAGTTCGATTTTTCCTTTGTTGGTTCGGAAAGTCGCCTACTATAAGCGTGTCACCCTGGATTTCAAGACACATTTTGTCATCGTGTCGCATCTTCCGGCGGAAAAAGGACGGAAAAATCATGCCAACTGTATGATTATAAGGAAGATATGGTCGTTGTCAGATTTAGTCCTCTTCTTCTCCTATAGTATTCCGGAATTCGCCATCTTCCGCGTGTGTGTTGCGGCTCTGCTGGCGCCTTGGGGTGCGCATATTTGATTTCGAGGAGGGTTTCCAGATGATTTCGAGGACTTTGAGTGGTTCGATTCAGGGTGTTGACGTTCAGACCGTGGAGATAGAGGTCCAGGTATTCAAGCGTCGTCCCAGCGAGCAGTCCCAGGAGTGCCACTTCAACCTGATTGGCTTGCCTGACGCGGCGATACGGGAGAGCCGTGACAGGATACGGAGCGCCCTTGGGATGAACCGCATAGGTTTTCCGCTGGGGAATATTACTGTGAACCTGGCTCCAGCGAACCTTCGTAAGTCCGGCGCCCTGTACGACCTTCCGATTGCGCTGTGCATTAGTGTCTTCAACGGGCAGGTCCGTGGCGAGTTCCTGCATGAGACGCTGGTTGTCGGGGAGCTTGCCCTGACCGGGGAGGTCCGTCCGGTGCGCGGCGTCCTTCCGATGGCGATGCACGCAAAGTCCCTTGGAATCCACCGGATGATCGTTCCATTTGAGAATGCGCTTGAGGCGGCAGTCGTCTCCGGGGTTTCCGTCTATGGTGTGAAGACCATTGCGGAGGCCCTGAGGATTCTTGAGGACCCCTCCTCTGCGCGTCCGTCGACGGTTGACATGGAGGCACTTTTCCGCGACGCCGTTCGTTCGCGCCTGGACTTTCGTGACGTGAAGGGGCAGTCTTCGGCGAAGCGCGCCCTCTTGATAGCCGCGGCGGGGAGCCACAACGTCCTGTTGGTCGGGCAGCCTGGCGTGGGCAAGAGCCTCATTGCGAACCGGATTCCCGGCATCATGCCGCCGCTTGACATGGAGGAGTCGATGGAAGTGACGCGCATCTACAGCATAGCCGGGCTCTTGGGCGGCAGCGGGCTGATAGTCGACAGGCCATTCAGGTCGCCTCACCACACGGTTTCGGACGCGGGGCTGATGGGTGGCGGGTCGGGCATTCCGCGGCCTGGCGAGATAACCTTGGCGCACAGGGGAGTCCTCTTCCTTGACGAGCTGCCGGAATTCCGCCGCAGCACCCTTGAGGCGTTGCGCCAGCCGATGGAGAATGGCTTCGTGACCATTGCCCGGGCCTCGGGGAGCTTCCTGTTCCCAAGCCGCTTCATGCTGGTCGCCGCAATGAATCCATGCCCCTGCGGATACTACGGCTCTCCCGACCACAAGTGCACATGCACCTTCGCCCAGGTGAATTCATACAGGGGACGGGTCTCGGGGCCGCTGCTCGACCGCATAGACGTCCACCTGGAAGTCCCTCCTCTCCCGAAGGATGTCCTCATGAACGCCCATGACGGGCCTTCGTCCGAGGAACTCCGCCAGGAGGTGCTTGAGGCACGCGCACGGCAATTGCATAGATACCGGGGGACGAATATCCGGGACAACTCTTCGGTGGCGGGAGCCGCCCTTGACAGGTTCTGCGCCTTGTCGGAGGCGGGACGCGCCTTCATGAAGTCGGCATTGGAGGCAAAGCATCTCTCCGCACGGTCATACGACAGAATCCTCCGCGTTGCCCGGACATGCGCCGACCTCAATGGACATGACGCAATCCAGGAGGACGACCTTGCCGAAGCCTGCCAATACCGTTCCATGGACCAGAGGATCGCCTGGCAGGAACGTACCCCCGGAACCCTACTGTGAAGAACGGGCAAGCGTCAGCTTTTGCATGCACATGGCGAATGCGAGGGGGTCGGGCTCGATCGCAGTGGTCCTGCATCCGACTTCATAGACCCCGGGCTTCGGGAAAACGAGGACGCCGATTTCCGACCGCGCGGTTGCATAGCAATACGAGCGGACGGGCTCGGTGGCCTCCAGCTTCGCACGGATTGTCTGGGCGCCGCAGAATACTTCGACAGTCCGCTTCCCGACCCACGGCATGGAGTGCCCCGATTGGAATGTGACCAGGGAGACCTGGTAGCTTCCCGGCTGGGTGACCCTGATGCTCCATGTGATCGAGTCAGATGGATTATGCCAGTCCAGCGCACTTCCATCGGCGCCGATGTGGAGATGTTGTTCACGCCTTACGAGTTCGGCGGCGACATCCAGCTGCGCAGTTCCGGGGATGGCCATCGGCTCGTCGCCGATATTCGCCCTCCCGAAGCAGGGCGCCAGTTCGGTGCCGTCGCCGTCGAGGAAGATATTCTGGTCGACGGCCGGGGTGTCGACGAAATCGACGGTGACCACGGGCAGCAGCTCCCCGGCATCGTATTCCGGGCGCAGGACGAGTGCGCCGGGAGCCTCCTCGCATGGGCAGCTGGCCGCGGCAATCCGCCCCTTTAGCCCGTGGATGACGATGCTTTCGCGGAGCTCCCTGATGAAGAAGTTCAGCCTTTTGCCGGACTGGGTGCAGGAGCCCCACGCGAAGTCCTGGGGAAAGGGATTCGGCGTGGTTCCTGCGATGGCGCCCGGATGCCGTCTGTGCCAGCGTGCCAGCTCGTCCAGGACCTTGACTGTCCCGTCGGGGAACCGCCCCATGCCGTCGGGCCCGATGTTCAACAGGAGATTTGCGTCCCTGTCGGCAAGCGCCGCCATCCGCTCCGCGATGAGCCGGGGGCTCTTCCAGTTCTGGTCGCTGTGCTTGAATCCCCAGGTGTCGTTCAAGGTGATTGGCGACTCGACGGGTTCAGAGGACCTGCCGTGCATATCCTGGTTGTCACCCAGGCTGGCGAAGTCGCGGAACCTGCTGTCCGGGCTGATTCTGCTGTTGATGACGCAGCCTGGCTGCAATCCGTGGATCATGTCGCTCAATTCGCGGCTTTCGTCCTCGGACATATTGAAGCCGCAGTCGCACCAGAACTCGCATACCGGCCCGTAGCCGGTCAGCAGTTCACGCACCTGCGGCAGACACTTCTGGCGGAAGTAGCGCTGGAAATCCTTCCTGCCGTAGTCCGGGTAGTCCCAGTCGTTTCCCCAGGACATTCCGAAGAGATTCTTCGGCTGGTCCGGGCCTGGGTCCCGTCCGTCCGGGTGGTGCCAGTCCAGATTCTGCGAGTAGTAGATGCCGAGGGCGACGCCGTGGCGTCCGCACGCGTCGGCCAGTTCCCTCAGCGGGTCCCGTCCAAACGGTGTTGCATCGACGATGTTGAAGGAGTCCACCCTGGAGTGGTACATGGCGAAGCCATCGTGGTGTTTTGTGGTGAAGACGATATACTTCGCGCCCATGTCCGCGATGCGTCGAATCCACTCCTCCGCATCGAATCCCACGGGATTGAACCGTGCCGCCAGTTCGGCGTATTCCGCATTCGGTATGCGGAAATAGGACTGCGCCCATTCGCCGATATAGTCCATCTCGACGCCCTTCCAACGGCCGCCAAGCATGGAGTAAAGCCCCCAGTGGAAGAATATCCCCAGGCGGCGGCGCTTGAAGGCCTCGACGCGCATACGCTTCAGCTCGCCTGGATCACTGTCGTGAAAGGACATTTCACAGAATCGCCGCCATTCCAATGGCGGGCTTCAAGTCGCCTCCGGATAGGCATCCAGAACCCTCTGCGCGAACTGCGGGAAGGTCCCCTCCTCCAGATGGAGCCTGGCCTGCCTTGCCAGTTCGAGGAAGAAGTGGAGGTTGTGGATTGTCATAAGCCGTGCGCCGAGGATTTCATTCACATGGAGCAGGTGCCTGATATACGCCTTCGTGTGGTGACGGCATGCGTAGCAGGTGCATCCCTCCTGGATTGGCGTGAAGTCCTCCTTGTATCGTGCGGCCTTGACGGGGATTGTCCCCGTCGGGGTGTATGCGCTGCCGTTTCTGCCCATGCGGGTGGGAAGCACGCAGTCGAACATGTCGATGCCGTTGAGGATGCCGATGACAATCTGTCTGGGCGTGCCGACGCCCATCAGGTAGTGCGGCTTCGAGACGGGCAGGACAGGCGCACAGTAGTTGAGCACGTCGACCATGAGCTGCTCCGACTCCCCGACGGATACACCCCCGACGGCAATGCCGTCGAAGTCAAGCTTCTCAAGCTCCTGGACTGCGCGTTCACGCAGATCCCGGTAGGTGCTGCCCTGGGCGATTCCGAAGACGAGCTGTCCCTCCGCGCGTGGCTGTTCCCTGCATTGCGCCGCCCAGCGCAACGTCAGGTCCAGCGACCTTTCGGCCTCCTGGTGGGTTGCCGGCCAGTGGGTGCATTCGTCAAAGCACATGGCGATGTCGGATCCGATGCACTTTTGGATTGCCATGGACTCCTTCGGCCCCATGAAGAGCGGGCGTCCGTCGATATGGGACTGGAACTTGACGCCCTCGGGGGTGAGCTTGCGGAGTTTTGCAAGGGAGAAGACCTGGAATCCCCCTGAGTCCGTAAGGATGGGCTTCTGCCAGTTCATGAAGTTGTGGAGGCCCCCGGCCTTTTCCATGAGCTCCATGCCGGGGCGCAGGTTCAGGTGGTAGGTATTGCCGAGGATGATTTGCGCCCCCAGGTCCAGGAGTTCCTGGTTGCACATCGCCTTGACGGTGCCCTGGGTTCCCACGGGCATGAAAATCGGGGTTTCCACATAGCCGTGCGCAGTCTTGAGCCGCCCCCTGCGCGCATGGCTCCCCGGGTCGTTCTTGAGGATTTCGAAGCAGGACATTCCGGCTACTCCTCCGTGGGCTTGAAGAGCGCCTTGGTGAAGTCCTCCGCATTGAAGGGCTGGAGGTCGTCGAGGGTTTCGCCAAGTCCGACAAAGCGCACTGGATATCCCAGCTCCTTGCGGATTGCGACGACTACTCCTCCCCTGCCTGTGCCATCCAGCTTCGTAAGGACGAGCCCCGTAATGGGGAAGAGCTTTCCGAACTCCCGCGCCTGGGTTAGGGCGTTTGAGCCAATCGAGGAATCGACAGTCAGCCAGATTTCCTGGGGCGCGCCCGGCATGGCCTTGCCGGCTATGCGCTTCACCTTCTCAAGCTCCGCCATCAAGTCCCCGCGGGTGTGCTGCCGCCCCGCAGTGTCGATGATTACGTAGTCCGCCTTCTGGCTGAGCCCAGACTTGATTGCGTCAAACGCGACCGCCGCCGAGTCGCCGCCAAGCTTGCCCTCCACGACAGGGCAGTTGAGACGGCTCGCCCAGATTTGGAGCTGCGTTGCGCCAGCCGCGCGGAAGGTGTCCCCCGCGCCCAGGACGACCTTCCTGCCATTCTGGAGGAAGTAGTGCGCCAGCTTTGCAATCGAGGTGGTCTTGCCTGAGCCATTCACCCCGACCATGAGGATGACGGTTGGCTCGCCCTCCGACTTGTGGACTGGGGGGACGCTCGCGTCATCCAGAATGGAGAGGATCTTTTCTGAGCACGCCTCGTTGATGTCGGCGCCGGTGGCGATAAGCCCCCGGGCGTAGCGGTCCTTCAGGTCGTCAATCAACTCCTTTGTGACAACGGGCCCCAGGTCGGTGGAAATCAGGATTTCCTCGAGCTTCCTGTAGGTGTCGTCATCCCACTGTTTGACGTCAGTGAAGAGGCCCGATATGCCTCTCTGGATTGCGGTGCTGGTCTTCTGGAGACCCTTCTTGAAGAAACTGAAAAGGGACATTGGTCGCTGATGGATTGGTTCTGATGCCGTTGGCAGCCTCTACTTGCCGCCGAGGACAAGGGGCTCCTGCTCGATTATGCGGCGGATGCGGTCAAGAACGCCGTTCACAAATCTCCAGGAGTCCTTCTGGCCGAAATCGTGCGCCATTTCGACGGCTTCGTTGATTGCGATTCCAGGGGATATCACGGGATCCGCATGCCTCATCTCGTAGACCGCCAGACGGAGAAGGTTGCGGTCGACTTCGTTGATGCGGTGCAAGTCCCAGTTCGTGGCGGCCGCGGAAATCATCGTGTCAATCTCGCGGCGGTGGGAGTCTACGCCCCGGGCAAGCTTCCTGGCGCGTGTCCAGGCCTTGCGGAATATCTCCGAGGTGACGCCGCACTTGAACTCCTCGCGGACAAGGGTGTTCATGCCGCCGAGGAACTCGACGTCGCCGCCAGGCTCGCCGGAGGCGGAGAGCGCGGCGGACTCCTCCGCGCAGATGCTCTCCCAGCCGCCTACGATGTCCATCGCGTAGAGGAGCATTAGCGCCATGCGGCGGCTGATTGTCCGCTGGAGCTTGAAGGTGACATTGGCCGCGCTCTTCCGGGGGCGGTCTCCCGCGCCGACTTCCTTGGCGTCGGCATCGTTCTTAACGGGGCTCATGGCGGCTTACTTCCTGCTGGCCCTGGGAAGTCCCTTGAGGAGGTTGGCCATCTCGATGGCGGTGGTCGCCGCACTCGCGCCGCGGTTGCCGGCCTTGCTGCCACTGCGCTCAATCGCCTGCTCGATGTTCTCGGTGGTGACGACGCCGTAGACGACGGGGACGCCAGTCGCCAGCGAAATCTGGGAATAGGCCTTTGAGACCTCGGCGTTGATCATGGTCGCATGCTGGGTGGCTCCCTGGATGACGACGCCAAGCCCGATGAGCGCGTCGAACTTGCCCGACTGGGCCATCTTCTGGATCACGAGGGGGGTCTCGAAGGAGCCTGGCACCCACGCCACGGTGATGTCCTCGGCCTTGGCGCCATGGCGCAGAAGCGCGTCCTCCGCGCCGCTGAGAAGCTGTTCGACGAAGATGCTGTTGAAACGTGCGCAGACGATGCCGACCTTGAGGTTGGTCGCGTCCATCCTGCCTTCGATGACATTGGTCACTTTGCTCATTTCTCTTTCTCCTGTCCTGGGTTTTAGTTCACTGTAGGAAACTGTCCTTGAAATGGATGCTAGATGAGGTGTTCCATGCGGTCCCTCTTGGTGTCGAGGTACTCCTTGTCGTAGGCGTTTGCCTCCATCACCAGGGGGACCCTCTCGGAAATCTCGAGGCCGTACCCGTCCAGCCCCGCAATCTTCCTAGGATTGTTGGTAAGAAGCCGTATGCTCTTGACTCCCAGGAACTTGATGATTTCGGCGCCCAGCCCGTACTCCCGGAGGTCCGGCGCAAACCCCAGGCGCACATTGGCGTCAACGGTGTCAAGCCCGCGCTCCTGGAGATGGTATGCATGGAGCTTGTTCGCAAGCCCGATCCCGCGGCCCTCCTGGCGCATGTAGACCAGGATTCCGCACTCCTCCTTCGCAATCATGCGCATGGCGGTGTCAAGCTGGCTGCCGCAGTCGCAACGGCACGAATGGAAGACGTCGCCGGTCAGACACTCGCTGTGGACACGGCAGAGGACATTCTCCTTGCCGGCGACATCGCCGTGGACGAGGGCCAGGTGCTCCTGCCCGTTTGTCCGCGCCGTGAAGCAGTAGAGGTCGAATTCCCCGTATGCGGTGGGCAGCTTGACGGTCTCCGCCAGTTCGACGAGGCGTTCGTTCTGCCTGCGGAAGGCGATGATGTCTGCGACGCATCCCATCTTCAGGCCGTGCTTCTCCGCGAACTTCTCGAGGTCGGGGAGGCGCGCCATCGTGCCGTCCTCGTTCATGATTTCGCAGATTGCGCTGGCCTGCGTAAGCCCGGCCAGGTGCATCAGGTCGAGGGACGCCTCGGTATGCCCCGCACGGACCAGGACGCCGCCCTGCCGCCCCATCAGCGGGAAGACGTGCCCCGGGGAGTGGAAGGCATCCGCCGTCTTCGTCGGGTCCGCAAGCGCCCTGATTGTCTTCGCCCGGTCGAATGCGCTGATTCCAGTGGTAGTGCCGTCGTTTGCGTCGACGCTCACCGTGAAGCAGGTGCCCATTGGGTCGGTGTTCCTGACCATTTCGCCGACGCCGATTTCGACTGCCCGTTCACGTGTGATTGGCGCACAGAGGAGGCCGCGGGCGTTTGTCACCATGAAATTGACGGTTTCAGGCGTCACCAGCTCTGCGGCCGCAATCAGGTCGCCTTCGTTTTCGCGCCCCGCATCGTCGGTGATGATTATCATCCGTCCCTGGCGGAGTTCCTGGAGCAGTTCTTCAATCGGGCTGAACATTGTGGCTAATGGGTATGGGGTAGTGGGATTGTGCGAAAACTCAGGCCAGCCGCGCGGCCTTAGCGGACGGGCTTCTTGCCGAGAATCATCGTCAGGAAGGGCCTCCTGGTGGCGGGAAGCGAAAGCGCCTCCGCGATTCCAGCCGCGTCAAGCGAACCGGCGCAAAGCGCGTTCAACCCCTCGGAGGCCGCGTAGAGGTAGATGTTCTGGCAGATGGCGCCAGCCTCGACCCCCAGCATGAAGTCGCCGTTCCCGGGTATGTCGTTGAAGATGGTGGTGTCGGCCACGAGGAGGACGGTTGCTCCGGCCGCGGGGCCGAGGGTCTTGCGTCCTTCGGCCATCGCCCGTATGTCCTTGTCCAGGACCTTCGTAAGGGTCCCGTTTTTGTTGTCATACTGCATAACTCCTTGCGCTGTAAGGAGATACAGTGTAAAAGCGTGGCGGTTCAGCGCCGCGGGGACGGTCAACTTGCCGTCGTCACGGTTGACTCCGTATGCGGACCAGAGGAGGTTTGCGAGCTGTTGTTCGGAGAGCGGCTCGTCATCGAACACCCGTGTGCTCTGGCGGTTTTGGAGGAGTTCCTGCAGGTTTGACTTTCCAGGGATTTGGGGTTTTGGGAGCTGGATTGTGCTTTCGGCTGCCATGGCTGTGATGCAGAGAAATGCCGCGATGAGTGCGTATGCTTTCATGGTAGTGGTTGGCTTGGTTGGTGTTTCTAGTCCAGCAGGACCTTTACGAGTGCCTGCTGGTATTCGGGCATTGCCATTGTCCCGAGATGTCCTCCCCTGTCAAAGAGGGTGCATCTGGAGCCAAAGGTGCCTTCATACCATTCGAGGTCTCTTTCGTTGATGAGGAAGTCGTTGCGGTTCTGGAAGACGAATGTGTTGTCGGCGTCGCGGAGTTCCTCGGTCAGTGCGTCAAGTCGGCATGCCGCGCCCATTGCATCGAAGTCCGTTTCGCTGCCGTTGCGGAGATACCACGCCGCGAGAATCTTGTTGATGTAGTCGTCGTATGTGAAGCCGAGAGCCTCCGCGAAGAAGTTGTTTCGGTGGAAATAGGCACGGGGATTCTCCTGGAAGACTCCGCTCGGGGAACGCCGCTCCAATGCCTGGAGGGTTGCGACCTGCCTTGTACGCATGTAGATTCCCATCAGGTAACGGGACTCTTCCCGTGTGACTGGCATCGGGGCGGGTTGTTCCCCCTCCAGGCACTGCCCCATCCAGATGCTGAGGCGGTCGACCATGGTCTCGACCCGCGCATTGCACTCTTCGTCGCTCCCCCAGGATTCCGGGATTGCGGCCATGCGGTCCACGGTCCGGAGCGCCTCCTGCGGGTCGAAGGGCGGGTTGATGGCGAGATACCTGTCGACAGGGAGGGGGGCGACCGTGCCTCTCTTCTGGGCCGCCACCAGGTGCAGAAGGTTCAGCCCCCCCAGCGAGTATCCAAGCATGACACAACGCTGCCCCTCGGGAATCCTGTAGTGTTCGCGGTAGTCCGCAATCGCCGCGTCCACCACTGGCGCAAGGAGTTTCGCGTCTTCATAGAGGACTCCCGGCGGCGCGTCGGTGGAGAGCCCCTCGAAGTAGTCCGGGGTGAATGTGGAGGAGAGGGCGAGGGTGTCGCACCCGTGCCCCCGGAAGAGTTCCGCCAGGGCTGCCACTTCCAGCGAGTTCCTGTGGCTTCCAATGCCGGGGAGTATCACCACGAGGGTCGATGCGTTCCTCGAGGGATAGCATGTGTATGGGACGACGCTCCCGTCGGCGGTCTTCACCTTTCTCTGCCGCGCCTTGTAGAAGAATTCGGGCTTGCCGGGAGCCAGCATCAGGATTCCGAACGAGTCGTCCGGATCCGGGTCTTCCAGCTTGGGGACGGGCTTGAACTTGAGTTCGGGATCCAGTCCCACAAGGGCGCTGAACTTGAAGAGCTCGTAGTCGTTGTATTGGGTGCTGAAGAGGGTGTACAGGCTCGCTTCGCTCCTGGTGATCGTGTTGCCCTCAAGGATTGCGTTGACAATGGTGGCATCGTCCGAGGATAGGAGAAGCCTGGGGATGTTCAGGGGAAAGTCGGCGACCTTGCCAGCCGCGTCCCGCAGGGTTCCAGGTCCCAGGAAGGGCAGGTTGAGGTAGCACCCCTTGCCGATTCCCCACTTGGCGAAGGTGTCTCCGAAGGAGGTGTCCTGCCGTGGCATTCCCCATTTCGTGGCGGGGTCCCAAAGGCCGAGGATTCCAGCCGTGGTATTGGTCGCAAAGCGCTTGGTGTCATTCCAGCTGGCCGATAAATCCCCCTGGAGAAGGTGGTTGACTACGCGCAGTGGATATCCCAGGTTGTCGCTGAAGTTCGAAAGCCCGGTTCGCAGGAAATCGGGTGTCAGCGCACGCCAGACCTGCGCGGCCGGGTGGACGACTGCATTCTCGACTCCCTGGTTGAAGTCCTGCACGACGCGGTTGTATCCCTCCAGCGGATCGGAGGTGCGCTGGAGAAGCGCCGCGCTGCCCCTCGGCGCATAGAGGGCGGTCTTGTCCGTCACACAGGATGCGCCAAAGGACAATAGAAGGAACGCGAGGAATAGGATTTGCAGGGTATTCCTGTGGCGGGACATAGGAGGCGAGAATCTGTCAAAGAGCGTGAAGGTTGTATGTTTTTCAGGCCTGTTCGATGCTTGGATGCGGCCCGTATTCCATGGCGGCTCATGCAGGATGCCGCGGCGGAATCGTCAATGCCCTAAATGTAAGGCATGGAGAGGATTTTTCATATACGCCTTGTGAATGGAATGGCTGGCTTTGACGGCAAGCCAAAAAGGAAGGCAGGGTATAATTCCTCCATTTGCAGACGCCGCTCTTCTGTCGGGACAGGCGACCTCGCCAGGGGGTTCGTGGCGCGGGCTTCCTTCCGTCTTCTATTTTTCGGAGTTTCTGGCCAAAGCCAGGCATCTCCAGTCGCCATCGACCTCCCATCCGGCTTCCGCTGCGATTTGCATGAAATCCTCGGTGGATTTCCGGAAGCCCTGGTGGAAGGAGTTTGCGAGAAGGGCCCGTCCCCCCGGAAGCAGATTTGCGTCGACAGTTTCCAGAAGCGCCTTCATCTTCGGGGTTGATTTCAGGAAGCGTCCTCCTGCGAGCCCGTTGCATATCACGAGGGAGACACGGTGGTCCCCGCGGTATTCGGTTGCGTTTCCTGAAAGGAATTTTGCGCGGATATCCTTGAAGGGGACGAATTCGCGGGAGCGGGGCAGGTCGTGCGGGAGACGCCGTTGCGTCGCCATCCAGGCTTCCAGGGGTTCGAGTGTGACTCCCGTGACCTCTGCCGCGCCTGTGGCCCTTGCCGCCTCAAGCGTTCCCAGTCCCACCCCGCATCCCAGGTCGAGGAGCGACTCCGCCCTGCCCATGATGGCGAGCTGTTCCGGGTATCGCCCAAGCCTGGTTCCAAAGCGCGGCGGGTCGGCGCATTCGCAGAGCAGGCGGTGTAGGAAGTCTTCGGTGCCGATAGTCGCCTGTCCCGCGAGGAGTTCCACGTCTTCCCAGAAGTCCAGGAGGGTTTCGAAGGAGGGCTCCAGGAGCGATTGGGGAATCCACTCCTGCGAGGGCAGGCAATGCATGGCGAGAAGCCTCATCGATGCCGAGAACTCGCTCCAGGGGCAGAATGTATCGAACCAGGCCCGCAGGTCGTGTCCGACAATCATCCCGGGGGTCCAGGCGACTCCTGCATGGTCATACCAGTTCTGCAGAAGCGCGCCCCACCGACGGTCGTGGTTCTCGAGAAGGGTTCCAAGAATTGAACCGCCTGTGCTGAAGGGAGTTGCAGTGATATTGTCGCAATGTGGCACCGTCAATTCCCGCCCTTCTCCATTTCCTTTGCGCATTCAGGGAGTCCCGTGACTCGCCTTGCCTCGGCATCGAGGGCGGCGAGGATTGACTCCTTCGCCCCCCAGATCAGGCATCGTTTTCTGGCGCGGGTGACAGCGGTGTAGACCAGGTTCCGCGAGAGAATCTGGTTCTCGCTGTCAGGTAGAATGACCAGCACATTGTCGTAGGATGAACCCTGCGACTTGTGGATTGTGATGGCGAAGGCGGGTTCGCATCCGGGCAACTCCGCCTGCGCAAATCCCTTCACGACGCTGGATTCCGTCCCCTTCTTCTGGATTCTGAACCATACCCTTCCGTCCTTCCAGACCCCCACGTTGCCGTTGCTGAGTCCCGTAAGCGGGTCGTTCTTCGTGACGAGGACAGGCATGCCGTTTGCCCCGTTTCCGATGCCGAGTGTTTTTGCGGCGAGTTGGTTGAGTGCTTCGGTGCCGCATGGTCCCTGGTGGACTGCGCAGAGGATTTTGAAGGATTCGTGGAATGCCAGAAGCTCCTCGGGGGTGCCGTTTCTTGGGCATTTCAGGTTCCACTGGTTCTTGATGGCGCGAAGCGCCTCCTCCCATTCACCGCGGGCCGGCAGCTCTCTCGCAAGGAACTTGGACTCCTCCGGCTCGTTGTAGAGTCCCGCCGCCTTTTCCTTCGCCAAGTCGATTCTCCCCTCCGCAATATTGGATGCAAAGCCGACGAGTTCCTGGATTTCCCTCGAACGGAAGTTGATCCGCAGCCATGTGTAGCAGGACGGCTCTGCCTTGAGGAGAATCTCGGCCAGGTCGCCGAAGACCGCGCCTGGCTCTACGGACGCAAGCTGGTCCTTGTCTCCGAGAAGCATGAGGCGTCCGTCTTCGGGAATCGCGTCCACGAGTTGCCTGAAGAGCAGCAACGAGACCATTGAGCTTTCATCGACGATGACGAGGTCGTATGGCAGCGTGTATTTGTGATGGAATCTGGGCAGCCCCATCCTTTGGGGATTGATGCCGAGAAGCTTGTGTATGGTGACCGGCCTGAGTTCCCCGAGCTTTCCGCGAATCATGTCTGCGTTTTCCAGGTTGCAGGCGAGGCCCGAATTGTCAAGCTGTTCCCGGATTGCGGTTCCCATCTGCGCCGCGGCCTTGCCAGTCGGTGCCGCCAGGGCGATTCTGATGTCTGGATTCTTCTGGATTTCGAGGGCGAGCACCGCCCCAAGCGTGGTGGTCTTGCCAGTGCCGGGTCCGCCCGTGATCATCGAGATTGCGCGGCCGAAGGATGAGGCGACCGCCCGGCGCTGGTCCCTCGCATCCTCGCTCGAAAGGTTGGTGCTGAGCCCCGCGACAATCTCCTCGGCAGGAGCCACGGCGGAGGATTCCGCGTTTTTTGCAAGGGAGGAGGCGACGTAGGCGGCTATCTGCTTCTCGGCAAGGCGGTTCTTCAGCAGGTAAAGGCAACCCGTGGAGGAGACCCAGACCAGCGGGTGGAGCATGTCTTCGCATCCATCCTCCGCAACGGCGCAGCTCCATGCGGAATCCCTGCCCTCAAGACGCTTCAACGCCTCCTCGCGACAGGGCGACTCCCAGTTCCTGACATCCAGGGCGCTATTGCCTTCGTCGGAGGATTGCACAAGCGCGCGAAGCAACTCCAGGAAGACTGTGTCGCCTTGTAGGGAGGCATGCCTGGCAACCATTTCCGCAAAGTAGGTCGCCTGTGGTGTGCATTCTTGTTTGTCTGTATTCATAAGTTGTTTATTATAAGATAGTTATGGTGTCAATTCATGGAAGAGGCGATCGATGAGCCGGAAGGAGGGCCTTGTCGCGTAGAAGCCATTTGCGTCCTCCTGTCCCTTGTGGATTCCCCTGACGAAGCAGTAGATTGCACCTCCGAAGAGTTCGTCGTATGCTTCCTGTGTGAGTTTCCATTCGGGGTTTGACTTTGCGTATGCGTGCAGGAATGCGGTTGTGTAGAGGAGATACTGGAGTGTGTAGAAGTGCTTGTCCATCTCCTCCTGCATTCCCTGCCTGTTGAATCCCTCGCGTCTGGAATTGAGCGCATTTGTCTTCCAGTCAACGATGTAGTACTTTCCGTCTGGCGCCTGGAAGAGGAGGTCGATTGACCCGTTGAGCACCCATCCGCTCTCCTTCTTGTATTCGGGCGCCCACTCCTGTGGCAGCGCGATTTCGTCAATTCCCTCGAAGAGTCTTTGTGCGTAGAACCCCTTCTCCAGCCGGTATTTGAAGTCGAGTTCGCTTCGTCTGTGCGCCATGTCGATTTGGTTCAACGCGAATGGGAGCCGCTTCTCCGGGTTTGCGGGGTCTGGGAGCTGGGTTCCGAGGACTCCCTCCAGCATGTCTGCAAAGGCTTCCAGGCGCGCCTTTTGTTCATCCTCGTTGCGTGAAAGCTGCGAAAACCCCTTGAGTGTCGAGGCGTAGGCGGGCTTCTGCTCCGAGATTGGCTGGGTGAAATCCAGTTTCTCGAAGATTTTGTGCCAGCAGCTTCCTGCCCGTGCGCCCCGGGGGAATCGGAAGATGGGCTCCAGTTCGGCGGGTGCCGCGTCCACGGCTGACTCGTCTGCCTCCGGATTGTCCTCCGCGTCATCCATGTCGTCCGCGATGGAATTCGCCTGTGGTTCCTTAGGCGTTTCCCGTGCCGCCGCCCCGTCCGGCGACTTGTGCCGCGCGATTGCCGTGTAGGAACACGTCCTCCACCCGGCCGGCATCATCACTGTCCCGGAATCAAACTCCTCGCTGACGGGGCTGTCGACAACCGGCTCCCCTTCTTCGGGGACGGCAATTTCCTCGTTGCCGCCGACCCACGCCTGGAAACCCTCGGAGTTGAGTTCGGTCATGAACCTTGGGATAATGCCATCGAGGTACTCCTCCATAAGGCGCGAGCCCTCTGTCCAGCCTTTCCCCTTGGAAGTGTAGCTGGGGTGGGACGTGTCAAGGATTCCCCAGTCGGCTCCATTGGTAATTCCCTGTTCCCAGCCGGGAGAGGATGCATTCAGGGCTTTCTCAAGGCAATCGCGCGCGTTCTGGCGTTTTTGAAAACTGTCCTTCCTGTTTGTCAGTCCAGTGACGTGTTTCCATTCATCAAAGCGCTCCCGTGCCTCACTGGGTTTGTTAAGGTCATTGTAAAGATACGCCTTTCCCGTACTTCCCCCCATCATACGGCAGAGGAACTCCGCACGGGTCGCCGCAACATACAGGAGACGGATGGTTTCCTGGAGCTCCTCCTGGTCAGCCAACTCCTTCGGTTTTTTTTCGCCCTCCGCGACGGCCGTCGTCCGCATGTTGTATTTTGCGACATTCCTGCCATCCTCCTCGACATGGAATCTCGCACCTATGGCGCGGTCATCCTTGATTTTGACAGGAGCGTTCAGCATTCCCAGGACGAAGACAATCGGGAACTGGAGTCCCTTGCTGGCGTGGATTGTCATGATCTTGACGGCCGGGTCCTCCGTAGTCAGCCTTAGGGGATACTTGTCGTTCAGCTCCTTGTCGTCGATTATTCTCCCTTCCGCGACACGTTGTCTCAGGAATTCGGCGAGTCCACCGACTCCGAGCCTCTGCGTGGTCGCCTCGTTCTGGAGTGCCTCCTGCAGTTGCTTGAATACTGCGATAGAGCGCGTGTCACCCCTTGGGACCGAGTTTGCGATGATCGCCTCGGAGACGGTCAGCGCGCCATCCTGGCCAATTGCCTTGCATGCCTCCGCCCCGAGAAGCTCCTCCATTGTGCAGTTCATGAAGCGTGTGAACATCGACATGAAGGACTTCTGCTCCCAAAGCTGGCGAAGTTCGAGCAACTTCGTGGAGAGCAGACAGTCGCTGTTGACGAGGGTCGCTATCTGGCCGGGTGTGAAGCGCGGGAAGAATCCCGACCGAAGGAAGCAGTTCACCTTCTGCTGGTAGCTGAGATCCTGGAGGACGCGGAGCAATTCGTCAAGCTGGGCGGCTTCCTGGGTCCCGTAGTAGTTCTGGGCCTTCTGCATGACGCACGGGACGCCGTTTTTGCGTAACTCCCCTGCAATTGTGTTCGCATCGTTGTTTCCGCGGGCAAGGACCGCAATGTCGCCGTATCCGATTCGGTCTGTTCTGGTGCCTTCCTTGCCTGTAGTCCTTATCAGGATGTTCCCCGATTCGACTAGCTTCTTGATTTCGGCAACTGTGCATGTTATGGCTTTATCTACACTGCCGCAAAAGCCTGCCGTCAGGAGGTTTTCCGAGATAGGTTCACCGTCGGGCCTGACAAGGGTGCGCTTCGTTTCCTTCTCCTCGGGGAATTCGATTTCCGGGAAGTCAATCCGATCCGTATTGAAGAATGTCTTTTCGCCACGCCCCTCCCGCATTGCGTTGAGTGCGCCGATGTATTCCTTTGAGGAGCGGAAGTTTGCCCGCAGCTGCGACTTCCTTGTGCCGCCCGTGGCGTCCAGGTAGGTGAATATGTCTCCACCCCGGAATCCGTAGATTGCCTGCTTTGGGTCTCCAATCATGAAGAATCCCCGCTTCCTTCCCTCCGCGTCGGATGTGTCGCCGAAGATGCATTGGAAGATCTCGTTTTGGACATTGTCCGTGTCCTGGAATTCGTCAATCATTGCGAACCTGAACCGGTTGCGGATGATGTCCCGCAGTCTCTCCCCGAGGCCATGCTCCTTCAGGCGGTTTCTCAGGTCCAGGAGGAGGTCGTCGAAGGTCATGAAGTTCTCACGGCTCTTCGCCTTCAGTATCTCCATCCCTGCGAATTTCCTCGCCCATCCATGGACGCTCTGCCTGTATGCGACAAGCGTATCCTTGAGCTCCTTCAGCGTTGCGGATGCCTCCGATGCCGGCGAGTCGCCTCCATCGCCATTTGCCGCGGGGCCGGGAAGCGAGTCGTTGTACGGGAGCCCCTGGCGAATCTTTTCCTGGAGTGCCGCAATTGCCTCGTCCTCCGGCGGGTATCCCAGGATTCGATTCTCAAGTTCGTCAATCCTCTTCTCCTTTTCATCAAGGTCACTTTCGCTTCCAAAGGATTCCGTGATGCCGTCGTTCCAGACGATTGCGCCGTCCTTCTCCTTGCCGATGACCGCGCGTGTGTCATTGCTGATGGTGTAGGGGGTCAGCTCCAGTCCCTTCCAGATTTTCGTGCGCAGCGGATGTCCCGCGTAGTTGTTGCGGCGGAAGAAGTCGGCGTATGCGCCCTCGACAATGTCCGAACAGGTTCCCCTTAGCTCCTTGCCGTAGCGTATGCCGCTCTCGAAGGCATTTTCATTGAGCATCCTCTGGCAAAAGCCATGGATTGTGAAGACCGGCGCACGGTCAAAGTCGGCCAGCGCCTTGACAAGAATCTTCCTCCTGCGCTCGTCGTCCCAATATGTCTGGCGGGCTTCCTCAAGACGCGCCCTCAGGCGCATCCGGAGTTCGGCGGTCGCAGCATCCGTGAAGGTGACGACGAGTATCTGCTCCAGGGAGTCCACGTGCCCCTCCAGAAGCAACCGCAGATATATCTCCGCGATGTTGTAGGTCTTCCCTGTGCCAGCACCCGCCTCGACGACGGTTACGCCTTCCAAATTGCAATTCCTGACGTCAAAGTCCTGTGTCATAATCCTTCTATCGCTCCCCATTGACTGCTACTGGATATCATCCTCCTCATCCCCCTCATCGCCCTCATCCTCCTCATTCTCATGGAGCAGAGGACCCTGTTTGACCATCGGGAAAAGACTCCTCGCATTTTCCATTGCGTCCCTGTTTTTCTTGCCAGGGAAGAGCCATTCGTCCCCAAACGGCTCGTCGTCCTTCTCTTTGTTGGGGGGTTGCACCGCGCGCCAGGAGAAATCATCCTTCAGCATCACGGGCCTTCTGTATGAGGCAAGAAACTCTCCGACAAGCCTGTCAAGCCATCCCTGAAGGGGCTGGCCGCCGTCGGCGTTGGCGCCAAGGAACTCGAAAAAGGACATTCTCATTGAACTACCTGGGGCACGGACGGCGAGAATCCTGGCGCACAACCCGGTGGAGGCGCCCCGCTGCAGGGAAAGGACCAGAAGCCTCAGGTAGGCCTTGACAAGGTATTTCTCCTTGATTCCATTTGTGCCGGGCATTCCGTAAATCGGGATGTACACCGCTGTCGGATTATCCTCGTCATCGACTTCGCAGTTCCCCGTGACGGCAATTGTCCTGCCATTGATGACCGACTTCGCCTCGATGTTGATGGTCTTTCCACGTGCCCAGCCGCCAATGTCGGGTAGTTGTTCATGGCTTTTCCTGATAGTCTCCAGCGCCTCGCGCATCTCCAGTTCCCCCACGTCCCCGATGAGGAGCTGGCCGGTGCTTCGCATCTTGTCCTTGAGCCTCCCGATTTGATCGCTGCCTGCATCAAGGCAGGGTGCCTCCTTGCCGAGTTCCTCCTTGAGGGAGTCGCAGATGTCCCTGTAGAGAACCCATTTGTCCAGGCTAGACGGCTGGAAGGGTTCGTGGTCGGAGAGCGGCTCCGCCTCGTTGTCGTCCCTGTTGAATCCGAGGGCATGCTGCAGGAACGCCTGGCCTCCGTCTTCTATGAGCCTCTCCAGGTCTCTTATCGTGATGGCTTCGGGAAGTTCCTCTGGCTCGCCTACGTCGATTTCCCGGGCTGCCGCGCCACCCTCGTCGCACTTCGTGTCGGGGCGTCGCTTCGCCTCCAACGCCGCCTGGGCAATTCGCCTTGAACTTGCGTCGAAGGCGAATTTGTCCCGCAAAGTCGAGGGCAGGGGTGCGTCTTGTTTGCGGAAGTTATTGATGTCAAAGGAGTTAAGTGTATGGATAACTTCAATCTGCGGCTTGTCAGCGATGCGGTTTACGTATGAAATGAGCTGGGAGATGACTGTCGAGGGAGCCAGGGGCGCCTTGTCTTCTTCGTCAAAGGCGTTGTAGAAGACGAGCAGGTTGTCGCTCGGTGCAAGCAATGCCTCCAGGAAGAGGTATCTGTCCTCGTCTGTCTTTGACCGGACGTAGTATGGGAGGAGCTTGCCGTCGTTGATGAGGTTGAATCCAAGATGGAGTTCCTGCCTGGGGAACTTCCCCTCGTCCATTCCAAGCAGCGCCATGATTTTGCACGGGACTCCCCGCATGGGCATCATGGAGCAGCAGGTGATTCTGCCTCCGAGGAAGGGGTCGGTGACTCCGGCGGTGCTGGCTGTCTCAAGGGCGTCCTGCATCGTCGAGAGGACTACCTGGAAGGGGATGGGCTTCTCCTTCATGGAGGAGTTGTTGACGGACTCCACGAAATCCCTGAGCTTGCCTTCGATGATGGCCATGTCCCGCGCGCTCTCGGAGTCCCGTGTGAAGAATGTGTCCAGGATTTCAGAGAGCAGGTCGCCCCACTCCTGTGCTGTGCGGTGGTAGTTGGAACGCAGGTCGACGACTGTGTCGTGCAATTTGTGGACGAGCATGGAGAGGTTGCCGAGCGCCTGGATGCCGGAGTCGGCGCCGACAGCGGGATATGGCGAAAGTCCTCCGAAGGAGGTGGCGTTTTCCTCTTCGACGGGCGATGGCTCGACCGCCAATGCAAGAAGCATCCTGTCAAGTGCCTGGAGCCAGGTGAATTCCTCGATTCCCGCCGCTTGCTCGACTGGGATTCCGAATGCGTCCGCCCGGCTTGCGCCGTCGAATCCGAAGTGGACTTTTGTCGCGTCAAGCCAGCTTCGAATCGCGATGACGTCTGCGTCTCCGAATGCGAAGCGGCGTCTCAGCGCTGGTGCGTCAAGCAGTGCATCTATTCTGGTGACTTCGAAGCGTGAGTTTGTGAGGAGGAGGATTTGCAGGAAGCTTTCTGCGAGCAGGTTTGATTCGCGAATGGATCGGTCGGTGACCGCATAGTGGTCCTTCAGGGGGCTGGCGTCGAAGACAGCCTTGATGGTTGGCGCGAAGTCGACGATGTTCGGTGCCATGACGATGATGTCGTTCATGGTATATGCGGGTTTTCCGCCTGCATTGCCCTTTTTGAGGAGCATCAGGAGGCTGTCGCGCAGGGCTTCGACCTGTCTTGCCTGGTTGTGGCACTTGTGGATGGTCACAGAGTCGTCGGCAAACTCCCGCTTGCCGACGGGGTTTCTATTCCCGCGGATAAGCTGCTGCATGGCTCCCAGGAGAGTGCTGGCATCGGGTTCCTCCGGAAGTGCTTCCGTGTCGCTGGTGTCGCCGCACAGGTCGATGACTGCATTGAAGAATTGCTGTGCCTGCCGTCCGTAGTCGGCGAGGAGGTCGTTTTGGAGGTCGTCTTCCTGGAGGGGGTCTTTCCTGCGTGTGGACTGGTTATCTCCCCAGAAATCGCGGCATGGATTGTGGTAGTAGAAGTTGACAGGCGCCGCCTCGCCGTATTTCACCAGGATTTCGAGGTATGCGGGGGGCATCATTGTGGCGCCGAAGACTGTCAGCGGCTGCATTTGCGCTCCGTCGCCAGGGGGCGTTGTCAGGAAGTGTTCGATTGCCTCGGCAAGTGACATTTGCCCGCATCCCGCGCGCAGGCGGTGCCAGAGGTGGGACTGCCACAGGAGTTCCTTGGGGAGCTTCACGGGGTTGCCTGCCTTTTCGATGGTGGAGTCGAGGTTTTCGCCCCGTGCCCAGCTCGCCAGGGTCCTGTAGAGGTAGCTCTGGTATTGGTCATAGAGTGCGGCGAGTTTCTGGGCAAGTTGGAATGCCCGCATTATCCTGGAATCGGCGTCGGCTTCAAGGTCGAGGTATTGCTTCAGGGGCGTGAATGCCTCGTCGCTCCCGAGAACCTTCGCGTCGGTGAGCAGTGATACAAGCTGCCACATAAGCACAGAGGTGGAATAGGCCTTCTCGTTGAAATCCTTGACGGAACCACCAAGAATGCTCCTGAATGCCTGCGACAGGACGGGGAATTCAAAGCCCATTACAACTACGCCGCTCCTGACCATGCGCTGCTCAAGCCAGGTTGCAATCCCCCGCGTCGGAACTATTACACGCTCCTCCGAAAGAATCCCGCCTCCGCGAAATTCCTCAGGATGAAGTCGACGACGCTCCAGATAGATGGAGGCCAGGTCGGAAAGGCTGCTGCGCGATATGAGCGAAAAGGGCATATTGGTGCAAAAAATAGATGTGGTGAAGGGACTCAGGAAGCCGGGCGGCTCTGCAACACGCAGAACATGGGCTCAATAATACTACGCGCAAAAAAGGGAAAACCTTTCAGCACGTCAGGAAAAACAGGAAAAGAAAACCGCCCTATCGGAGAAGACAGACGGAATGTAAGGTGTCGTTCAAGGTTCAACGAGTCAAAGGAGCCTTTTTGAAGAATGTGGGGAATCAAAAGGAAATGGCCGTTTTCGCCGCGGTGAAAAACAGCCGGCGAAGAAGGAATGCATCCCCTTGGAAGGAGGAGGGGAAAAGCGCCCTCACGGCGGGTTCGGGATGCGTGGTTCCGCGTCCTTCCCGCGTCGAGGTAGTCTCGATCTCCACACCCGCATTCGGTCGTAGTGGTGCAATGGACTGCGCATGGGAGGCAAACACTCGCCTCTCTCCCCCCATGTTCGGTCATCGTGGTGCATTGGCGGCAATCCTGCATTTTCATGTGGACTCGCCTCCAGTCTCCGCGTTCGGGGGACGTGCGCTCGCGCGTACGTCCTTTGGATGGAGGGGATTTCTTGGGGCGGGCGGTCGGGGGGAATAACATGA
>URJM01000011.1 GCA_900548225.1 uncultured bacterium
CTGCCATTAAGATGTCCATGACACCGTTTTTTTCAACTGCGCCGTCAAGTTATGGGACGGCTGTGAAAGGAGAAAGGATAGAACCACGAATGGACACCAATGGACGTCATCTCATGTAACAACTTCATGGTTTTTCAGATGATATAGAATCAGACCCGCTGAGATTATGGGGTGAGACTCGCGGGTACGCCCCTCGGAAAACAACGCAGCCGCTACCGGATTACCCCGGAACAGAGAGGTGACTGATTGGCCGATGCCGTCCGGAGCCTGGACGGCAGCCACGACAGACAGGAAGTCGGAGACAAAGGGAAGACGCCGCTGGAGGAGATTGCCTCGGGGAATATGCTATATTTGACAGGTAGCATGGCAGCCAAAACTAAACAAAAGGATAGAAAGGATGGCGGATTTCGAGTTGATACATGGAATTTATGAAAGCGTGATCACGCACGCGTTGGAGGAACGGCTGAGCCGGATCTCCGACAGCTTTGAGGTGAAGAAAAATCAGCTGGATTCCGAGGAAAGTTCCTTCGCGTTGGCGCTTCATCTGACCAAACTGATCGCCAATTCGCTCGCAAGTATCAAAGGCGATGACAAGAAACAGCGCCAGGCGCAATTCTGCAATCAGCTTCTGGAAGTGATCGGGCAGAACGATTCTTCGTTCCCCGTTGAGGCGGAAAAGATCGTCGAAGACCTGATGTATCTCTTGAAAATCCAGGATAAGGCTAAAAAACCGCTGCCCCGGCCCGATACGCCGCTTACCAACGCCGCCTTGTTTACTGGAACGGCCTCCGATCTCACGCTGGAAAGCGAGCTCAAAAAAGAAATCCTGACCGCCGACAGCATCGACATCCTGTGTTCCTTCATCCGCTGGAGCGGTCTGCGTCTGCTGCTGCCTTACTTGAAGGAGGCCACGGCGGACGGGAAAAAGCTCCGGATCATCACGACCAGTTACCTCGGCGCGACCGAACTGAAAGCGGTGGACGAATTGCAGAAACTCCCCAATTCCGAACTGCTGGTTTCCTACGATACGGAGCGCACCCGTCTCCACGCAAAAAGTTACATTTTCCACCGGGCAAACGGCTTTGGGACCGCCTATATCGGCTCCTCCAACATCTCGAAGCCGGCACTCACCAGCGGACTGGAATGGAACCTCAAGATCAGCCAGTTCGAGTCGCCGTACCTGTGGGACAAGGTCTGTGCCACGTTTGAGACCTATCAGAACACGTCGGAGTTCTCCCGTTACGACGAAAGTTCCCGCGAAAAGCTCGCTAAGGCGCTGACACACGAAGCGGGCGGCGATCGGGAAGAAGACAATGCTATGGTGTTCATGGACGTGACGCCGTACCCATATCAGGAGGAGATTCTCGACAAGGTCCGCGCCGAACGGGAGATTCACGGCCGCAAAAAGAATTTGGTGGTCGCCGCCACCGGCACGGGCAAAACGGTCATCGCCGCGTTTGATTTCAAGCGGGTGTTGAAAGAGATTCCGAATGCCAAGTTCCTATTTGTCGTCCATCGGGAGGAGATTCTGACCAAGAGTCGGATGACCTTCCGGCACATTCTGCGCGACCAGAATTTCGGTGAACTGCTGGTCGGCCATTACAAACCGGAAAGTCTGGAGCGACTTTTTTGTTCGATTCAGAGCCTCAACTCCAACGATCTCTGCCGGAAGCTGCCCGCCGATTATTACGACTACATCGTCATCGACGAATTCCACCACGCGGCGGCGAAAGGCTATCAGGAACTGCTGGAGCATTTCACGCCGAAATATCTGCTGGCGCTGACCGCCACCCCGGAACGTCATGACGGAATGGATATTCTGAAGTATTTCGACAATCATATCGCGGCGGAGATTCGGCTACCAGATGCCATCAACAAGAAACTGCTGTCACCGTTCCAGTATTTCGGGATCAGCGACTGCGTAGATTTGAGCTCGCTCCGGTGGACCAACGGCGGATACGATAAAACGCAGCTGAACAACATCTTTAACGGCAACGTCCAGCGGGCGTTCCTTGTTCTGCAGAAGATGCACGAGATTCTGCTGGATATCGCACAATGCCGGGCGCTGTGCTTCTGCGTGAGTCAGGACCACGCGGAATATATGAATGCGTTTTTCAACGAACATGGTGTCCATTCGGCCGTGCTGACTGCCCATTCTCTGTCCTCGGAACGGGATACCGTCCAGCAGCGACTGCGCCAGCGGGAAATCAACGTGATCTGCGTCGTGGACCTCTACAACGAAGGTGTGGACATCCCGGAAATCGACACGGTTCTGTTCCTGCGTCCTACTGAAAGTTTGACCGTGTTTCTGCAGCAGCTGGGGCGCGGATTGCGTCTATGTGATGACAAGGAGTGCCTGACGGTGCTGGACTTCGTCGGTAATGCCCACCGGAACTTCAACTTCGAATACCGTTTCCGGGCGATGCTGGGCGCTTCCGGACAAAATGTAGCGGACGAACTGGGACACGGGTTCCCGCATCTTCCGGCAGGGTGCCATATCGAACTGGAAAAAGAAGCGCAGGAGCGGATTCTGGCCAACATCAAGAGTAGTATCAGTAACGGACGACAGAATATGATCGTCAGCCGGATCGCCACCTTTGAAAGCGAGTCCGGTATAAAATTAACGCTGGCGAATTTCCTGGACTACCATCATCTGCGCCCGACGACGATCTATCAGAAAGCGCTGTTCTCCCGGCTCTGCCAGAAAGCGAATCTGCGCGAGAATTTCACGATCCCGGACGAGGACCGTTTGCGGAAAGGATTGCTGCGGATTTGTCACATGAACTCGGCGTATCAGCTGAAAACCATGCAGGAATTATTGCGCGCTCCGGAGGCAAGATTGCAAAGGCTTTCCGATGATGAAACGAAACTGCTCACCATGCTCCACTTCAGTCTGTGGACAGGAAGCTCCGAAATCAAATCCCTGCCAGAAAGCATCGCACAACTGAAAGCGAATGGTCCCGCCTATGACGAGCTGCTGGCGCTGGTGGATTATCTGTATGAAAACACCGATCTGGTCACGGTGAAACCGGAGCTGCCGTTTGACTGTCCGCTGGAACTTCATGCCAACTACACCCGTGACGAGATCCTGACGGCGCTGGGCAATTGGAAACTGGGCAGCACTCCGGAAATGCGGGAGGGCGTGAAATATCTGCCGGAGATCAATACGGATATTTTCATGGTGACGCTGAACAAGTCCGAAAAGCAGTATTCGCCGACGACCATGTATTTGGACTACGCTATCAGCGACGACTTGTTCCATTGGCAGTCGCAGAGTACCACCAGCGTGGAATCACCCACCGGCCAACGCTACATCAAGGGAACCGGGACGATTCTGCTATTTGTCCGCGAAAACAGGAATAGCGACGGCATCGCTTCCAGCTATTGCTTCCTCGGTCCGGCGGATTGTGTTTCCCACAACGGTAGCAAGCCAATCAACGTGACCTGGCATCTACACTACAAGATGCCTGCGCGCCTCTGCCGCATGACTGAGCGCATGGCGGTCGCGTAGAGGGTATTTAACAAACATGGACATAATCAATTATCTATCCTGAATCAGTGGTTTTGTGAATTGTCCAGGATTGTCCGGAGCATAAACGGCTATTGTCCCATCGTCAATCTGGCAACCACGCCTGCCAGGATGCCGGAGACAAAGTAAATGACGCCGTTGGGGGAGATTATCTCTGGATATATGCTATGTTTGGCAAGTGACGTAACACGCTCCGGGTGAATGCAGACCATCTTTTTTGTCGGATGACATAATATCCTGTATTCCAGAAAGTTGTCATACCATGACGACTTTCAATCAATCTTTACGGATTCAGGAAAGAGAAAGAACCGCACTACGCCACGGCGAAAGCAGTGGAACAGAATGCCGTTCTGCGGAACAGCTATTATTTCCATGGAGTTGGACGGTAGATGCAGACTACCCTTTGCGACATGTGCATGATTGAGGATTTGGCGACTGGCCGTATCCTTGTGCAGCACCGCCTTCCGAAGGCGACAAACCCGTGGTGCGGGCTGACATTCCCGTTCTTCTTCGTCTCTCCAGATTAAGAACAACGCCATGAAAACGATGCAAAAGCACATAGAAACCATCCAGAGCCTCCTGGAATATCCACGGGAGCAGGAGTGGATTGAATTCAAGGCCAATTGGTTTGAGCCGAATCAGCTTGGGGAATACATCTCCGCCTTGGCGAACTCCGCCGCATTCCACGGGCATGACTTTGGATATCTGGCCTGGGACATTGACAATGACAGCCATGCCATCATAGGCACGGATTTCGACCCGACAATCGATGTGAAGCGTGAGCCGCTGAAACATTTTCTAGCACGGCAGCTGTCCCCAGACACCGCCTTTGCCTTCCACGAGGTCGAGATGGAAGGCAAGCGTATCGTCCTGCTGGAAATCGCGGCGGCAAAGGCAGTCCCGACCGCTTTTGCGAATGTTCGCTATTTCCGCATCGGCTCTAGCAAGGTAGTCCTTACGAAGTACCCCGAACGGGAATCGGAACTGTTTCAAATACTGCGCAATGGGCCTCCGACGCTCTCCAATACCGAGGCAACAAGGCAGGATCTTACGTTTGACAAGCTCTTCGTCTATTACGCCTCCAAGGGAATCACTCTGAACAAACGCACCTTCAAGCGAAACCTTGGCTTCCTAATGCCCGACGGCAAATACAACCTGCTGGCGCAACTGCTTTCCGACGACAGCGGAATCAACATCAGGTTTGCCATGTTCAACGGCAAGGACAAGGCATCCACGATGTACTCTGTCCGCGAACTTGGCAGCACTTGTCTGCTTTACTCCCTGGACAAAGCCATTGAAATCGGCGATGTGCTGAACATCCCGCAGGCAGACGAGCGCAATCGCGTCATCGAGAGGAAGGAAGTCCCGCTGTTCAACGCCGACGCCTACAGGGAGGCGGTCATCAACGCCTTTGTCCACAACCGCTGGACGGATCTCAACTCGCCGATGTTCTGCGCCTACAGCGACCGTGTGGAAATCCTCTCGCACGGGGCGCTGCCTCCCAAGCAGACCGTAAAAGGGTTCTTTGAAGGCGTCTCTGTGCCAGTCAATCCGGATCTTTCGACCATCTTCCTGCAATTGCACATCAGCGAGCGAACTGGCCGTGGAGTCCCGAAAATCATCAACGCCTACGACAGGGGAATCTTTGAATTTGGAGAGAACACCATTTCCGTAATCCTCCCATATAACCGACTTGAAGTCGAGGCACAAACACCCCCAGTCGATACCCCAGTCGATACCCCAGTCGATACCCCAGTCGATACCCCAGTCAATGCACAAGTCGGGGACCTTACCCCCCAAGTCAAGGGTGCTACCCCCCAAGTCAAGGGTGCTACCCCCCAAGTCGATGCTGACAAAGGCATTTTCAAACGGACGAAGAAAAGGCTCTCAACTCAGCACCTTCAGTCTGACATTCTAGATTTTTGCGCCATTCCTCGTTCAGTTGCTGAAATAATGACGCATTTATCCCTAAAAAACAGGAAAGATGTTCGTGAAAGATGCATTTCGCCACTTATTGAGCAAGGTCGTCTGGCAATGACGATTCCGCAAAGTCCCAATAGCCGTTTTCAGAAATACATAACGATTAAATAGGCAGGTTGGCCAAAGAATCTAATGGACACCCTTTCCCCAGAACAGCGCAGCGAGGTGATGAGCCGGATTCGGTCGAAGGACACGAAGCCGGAGATGGTCGTGCGCCGTCACCTGCATGCACTGGGGTTCCGCTACCGTCTGCATTCGTCCAAACTGCCGGGGCATCCCGACATCGTGCTTCCAAAGTGGCACACGGTCATTTTTGTCAACGGCTGCTTCTGGCATCGGCACGAAGGGTGCAAGACGGCGACAATGCCCAAGTCCAACGTGGAGTTCTGGCAGGCCAAGTTCGACCGCAATGTTGCACGGGACAAGAAGGAACACGCCGCGCTGGAGGCGGCAGGCTGGCATGTGATTGTGATTTGGGAATGCGAAGTGAAGAAGCGGTTGGACAGGTTACCCTTCATAATCAGAAATCAGGAGTTAGAAGATGAAGGCTGAAAAACTGAATGGCACGGCAAAAGACTTTCTTCTCTATGCCCAGGCACAGTCCGCGCCTGGGAGCAATGCCCCGCCTTCATACGTCATAGGTTTGGAGCGACTCAATGGCATACTGAAAGAGAAGACCTCCCTTCTCTCCGCCAGTGAAACCCTCTGGGACATAACCGACGCAGAAAGACTCAATGCGCTCTACCACGCTGTTCTGACTGCACAGGACGAAGGGCGCGAGGGACGGGGCTTCTTTGCCGGAACGGTCAGTCCAAGCTACTATCTCAAGCACTTCTACTCGGCGGCAATAAGAAAACTGGCTGAATTCCAGCTTGTCCATGCACGTCGAGACCGTATGCTGGAGATGGCTGCGACAGCCACCGATGCCGCCCATCTGGCCTCGCATCTCGCCAGAATCCCGCTTACGGCAAGCAATCTCTACTGGGAGGATGGCATAGAGGTCAATTCCCTCACGGGCAGGGAGAGGCTTGCGACAATCAAGGTGCGAGAGAACCAGTATGTCTTCCGCGAGATGATGCTCCGCAACTTCGACTTCAAATGCTGCCTCTGCGGCCTTTCTGTGGTCGAGACGCTCCGCGCCAGTCACATCAGCGGCTGGGCGGAGGACAAGGCGAACCGTCTCAACCCTACGAATGGCCTTTGTCTTGCCGCGACCTACGATGCGGCGTTTGACAAGCACCTGATTTCGCTGGACGATGACTACCGCCTGATTCTTTCGCCATCCCTGCGGGAATACTACTCGAACAAGGCGTTCCAGGAGCAGTTCAAGGCCTTGGAGGGACGCAGAATCACAATGCCATCACGCTTCCTGCCCTCGCAGGTTTTTCTTGCAGGCCACAGGGAGAAAATGTGGAAGGCATCATGAAGATGAAGAGCCTGGCCAATGAACAACACCCTTTGCAACATGTGCATGATTGAGGATTTGGCGACTGGCCGTATCCTTGTGCAGCACCGCCTTCCGAAGGCGACAAACCCGTGGTGCGGGCTGACGTTTCCCGGCGGGCATGTCGAGGCTGGCGAGTCCATCACAGCCAGCACTGTGCGCGAAATCCGTGAGGAGACGGGGCTGACGGTCGCGAACCTGCGGATGTGCGGGGTGGTTGAGTGGGAGACCATCGGCGAGCGGGCAAACGGCTCCCCCGCCGAAGTCGAAGCCAACTCAAAATACATTGTCTTCATGTTCCGTACCAGCACCTTCACGGGGGAACTGAAATCCTCAACAGAGGGGTGCATGGAGTGGATGACGCTGGACGAGATGCGCAAAGGCGGTCTCGCCCCGCACATGGAGGAGTACATCCGCGTCCTGCTGGACGATGACGTGCCCCAGGCATACGGCATCAGCGGAAAGGAACTTTTGACTGTAGTTCAATAAGAAGTCACTGACTTCGCGGATTTCGAGGCTATTGCATCTCATCCCCCCTGCCACGCCGTATGCGTCAGCGGAGGAGGAGGTGGGTTCTTCCTCTTCACTCCATATATGGACGGCGGGGCGGGGTCCAACTCTTAGATTATGGACTTTGCCGGGATTGGAGTCGTATTTTTTGCACATGGGTCATTTTCCAGAGACAATCGAGCGTGGGAGCGACCGCCTGCTCGTCTTTTTCACGGGCTGGGGGATGGATTGGCATGCGACACGCCATCTTTCCCTGGACGGCTTCGACCTGGTTGTGCTATACGACTACACCCGTCCTGTCCAGTGGCCGTTGCCATGCGGCTATTCGGAGTACCACCTTGCGGCCTGGTCCCTGGGCGTCTGGGCGGCTGCCGAGTGGTGCATGGCCTCCGGGCTGCCGGGCTTCACGTCTGCGACTGCAATCAACGGGACGCTCTCACCCATCGACCAGGAGCGCGGCATTTCCCCCGAGGTCTTCGACGGCACCATCGCCAACTGGGGGGACGCCAACGCGCGGCGCCACTTCATGATGCGTCTTGCGGGCAGCCGGCAGTCGGCGGAGGCGTATCCGCTGGGAGATCGTTCCCCTGGATCCCAGCAGGCCGAACTTCGCTCAATTGCCGGGCGCGTGCGCTCTGCCCAGGGCGTTGCGCCGGCCAACGTCTTCACCCGGGCGCTTGTCTCCACACGCGACCGCATCTTCCCGCCGCAATCACAGCGGGCCCACTGGAGCGCACTCGGGACTCCACTCCTGGAGCTCGACGCACCCCACTCCCCCTTCGAACTCTTCACCTCCTGGAATGAACTCCTCTCCCTCGGAGAACCAAATTGACAAGCCGCTGGTGAGGCAACGCTTCGCTAGAAGCCTCGACACATACGACGAGGCGGCATGCGTCCAGCGCGAGATGGCCCACGAACTGCTGCGGACGCTCGTCGAGGCCACGCAGGGACGACGCCTGTACCCCCGCATCGTCGAGGCGGGATGCGGCACGGGAATCCTCACCGAATGCATGGAGAAGGCACTCGAATACGAGGAACTCCGGCTGATTGACATTGTGCCGGAGTGCGGCAGATTCCACCTGAAACGCAAAAAAGCGGCATTCATCGCTGGAGACGTGGAAAACGTCGAACTGCCTGGACAAAACGACCTCTTCGCCGCAAACGCGGTCTTCCAGTGGGCGGAAAACCAGCAGGCGCTCCTCGACAGAATCAAACGCTCCCTCAATGCAGGGGGAGTCCTCGCCTTCACCACATTCGGGCCGGACAACCTCCGCGAAATCGGAGAACTTACCGGTGGACGGCTCCACTACGCCACCATGGACGAATGGAGGAACATGCTCCAAAAGGCGGGCTTCACAATCCTGAAACTCTACGAGAAGAGTCAGACGATGCTCTTCGAGACACCGCTGGACATCCTGCGCCACCTCAAGGCCACCGGAGTCACGGGAACAGGAACGAAAACCGCCTGGAACAGAGCGAAAATCCAGGAATTCTCAAGACAATACCAGGCGATGCACGGGCGGGGCGACGGCAGGGTCGCAGTCACCTACCACGCCATATTCGCGGTTGCGGAAGTATAGTATACTTGTGTTGTAACTTGTTGATTTTCAACAAGTTACAAACTATCGAACAATTCGGACCTCCAATTCCAGCGTTGGCACCCGCCGTTGCATTTCCGCCAGGAGCATCAGTGCGTCCTCCTGGGAGGTAGGTGTTGCCGTCGGGTTCAATATCCAGTTTGCGTGTTTTTCACTGACCAGGAGCCCTCCCCTTGAGAGCCCCTTGCATCCCGCGGCCTCCAGGAGTCGTCCTGCCGATTCTCCCGGCGGGTTTTTGAAGATGCTTCCCGCGGACGGGCCTTGCGGGTTGGCGGCAAGCCGCCGTTCCCTCTCCTCCGTGATTCTGCGCCTTTCCGTTTCGGGGTCTGACCCTGGCAGCTTCAGCGTAACGGAGAGTGCGATCATCCTTTGGGTGACAGGCGACTGCCTGTATGCGAATCCGCCATCGCCCTGCCTCCAGCGCCAGGGCTTTCCCGTATCAAGGTCGATCCCCTCGGCCTCCAGGAGAAAATCGGATATCTGCGCGCCATTTGCCCCGGCGTTCATCATGACCGCGCCGCCAAGGGTTCCCGGGATTCCAGAGAGAGGCGCAAGCCCTCCCAGCCCCGCCTCCGCCGCAAGCTGTGCGGTGCGCGGAAGCATAGTCCCTGCGCCGAGGCGGAGGACGCCACCTTCCTGGAACTCCGGTTCCCGGGACGCCGAGAGCCGGACGATGGAGAGCCCGTCACGGTCGCTTCCGATAAGGTTCGTGCCGGCTCCAACCACCCCCGCCTCCGCCAAATCCACCGAACCGGCAAGCACCGGAAGATCCTCCGCCCCGTCAATCAAATAGACATCGGCGCGGCCAAGCCCCACGTGCAGCGAGGTGATCTGGCACCAGAGACATTCGCGGAAGGCTACCGCCATTTACGCTCCCAGACAGAGAGGCACTCCTTCTTCTTGTCCGCAAAGAATGTCCTTGATGACATCTTAGCCTCGCGGACGACCCTGTAGCCCGACATGATTTCCCGCTGCCTGTCGTAGGCATTCGCCTCCACGACCGCGACGCCGGCCTCCGTGAAGCTGAACCTCGACTGCAGGGAAATCAGCAGCGTCGCATCGAGGGACTCCTCCAGCGGCGTCCCGTCCTCGCGCCAGCGCTTCAGCGCCTCCTGGATTGCGAGGAAATCCGCCGACCCCTCGTCGATTCCGAGCATGAAGCAGATTTCCTGGGCGGTTGCCGAGAAGATGGAAGTCTTCGATCCCGCGGGATACTTGTATGAGATGCGCATAGGCGGCAGAGTGGCGATTTCACCCGTGATGACATTCGCCCAATCCGGCAGCCAGTACAGCTCCGCCTTGAACTCCATCGGGCCATTGCGGGGGAGCGTGTAGAAGCCCTCCGCCGCATAGTCGTCCACCTCGTAGCCATTGAGAGACCGGAGGTCGTCGGAGTCCACATAGTCGTTGTATGCGGCGATGAAGTCATCGATCTCAACCAGGACATCCGCGTCGTCAACGGGATTCAGCCCCTGCTTGAGAAGCGTGAGATTGTCGGCGCGTATCCCGGACTCCCCTGAATTCATGTAGACGACGCAGGAGTCCTCGTCAAAGAAGTGGGGGCGTCCGTCCAGCATCCATGGGGGGAAGTCCTCCGCCGCGCGGAAGTCGTCGTCCTCGGTCTGTCCCAGCGTGCGGTCCGAGAAGAGCCTCCTGTCCGTCAGATGCAGCCAGAAGGAGACCTCCGCCGCCGATTCGGCCTGGTATCGCATAAGCCCCTTCGACGACACGCTGTACGCCTCCTTCGTAATGAGTTCGGAGACAGCCATCAGGTGTGCGACGAGGACGAGTGCCGTGGCCAGGACGCCCATCACCATCACCAGGGCCATTCCGTTTTCGTTGTGACGGGGCCTGGTCATTTCTGCTTATCCTCCTCCAGGGGATCCCACTGGCCGAATCTTTCGCGGTAGGAGTTTCCCATCGTGCGGCGGCACCAGCTTTCGCGGTTGCCGTTCTCCCACTCCACGGTCATGATGATGGCGAGCGGCGCGTCCATCCTCTCGGAGACCTCCGTCTCCCAGTCGTCCATCCAGACGGCCCTGTCCTCCCAGTCGGAGTCTTCGTCCGCCGACCAGTCGAGATATGAGAACCGGATTTGCCGGACGCCCTCCGCCAGGAGGACTGTCTGGTCCCGTCCTCCCAGGTCGCTCCACTGGTAGAATGGCCTGTCGGAATAAGTGAGATAGAGATTTCCGTCCTGGACGAGGAACTCCGCGAAGCGGATTGCCCCCTCCGTTGCGTCATGCAGTTCGTGGAGATATGCGACCCTGAGTCGGTTCCATTCCGCCAGGATGAAGGGGAACTTTCCGCTGTCTCCGGGTGCGTCGTCGCTCGTCCAGGTGAACGGGACGGCGTTGGAGAGCGCCTTGTCGATGGCCCGGTCGAGATTCAGCAGTTCCTGGAAGCGGTTCTTCTCCTTGATGATCTTCTCCCAGCTGCGGCTGACTCCGCGGGAATATGTGTAGAGCGCCAGCGACACCGCCAGCATGATTGAAATCGCGATGCCCAGCTCCAGGAAAGTGAATTGACGGATGCGCGCTACTCTCATCTTGCCCCCATGGAGACGTATCCCACGTCCTCCTCCTTGAGAATCTTGCGCACGGACTGCTCGGCGACCAAATCCCCCTTGTCATTGAAGAGGGAGACCTGGAATTCGCACAGGCGCCACCCCTGGATGGAATCGTATGCGGCGTCGGGGAGCCCGTCCTCCACATCCACCAGGGTGCATGAGGCATTCCAGCCCTCCGGCAGAAGCGCCTCTGGGACTGAGGACCCGGGGCCTGTCGCCAGATAGTACTCCATGACATTGAGGAGGTAGTGTTCCTTTGCCCAGCGCCGTTCCTCCCGCAGGAGCTTGCTGCGGCTGGTCCCCACAATGGACATGGTGGCCACCACGCTCAGGGTGAGCACCAAGGCGGCGATCATGACTTCCATCAATGTGAAGGGATGTCTTCGCATGCTTTTCATAACGCTCCGGAGAATGTATTATTGCATCTCCGCCTTTTCCAGAGATGGCGTGATTCTCCAGTCACTTTTTCCCGGCGGCGGCCTCCCCGTAGCTTTTTCTGAAGAACTCAATCCAGCCGCGGCGTTCAATGGCCTGTTCCTCGGGATTTGCGAGGCGTCGCGTCGCCTGGCGTGATTCGTGATATGGGAACGGGAGCCTTGCGAAGGCGGCGCGGCGTTCCGGCGGCAGTGCCTCCATGCCCCCCTGGCGGAGAATCTCGCCCCATGCCTGGCGCAGTTCGGGGCCGCAGTCGATGAGCATAGTCTTCACCAGCACCCGTATTGCGGTGAAGAGCGAGCCCGTCCAGTCGCCGCGGTATTGGAAGGAGCTGGCCAGGAGGAGTGGCCGTTCATCCCCGAAGACCGTGTCCCTGAGCGCGTCCCCCTCGAACATGTCCCGTCTGACAGGCAGCCTGTAGAGGGTGTGGTCCCGCGGCCCATCGGGGGCTCCCGCCTCCTTGCCCCAGAGCTTCTGTGCCTTTTCGGAGAGCAGGAAGTCGACATACTCCTCGGCGAGTTCGCGGTCGCGTGCGCCGCGGAGGATTGCAATCGGCTCGGCGGAGACGGTGGAGGCGGCTGTAGGCGTGCGGTAGGAGATCACCTCGCGCCCAAGCTGGCTTCGGCTCCATTCGACCTGGCTCCGTCCGTAGAAGTCAATGCACATACCCGCCGCGATCTGCCCCATTGAGGCATCCACGGGCACCTTGCTGGCCGAAAAGGTGAGATACGCCGCGTTGCCGCCGAGCTGTTTCAGGAGAAGCAGCGCCTCCGACCAGGCGGCGTCCAGCTCCTCGACAGTCGGCTTGTATGTGGCGATATCCTCCCCTGGATGAAGCGCGGAGATGTAATCCTGCATCGAGCGCTGTATAAGCATCTCGAAGCACTTTGTAATCGACCCTGACTGGGAGGGATCCGCCACCCCGACTGCGCCGTAGAGCCTGGGATCCGCCAAATCGCTCCACTTCGACCCGAAGCCGCCTATCTCCGCCTCCGAAAACCCCGCCGCCGCCAGTCGGTCGCGGTTGTAGACGATTCCGAAGGTCGCGAAGCAGAATGCGTAGTAGCAGTCCGACGGGTCATACCAGACCTCCCCGCCGCCGCCAGGCGAAAGAATCGGGGCGTCGCCTGAAAACCACTCGGGATGGCGGGAGCGGACTCCGGACGGAACCAGAATCCCTGCCGCACGGAGCCCCTCGTGATCGTATTGGCCTCCCCCTTGCAGGATATCCACGTCTATCCCCACGTCGCTCCCCCGAAACCACCTCCAGGCCTCGGCGCCAGCCGCGTCCGCGGGAGGGGTGGCGGCGAAGACCGACGAAGAGACGGATTCGTCCCAATCCCCCCTGCCCTCCTCGATCCAGGCGTGCCTTGCATTCGCGGAATAGGTGCTCTGGATGAAGCGCACGATTTCGGAGGTTCCCCCGGGAGTCCTCCAGTCGATAGTCACCTCCTCCCCGTCGTGGAGTGCCTTGTGGTGTTCGCGGAAGGCCATTTCGATTTCGTGTCGCACGGCCTCGCTGCTCGCCGTAATCACCACAAGGCTCCTGGGGGCGCGCAACGGCATGGCGTCCCTCCTCCTCAGGCACAAGGGAAGCGCGATAATCACGCCGAGTATCAGTATTGTCCAGAACAGGGAACGCATCTGTGTAGTTTCAAGCACGCGCCATGGCAAGCACGGCGGTTTCGGCGGCTCCCGCGTTGAGCAGGGCCTGGCATGCGGCCGACAGGGTGGAGCCTGTCGTGAAGACATCGTCCACCACCAAAATCCTGCGGGAGTCCACAAGGTCGGCCCTGGCGACGCGGAAGGCGTTCCTGAGGTTTTTCCTGCGGGAGGCGCCGGCCAGCCGCGCCTGGTGTCCCGTTGAGTGCACCCGCTTCAGGGCGGGCAGGCAATCGACGCCGAGCCCCTTTGCGACGCCCCGCGCCAGAATCTCCGCCTGGTTGAAGCCGCGCTGGCATAGCCTGCGCCAATGGAGTGGAATCGGGACCACGGCGTCCACCTGGAAGTCTCCGCAATCCCTTTTCCAGGCCAGTGTCATCTCCCGGATGAAGAACGGCGCCATTGCGGTGCGTCCTCCGAACTTGTATGCGAGAATCCATTGTGCGAGTTCCCCTTCGTAGGGGAATGCGCATGTCCCCGCCTTCCACGGGCGTTTGGCGGCGGCGCAGTCGGCGCAGAAGTCCAGGGCCGTATCCATGCCGGCTCCGCAGAGCCGGCATCGCCGTGCCCCGCCGTCCTCCTCCACCAGGGAACGGCACCTGCCGCAGAGCCGCCCGTCCTCACGCTCTTCGGCAAGCGTCTCTCCGCACACGGGGCAGACGGGCGGTGCGAGCACGTGGTCGATGGCCTTCAAGATCGACCGGACTACTCCCATAGCTTGATATTCTTCAGGAATTGCTTGTGCCTGCGCCAGTGTGGAACCACCCGCACCCGCAGCGCCAGGTCGACGCGGGCGCCGCCGCACAGCTCGGAAATCTTCTTGACGGAGCAGTGGCGGATCATCTTGATCATGCGGCCGCCCTGCCCTATGACCATTCCCTTGTGGGCCTCGCGCTCCAGGGTGAGCGTCCCCTCGATCTCCACGCGGTTCTCGGATGCCCTCCACGACTCGATGGTAACCGCGATGGCGTGCGGAATCTCCTCGCGCATCAACTCGAGAATCGACTCGCGGATGAGCTCCGCCGCAATGTCGCGCTCGTAGGCAGTCGTCACCCCCTCGCGGTCGTAAAGCATGAACTCCTCGGGAAGCATCGACTTCAGGCGGGCAATCAACCTGCCGGCAGACGCACCGTCCAATGCGCTCATCTCCAATGACTCGGAGTCGGGAAGACGCTCGCGGTAGAAGGCGAGGCTCGCGGAACGCTGGGCGGGAGTGCTCACGTCGGACTTGTTCAAGACCAGCAGGACGGGCTTGCCGCAGGAGGCCGCCAAACCCGCGGCCAGAGCATCCTCCTCGCCAGGGACACGGGTCGGATCTATCAGGCAAACCACAATGTCCGCATCCTCAAGGACCTTCGAGACGGACTCCTCCATCGCCTCGTCAATGGCAATCTTCGAGGGGTGGACGCCCGGCGCGTCCAGGAAGATGATCTGGGACTCGTCGTCGTTGTAGATTCCAAGCATGGAGCGGCGGGTGGTCTGGGGCTTTGACGAAACTGCCGCCAGATGGCATCCCAGGACCGTGTTGAGGAACGTCGACTTGCCGGTATTCGGCCGCCCCAGCAACGCCACGTATCCCGTCCGCCCCTTCGGCGGAAGTGCGCCGCCGGCATTCTGCTTCTCATCAATCTGGTTCATATCACGCCGTCCTCATGGCAGATAATCAATATTCAGCGAACAACGGCTGACGGATGCGTCTAGAATCTCCTTCTTCCCGCAGGCAGGAAGGCTTCCCTCGGCCGTATCGAGAAACTCCTTTGACGGCCCCCGCAGGACAACCACCGCACGGCCGTCGTCGCCGCCGGCAAGATGGACCTCGCTGACGCCTGGAATGCGCAGCAGCGACGCCCCGTCAAGGCTCCACGCGCCCTTCAGAAATGCAAATCTCGTAAGCATCCCGCCTACCTTCCCGCGACGGGGATTTTCAGGACCTGTCCGACGCGGATGTCATCGGCGGACTTCAGGCCTGGGTTTGCGGCCATGATTTGCGCCACCGTGCATCCCGCCGCCTTTGCGATTGAGGAGAGGGTGTCCCCCGACTCCACCTTGAGTTCCTTGATGCTCATGTTGGCGGGAATCGTGGCGGCTGGCGCGGGCTGCGTAGTGGAGGACTTGATGACATTCGTCAGGTCCTTCGAGAGGTTTCGGAGTTCGTCCTTCCGCGCCCTCTGGTCTGCCTCAAAGGCCTTCTGGAGTTCGGCGAGGCGTGTCTCCAGGGACTGGTTTTGCTGCGCAAGCGCATTGCAGAGCGCCTCCAGCTGCCGGATCTGTTCGTTCTTGCGGTTCTGTTCCTCCTCAAGGCCCTCGATGCGCAGGGAGAGCTGCTTCTGCCTGTCAAGCATCAGGGTGATGTCGGAGCGCATTCCCGCAAGGGCGCTCATCACCTGCTGCGCCGAAACGCCGGCCTGCTGGCCATGCAGCGAAAGCCCCGCGACAAGCAGCGCGGAGGCAAGAAAGAGATTGATTCTGGGCGTGTGTAGCATGGGGACTGGATAAATTATGGGGGAGAACTGAAGGCGCCTGGAAACACTCTCCTTTCAGGCTTTCGCCGACGATGGCGCAAGCGAGGTTTGGCGCTTGTTTCTACTATATTTCCTCCCCTCAAAATGACCACGAAAGAGAGCAAAACCAACGGCGCCGAGACCGCACTGCGGGAATTCCTCGAAATCGCGTCAAGACCACCCGCGCCAGGCGCCGGAGTGCCGGACTCCGCTTCCCCGCTCCTTAAGAATCTCTGGTTCTCATGGAACAGGCTCCAGGTCGGATTCGAATGGATTCTCAAGCGACGCTGCAAAAAGCTGCGCCCTGAGATGCTCCTCCTTCTGGAATGGGCCATGACCGAGATGTATGCGCTCTCGGGGCTTCCGCCGTACGCGTGCGTCAGCGAGGCGGTCGAATACGCGAAGAGAATCTGCGGGCGCGAGAAGGCGGGATTCGTCAACGCCGTCCTGCGAGGACTCCTCAGGGACGCCCCCGATGCCGAGGCGTTCAAGGGGCTCCTCAAGGATGCGCCCGAAAATGTCCAATGCCAGCTGCCGAAAGAACTGCACCTGCGCTGGGAGAGGGAGTTTGGAAGGGAACGCACCAGGGAACTCGCCGAAATCCTGCAGCTTACCGCCACCGCGACGGCCAGGCGGAGAGGCTCGCTCGCAAGCCTGCCCTATCCGCTCCGGTTCGAGGACGCCCTGGCGCTCGTCGAAACCTCAACGGGGGAATTCCCCACCGGAAAATACTATCTCCAGGACGCATCCACGCTCCTGGCGCCCGCCCTCCTGGATCCTCGCCCCGGGGAGACAATCGCGGATCTCTGCGCAGCACCCGGGGGAAAGTCCCTCGCAATCGCCGAAAGACTCCAAGGCCAGGGAAGACTGATATGCTGCGACTCCGCCGAACCACGGATGCAACGGCTGAAGGACAATCTCAAGGATGTCAATGTCGCATCGGTCCAACTCATGGACGCCACACGGCCGACGCTCGAGGAGGCATCCGTCGACGCCATTCTCCTGGATGTCCCATGCTCCAACACGGGTGTCATAAGAAGGCGCCCGGATGTCCGACGGAATTTTTCCGAGGCGAATCTGCGGCGGCTCCTGGATGTCCAAAGGAGGATCCTCGAGGCATCGGCGCGGCTCGTCCGCCCGAACGGAAGAATAGTCTACAGCACCTGCTCTATCGAAAACGACGAGAATTCCCTCCAAATACGGGAATTCCTGAAAACACACCCCGAATTCTCCCTCAAGGAGGAACGGCAGCTCTATCCCACCCCGGAGCACGACGGCGCATACGCGGCCGCCCTTTCCAGGGAATAGGAGGCACTGGAGGAGTGGCAAGGCGAAGTGGAATCCACACGCCTTCCCTGATATTTCAACCCCCGGATGCGGCAGAAAAGGAGTTGGGAAGAGCAGAAGGCCCCCTTCTCCAAATGAAAAACGCGCCCGTCGGAGAATTCTCCAACGGACGCGTCTTTTCAGGATTCAGTGTCGACTAGAATGCGTATGCGACGCCGAAACCAGCGCGGAAGTTCTCCTCGTTGTTGATGTCGGAGGCCTTCCAGTTCTGGCGAACCTCGCGGTCGATGGCGTAGCCAGCTTCGAGGAATGCGTTCAGGGTCAGGTGCTCGCAGAGCGCGTAGTTGGCCTGGGCGCGGAGCAGCAGGGAGGAGATGGCGTCACGGTTCAGACCGTAGGCGGCGCGCATCTTGGACTTGGTGCCCCAGTAGAGCTTGGAGGAGAGAGAGGCGGAGAGCTTCTCGGTGAAGTTGTAGCCGAAGGTCACGTCGTACCAGGCATACCAGGTGTAGTGCTCCAGGTCATAGCGGAAGGTCACGCCAGTGCCCAGGAACGCGGCGCCCTCGGGATCCAGGAGGTTGTCCAGGTAGACGGTCATGTCCAGCGGGTTGTCGTGGCTGAACAGGGCGCGGGGATACTGGAAGTACTTCCACGCGATGTCGAGGGTCAGCGGGGAGAAGGGCAGGAGGTCGGCGAAGGTGTAGGCATAGCCGATCTCGTAGTCGATTTCCTCAGCGCGATACTCGCGGTTGTTCTTGTAGGCGCGGCTGCCGCCATCGGGGCGGTTGTATTCGGTCATGTCAATCGCGCTCCAGACGTCCAGGCGGAAGCCGCCGAGGCCGACGAAGGCGTTGAGGGCGGTGATGGGATGGGGATTGACAACCTTGCCATCGCACATGTACTTGGACTGCCAGGTGGCGCTCAGTTCAACGACGGGCATCCAGGAGTCGTCCTCCATTTCCATCGGAGCGGCAGGAGCAGCCTCCTCCATTGCGGGAGCAGCCTCTTCCATTGCAGGAGCGGCTTCCTGTGCGTAGACTCCAAAGGACGCGACCATGGCCAGCATCATCAGGAATGCAGTGATTTTCTTCATCTTTTTTTCCCTTTTTGTGTTTTTGTGTTTACTACGGAAGGAAGAGTATGACATCCCGTATCCTGAGCCGACGGACCGGAGCACAAGGGCCTTCTCAAACCCAGTGTGCTGGAACTACGGAACAGAGCAAATCTATTGGCTCTTACGATTTTTTCAACTAATACACAAAAAAATCTTTCTTTTTATTCGCTTTCTCGTATTGGACACAACTAAATAAAATGTCACTCATTTTCGGTGAAGATGAATCTTCAGCAGGTGTCCGACACGTAGGACACAGGATCCCGTATCCTCTTCCTGCGTAGATTTATCTGCGTGCAGGCTGGTGCGATGGCACTCCACCGACGCCATCGCCCCCAGCAGAATAAACACTGAAAGGGTGAAGGAGCCACCGTATGAGAGCAGTGGCAGCGGCAATCCGATGATTGGAAGGAGGCGCACCGCCATTCCGACGCCCACCACCACGTGGGTGAAGAGCAGCGCCATGCCTCCCGCAATCATGTTGAGCGCGAGGCGGTCCTGCGCCCGCGACGCCCAGGTGGCGAGTATTGCGAAGAGCATCCAGTAGAGCAGCATCAGCGGCAGGACGCCGAAGAGGAGCCCGCCCTCCTCTGCCACGACTGCGAAGATGAAGTCTGTGGGGGCGACGGTCCTGGGCAGGAACCCCAGGTTTTTCATAGTGCCGTTCAGGTACCCCTTTCCCGTAAGCCCCCCGCCGGACACCGCCATCAGCGACTGCTGTTCGTTCCATCCGCCCTCCGGTGAGAGGAATGAGTCCAGGCGGCGAAGGTGATATCCACGGAAGAAGCTCGATTCCGCCTCCGCCCCGATGAACACGCCCCTCTCCGCAGGGGGCCGCGTCCGGAGATGCCAGACTGCCGCCCCGGCGCAGATCATCATTGCGACGCCCAGGGCCATCGCAAGGGTCCATACCGGACGCGGCAGATACCGCATTCCGAAGATGACCGCCATCGGCACCGCCAGGGAGGCCGCGTTGCCGTAGGAGGGTTCAAGGAGAATAAGGGCCATCGGGACGATAAAGCAGATTGCCCCGACGATTGCCTCCCAGCGGCGCGGAAGGGTCCGCCCGTCCAGCAGCAATGCGCCCGCCGCTATCGTGAACACACGGGCGAACTCCGCCGGCTGCAATAGAAACGCCCCCACCGAGAGCCAGCGCCGGGCGCCCCCAATGGACTTTCCAAAGACCAGGACCAGCAGAAGGAGAAGCAGCGACACGCCATAGCCGCCAAAGACAAACGCCCTCCACGCGCTCCGCCCCGGAGACAGGGCGACTATCCCGCAGGCAACCGACGCCCCAAGGCCGATGAAGAGACACTGCCGGAGGTAGTTGGAACGCACCGCATACTCAGGCCCCAGATACCCCGTGCTGTATAGAAACAACACCCCCATCCCGCACAACGCGGCAATGACAAGGATGTATGCCAGATGCGAAATGCGCATAGAAGGAGGCGTGGGGATTGGAGGAATGGAGGGCAAGGTGCTGTAGCAGCCGCAGTCGCCCGGCTCCCAGGCGACTATATGGAGGCTAAAGGGCGAACCGCCTTGGCAATGACAGAAAACCTGCCACGGCAGGCACGGGCGCAATCTTGCGCAGTAGACTATCTAACATACTCAGCTGCAATAGGTTACGTAACACAGCACGCAAACGGGAGGGGAAGCGTTCCCTTCCACGTCAGATTTTGACTTTGCAGAGTTCGGCGGCCTGGACGAGCCGCGCAATCAGCGCCGTGCAGTTGCCGATGCGGCTGGAGCGTTTGAAGATCGTGCAGTCCCTGATCACCTCCGCGAGGGGCTTGAAGACCCCGTTCAGTTCAGGAATATCCGTGACGGCGGGAAGCGTATTCTTCTCCATGTCAACCATTACGCTGTGTCGATACTGGCGGCTCTTCGCCTCCTCGGGGTTCTGCATGAGCGTCCGCCCTCCAAAGAGGACTCCGAAGGTGATTCCCAGTGCGAAGACATCCGTATCCTCCCCCAGGGTCCTGCAGCATATCTGCTCCGGCGAGAAATACCCCGCGGTGCCGGCCACCGTGCGGCTCTGAAATCCCGTCGGAACGGAGATTCCGAAGTCGATCAGGCGCACATTCGCGTCACGGTCAAGGAGGAAGTTGCTTGGCTTGATGTCCAGGTGGACGATTCGGCGCTGGTGGAGCTGATGGATTGCCTGCGCCATCATGATGCACGCCCTCAGCTTGTCCGAGAGGGAAAGCACCGAAAGCAGCTTCTTGTCTGAAAAGTCGAGTCCATTGATGCGCTCCATGAGCAGGTCCCAGCCAAGTTCAAGGCCGAGCCTCTTCACCCTCCGCATGGAATAAAGCTGGACAGGCGTCGGGTTCGGAGCCGTCTCGCGGAGAAGCTGCCCCATCTTCCACTCGTTGGAGAGGTGCTTGTACTTCGTCGCATAGCTGACGTTGTCGCTCAGCTTCCCCGTGTCCTTCCTCGTGCGGACGTCCCCCAGCCAATGGTCGCACCTGTTGCGGATTGACTTGACGATGAAGTTGAATCCCTCGCAGGTCCCCTGGTAGAGAATGCTCTCCGCGCCACGGAAGAGCTGCGACCCGATGGCATACGGGGCGCCGTTCTCCAAGTCGCGGATGATGGCCTCGCATCTGGCAGGCGGAAGGGTGTTCAGGGTCTCGGGAAGACGGGCCTGCAAGAATGCCGTCACGCCATGGGACATGGATGAGAGCCGGGGAGCGCCCTGGACGACGGGGCGGCGCAGCACGCCACCCTCCTGGGAAGGAGGCAATTCCACCGGCGTGGAGTCGGCACGCGGCTCCGGGGACCGATGCGGAAGGCGAAGCCCCACATGGGTCTCCTCAAGCGAAAACTGCTCGTCGGAGGTGTCGTCGACGACGCCGTGGAGCTCCTCCTCGGAAAGATACCTGCGCTCGCCCTGCGGGGGCGCGGCGGGAATACTCCCCGAAGACTCGCCTAGCTCCTCCTCGGAAAGATACCTGCGCTCGCCCTGCGGGGGCGCGGAGGGAATACTCCCCGAAGACTCGCTCAACTCCTTGTCTGAAAGATATCTGCGCTGCTGCACGATGGCTCAATTGCCACGGACGGACGAAAACCGGAAGTAGACGGACGCCCCTCCGCGCAATCCTCCAAATGATACTGGAACAAAACTGGATGGGAACCAGGGACGAAGACCTGCCTCGCCCTAGATCTTGTGGATGCGCTTCAGAAGGGCGACAATCTCGTCCTGCCCGCTGGTCTTGACCTTGCGCGCCTCGTCAGCCATGTTGACTTCGAGGTGCTCCAGCTGCACAAACTGGTTGAGGGTCTTCTTGACCTTCGTCTGGGCATGCTCGTCAGCAACGGTATTGAAGTCGTGGACGAGTTCCGCGGGCTTGCGGCTGTAAAGCTGCGCGACCGTGACGCGGGGTTCGGTCAGCTCGGAGTTCTCCGCCACGCTGTAAAGCGGCTTGACTCCCTGCCTGTTGAAGTACTCCACCAGGTTGTAGAAGGCGGCCTGGTCGCCGCCCGCGGGAATCTCCATCAGGAAGAGCGCCTCGATGGGCTGCTCCGCCGGCAGCAGGAGCTGGTTGCCGTGATCCTGAAGCTGCCTCCCGAATTCCTGGGTGGGGTCGTAGCGGAAGACGGTGAAGTGGTTGAAGTAGGGCTTCGAAAGGAAGAGGTCGAAGTCCTCCTGGTCGACATGCCCCTCCACAAGCTTGAGCTCGGCATTTTTCTGGGGAATAGACAGGAATACCTTCAGGGAGTCGACTATCATCTGGTTGAAACGGTCCTCGGGAATCCGGTTCTCGAACTTGAGACGGTTGGAGAACATGAAGATGTTGCCGGTGTTGCCGCTGTCAATGGCGGGAGCCACCGAGTCGTTCAGGAACATGGAGGTGTTCTCGACAAATTCCGCAGACTCCAGGCGGGAATAGGGCAGAATCAACGCAAAGATGGTCTTCTGCTCAATCGGGATGATCTCCTGGCGGCTGACCAGATACTCCATGAGCCCCTTCGTGATGCCGTTGCCGGTTCCGCCGCCTGTCGCCGCTATGACAAGAGAACCGCGTATCAGGCTCTCCAACTCGCGGCTCACGGAGGCGTAGGCCTCCAGCCCCAGCTCGGGATCCATGCGGCATCCCTTGTACATGCCAGCGCCGCCACGCAAAACCGCCTGGATCTTGTTGCCATGGGAACTCACTTTCCCAAGCTCAACCTCACTCACGTTCACTATGATGGAGTCGGAACTCAGCTTGGTCGCAATCTTGCTCCCCGCGCCACCTATGCCGATGATCTTCTGCATGCCTTAGACTAGCTCCTCTAAAAAGTGAGATTTCTTTGTTTGAAAACGACCACTCTCCGCAAGACGGGCCAAAGCCTGGCCGCCAAAGTTCGTCAGGTAGATGTTCTTGCGGTTCCGCTCATCCTTGATGTCTATCAGACAAAGCAGGTGCATCGCCTCAACCGAGGCAACGGCAGTCTGCTTCGTCCGAGTTATCCCACCCGCCTTCAAATCGTCAAAGCAGTTGGTTATGTTGTACTTCTTCTGACGGTCGGCACTGACCGCCGCCCATAGCAACACCAAAAAGTGCTCCTCCCCAAGACGGTCAAGCTGCTGCGTGAAAAGCTCTGTCTGACTCGATGTCACTAAGCATCCCCTCCTAAAACTTGACGCACACTAAAGAAAAACCACAACAATACACGAAAAACACCGCAGAATAGGAAAAAACAAAACTCCAGGACCAAAAATGGACAAGCCAGGAATCCTGCGTAAAGAATCCGACAAATCCTATTCTAGGAAATTCAACGGCAGATTGCAAGGGAAACCACGCCAATGAAAACCAAAAAACGGGAAAGTTATGTACAGAAACATACTATACTCCCATTCCGGCGCGCCCGCCACAAATCCCACCACACCCAGGAATATACGACCTTATATGGGAGAGGTATATACAGAAGTATAGTTTGATATAGTTGAATTACCCGAACTATACTATACCTTAGTATACGACAAATAGTGTCGGACGGAAACGGGGAATAGCACCACAACACAGTGGACACAAGCGAGATGCAGCGTATCTGCCCATTTGCGCAAATAAACAGGGAAAACGCTGGGATTTGCGCAGTATAACGCTCTAATAATCAATATGTTGTGTGATAATGAACACAAGTGGGCTATGCGCTGCCACATCACACGGGAGGCGCCATGCAATCCACCTAGGAACCGCTATCCGCCCCGCCCTGCCCTGCCTCCCTAAATTGGAAAATATTGAGTGGCTCCAGACACAGGACAGCCCAATCGGGCACGTGGCGACAATATGAATTATACTACACTAAACTCCCTAGAATAACACCCTGCATAAGACAAAAAAGGCTCCCCCGCAGACAGGGAAAACGCCTGGGTCGGAGCCTTCACAACCTCGCCTATCGGTTGTTCAGCATGTAGTATTGCGTGATTTCCTGGTCGCGGCAGAAGATTGTGGCGATGAGCGCGGCCCTGATCCACATGCCGTTGCGTTCCTGCCTCCAGTAGACGGCCCGCGGGTCGTCGTCGCATACGGTGGAGATTTCCAGCCTTCTAGGGAGCGGATGCATGATTACCCCCTTTGGATTGAGGACTTTGAGGTCATCGCCGGTGAAATAGTAGTCTTCCGGCCTGTATCCGCAGGAGCTGTCCCCCGGCTTGTCGTCCCATTCATCCTGGAGCCTGGTCATATAGACTGCGTCAGCCTCTGCCACCTTTCCCTTGAAGTCGTTAGTGACCTCGTATTCCACGCCTGCGGCATCGAGCTGCGCCAGGATGTCCTTCCCGATTTGGAGGCAGTCCGGGGCGGCGAAGATTTGCTTGACATTGCGATACTGGAGGAGGAGTCCGGAGAGCGACCTGACCGTTCTTCCACGTGCGAGGTCTCCGCAGAAGAGGACCGTCTTGCCGTCGATTCCGCCCCGTCTTTCGAAGGATCGGGAGAGCGTATAGATGTCGAGGAGTGCCTGGGTGGGGTGCTGGTCCTTTCCGCTGCCGGCGTTGATGATTGGCACCGGGCGTTCCGTGCGGGAGATCATCCACGCCATCTGCTCCGCGAATCCCTGGGCGGGGGTCCTCATGATGATGAGGTCGAAGAAGGAGCTGAATGTCCGAATCGTGTCCTCCTTGGTCTCGCCCTTCATTTCGCTGGAAATGGACGGGTCGCGGACTTCGGCGGGGGAGAACCCGAGGATTTGGCATGCCGAGAAGAAGGAGAGGAAGGTCCTCGTGCTTGGCTGCGTGAAGTAGAGCATCGCACGCTTGTTGCGCATCAGCGTCGAGAGAAACTCCATGCCAACCTTCGACTTGGCAATGCGGCGGATGCGGGTCGCCAGGTCGCAAAGGGCGTCCAGGGATTCACGGTCGAACTGCTGCGCAATGACGCAGTGGTAGGGACGCCCGCTGGACTGCTTGAAATACGGGGCACGGGCGTCAAGGGGAAGCCTGCAGAACTCATCCCAGCTGAGTTCCTCCATCATGCGGCGCTGAGTCATCTAATTGTCCTCCATTGGAAAGTGAATAGGTGTTGATGTGGCTGCAAAAACCAGGAAAAATGTCGAAAATGTGCCCTTTTCGCCTTGCAAAGGAGGAGGAAGCCGTGAACTGGCTTCGCCTTACGACAGCGATGCGACAATCATGGCCTTGATCGTATGGAGACGATTCTCCGCCTCGTCGAAGATCTTCGAGAATGGAGCCTCGAAGACCTCGTCGGAGACCTCCATCGCACCTACATCCTTGGAGACTTCCGTGTTGTTGTCGTGGAAGGCGGGCAGGCAATGCAGGAAAATGACCTTGCCGGACTCGAGCATCCCGGTGTTGCGCACCATCTCCATGTTGATCTGGAAGGGACGCAGCAACGCAAGGCGCTCCTCAAAAAGACTCTCCTCCCCCATTGAGACCCAGACATCCGTGTAGAGGATGTTTGCGCCCTTGACGCCCTGGACGGGGTCGTGGCTCACCTCAATCGTGCAGCCATTCCGGTCGGCGCATTCGCGGGCGAGCCGGAGCACCTCCTCGCTGGGGGAAAGCTCCCTGGGGCAGACATCCACAAAGTCCATTCCGACCTTGCCGCAGCCCACCATCAGAGAACTGGCGACATTGTTGCGGCCGTCGCCGACATAAGCCAGCTTAAGCCCCTTCAGGGTGCCAAAATGCTCCTTGATGGTCAGGAAGTCCGCAAATACCTGGGATGGATGCCATTCGTCGGTAAGCCCATTCCAGACGGGGATCCCGCTGTAGCGGGCAAGATCCTCGACCACACCCTGGGAATAGCCCCGGAACATGATGCCGTCAAACATCCTGCCCAGGACGCGGGCCGAATCCTTCACCGACTCCTTCTTGCCAAAGTGAAGGTCATGGGCATTCAAATACTCCGTGTAGCCGCCCTCGTCATGGACGCCGCAGACGGTGGCGCAGTGGGTCCTCGTCGAACTCTTCTGGAAGATGAGGGCGATGTTCTTGCGATAGAGCAGGGCGTCCTTCAGATTCGCGCCGCTCTTCTTACGGGCCTTGAGCTCCTCGGCAAGCTCAACAAGACCGACAACCTGCTCGTCCGTCAAATCAAGCAGACGCAGGATGCTCTTGCCATGAAGACCCAACTTTTCCAAATCCATAAGACTTCTCTAGCCTCCAATCAATGCGGGAAAACTCCGCCTCTCTGTCAAAAAAAATAATATAAGCAGAGAAGAATCATTTCTTGGGAGCAGGGAAAGGGGATTCGCCGTTTCAGGAGGAGACAGCCGGCCTCTACTCACAACACCCGCTTCAGCGGCACGCTCTTCACCGGGTGGTCGTGCCCGAGGGGGAATCCGACGGCGACAGGCCCCTTGACGCACTCCGCGTACTCACGCATGATTCCGGGGAGGAACTCCGCGTCCTCGCACAGGGTGAAATGCCCGAACAACAATCCCGCCAGCTGCGGGAGGACTCCTGCGGACTTCAGCTGATTGAGTTTCCGGTCGATGGCGTGGGCTGGTTCGTTGACATCCTCGATGGCAAGGATGCACCCCTTGAGGTCTGGCATGAACGGCGTCCCAAGGAGGCTTGCCAGCATTGTCAGGTTCGTCGGCACCAGCGGGGCGGAGAGCCTCCCCTGCTTCAGAAACCTCATTGGGGGAAACCGGGAATCCTCCAGGGCAAAGGGGCGCCCGTCCAGCAGCTCCAGGAATATGTTGCGTTCAAGGAGGAGTTCCGGAGCGGGGGGCAGCCCCCAGTTGGAGCAGATCATCGGACCGTGGATGAGGCGGGTGCACCCCCGCGACATCGCCGCAAGAAGAAGCGCGGAGACGTCGCTGTAGCCACAGAGCGTCTTCCTCGACCGCCGAAGCAGATCAAAGTCTATCAGATGGAGGATGCGTGTCACCCCGTAGCCGCCGCATGCCGAGACAAGCAGGTCCACCGAGCCGTCCTCGAGGAGCTGGTTGAAACACGCCGCCCGCGCACTGTCGTCCCCGGCAAACTTCCGTGGTCCAGGCGTTTGCGGAAGCGCAAGAACCACCTCGACGCCCCCCAGCGCCAGGGAGAGCGTCCTCCTGCCCTCCTCCACAAGTGCCGGGTCCGGGGCATTGGAGAGTGCGAAAATTGCCGCCTTTCGAGGTCTCATCAGGTGCATCCCAAAGCTATAACAAACCAGTAAACCGCAATTATCTTAATCCCATGATTTTCGCACCCGCGCCGTAGCGGGGCTTCCAGCATCCCGGCGGGCGACCCCTTCGCCCCGCCTCCATGTACCATAACGACGCCGATGAAGTTTTTCTCCAGAACATCCCTGATTGCCTGCCTGGTCGCCGCAGTCATTCCTGCGTTCGCCGACTCCACCGCAAATCCCCTGGCCGACTTCGAAAACTTCTCCGAGACACGGGCGCTTGTCCGCAATGCCGAAGAGGCGCTCTCCCGGGAAAACTACAAGGCGGCGGCGAAAAACTACCGCAAGGCCGCGAAGATCCAGTCAAACGAGGGCAAACGCGCGGAATTCCTCTACCTGGAGGCACAAAACCTGCTGCGCGCAGGAAAAACCCACGACGCCCTGGACGCATACAGGAACCTCCTGGACGAACACCTCTACAACATCCCGCTGGAGAATGTCCTGGATCAACTGCGGACCCTCGCAGAGGACTTTGAGAACGGACGCGGCACGTTCCTGGGCATAAGCGACCCGGAGGCCGCCATCAACATCTACACGATCATCATCCGCTACGAGGCCGGCATCCAGCAGTCCCTCGGAGACCGCCTGGCACTCGCCGCAAAATACGAGAAGGCAAAGAAGGTCGAGGAGGCTGTGGAGACATACCAGCAGATTATCAAGCTGGCACCAAATGACGCGGAGACACGCCTCCGGCTGGCAAGGCTGCTGGACAGGGAGTCCGCCAAGCGCGACAGCGACGGACACCTCGGAAAGGCCGCCATCAGGGAGGCGAACAGCTTCCTCCAACAGGCTCCAAAGGACGATGAAAGACGGGATGAGGCACGGAAAATCATCCAGGACGCACGGGAACGCGAGGCCGCAAGACTGCTCGAGCGGGCACAGTTCTACCTCAATAAGCACCACTACCGCCCGCAAACCGCAAGACGGTACCTCCTGGACCTGAACAGGGACTACCACGACACAAAGGCGGGAGCCGACGCAAAGAGCGTCCTGGACGAACAATTCCCCGAAAACGCCGACTAGACGACCACGGATATGAACAGACACGCCATCGCATTGCTTACGGCTGCACTCCTCCTGGGAGTATCATGCGCACACTACCGGTTCGGAAGCGCATTGCCAAAGGACATGCGCGACATCTCAGTCTCGGAAATCAACAACACGACCGCAGAACCATCCATGGGAATGCTTCTGCAAGACGCCCTGGCAGAACACATCATGAATACGCCCGGCGTCAAACTCGCAAGCCGACAGGACGCCACCCTGGATGTCAGCGTTAAAATCGTCATGATAGACCAAGGACGCCTCGCCAGCGCACGCACGCGGGACTCAAAGGCTCGCCACAGCGACAGCGACTCCTACCAGACCGTCCTCTACAGGCTGACAATGACCTGCGAATACACCGCCCGCCCGACACGAGGAGACACGCCGCCAAGAAGGGGAAGCGTCGAGGCAACCGCGGATGTGCCGTTGATGCACGACATGGCACTGGCACAATCCGCCGCATACAAGGAGCTGGCACGGGACGCGGCACAGAAGATCGCACATGCTGTCTGCATGGAGTAGCCACGTGGAAGGGACACAACTCCGAATCGGACAGGGATTCGACCTCCATCCACTAGGGGAGGGCAGGCCGTTCCCGCTGGGAGGAGTCATAATCCCCACAAGCGATGGGCGAGGCCCCCTGGGACACTCCGACGGAGACCCGCTCCTCCATGCAGTCATCGATGCAATCCTGGGCTCGGTCGCCATGGGAGACATCGGAGGATGGTTCCCGGACACGGACGATGCATGGAAGGAGACGCCCAGCGCAAATCTGCTCAGGCTGGTCCTCGGGGATCCGCGCCTCCAGGGCTGGAAACTGATAAATCTCGACTGCACAATCTTCACATCGACCCCAAGGCTTTCGCCATACATCCACGCCATAAGGAAAAGCCTGGCAAATCTGCTGGGGACGGATGCCGCGCGAATCTCCGTCAAGTCAAAGAGCGGCAACGGACTGGGAGATGCCGGGCAGGGCAGGGCGGTCGCGGCGCAGGCCATTGTCCTGGCAGATGTCAGCACACTCAATCATCCATAGACAAGCATAACAACACACGCAGGAAAAGAGGAGCCCAGGCCACTATGAAAAAGTACACAAAGGAACACCAGTGGATCGAAATCGCGGAGGGTGTCGCAAAGGTCGGAATCACACACTTCGCCGCCGATGAGCTCGGCGAAATCACCTTCGTCGAACTGCCACAGGTCGGAACACTCATCCACGGAGGGGAACCGCTCTGCGTCATCGAATCCGTCAAGGCAGCCTCCGATGTGTTCATGCCCGTGACCGGAACCGTCGAAAGCGTCAACGAGGAACTGGACAAACACCCTGAAATGGTCAACGACGACCCGGAAGGAAATGGGTGGATCTGCACCGTCAAAGACCCCGATGAAGCCGCCATCAACACACTCCTCAGCGAAGAGGAGTACAAGGCATTCGTCGGATAGGGTTGCGACGATAGAGGACGAGACGCTGTAGCCACGAAAAGCACGGGAAACGCCGTAGCGACGCCTCCTCCATGGGAAGGAGGCATCCTTCTCCATTAGCGGTTCATACTATCAATTCGTGCCTTTCGTGGTTCATACTATCCCCCCTGCCTTTTTTCGTGTTTTTCGTGTGTTTCGTGGTTCCACTCCTGTATTTCGTGGTTCCATTCGTGTCCATTCGTGTCCATTCGTGGTTCTGAATTTTCCTTTCGCGCCTTTCGCGTGTTTCGTGGTTCCCTCCAGCCCATTCGTGTCCATTCGTGTCCATTCGTGTCCATTCGTGTCCATTCGTGGTTCTGAATTTTCCTTTCGCGCCATTCGTGTCCATTCGTGGTTCTGAATTTCCCATTCGTGTCCATTCGTGGTTCATACCAAACCCATTCGTGGTTCCCTCCCACCCGTTTCGCGCCTTTCGTGTATGAGGCACTGCCCATAAAGCCGCCTTTGCTTGCAATTCTTTCCTTACCGCCTTATATTAAGCGGCTTGCCATTCAAGAGGTTTTTACTTAGCGACACATATCACCATTTTTTAAGGAATTACGACCATGAAAATGACCTATCAGCCCCATAACAAGAGCCGCAAGCGCACCCATGGCTTCCGCAAGCGCATGTCCACTGCGGACGGGCGCAAGATTCTGGCTCACCGCAGGAAGGTTGGTCGCAAGCGTCTGACGGTCTAGTCATTCTGCGCTCCGCTGGGATTCGCGGTATCTTGAGTCCGTGGAGTTGTCTCTGGCGATGTCCGAATCCCATGATGAGCGGTGCAGGAAAGCCTTTGGCGGCGATGCTCGGCTTCGTTGCAAGGCGCACTTGGATCTTGTTCGTGACGGTGGCGTCAACCTGGCTGGCCGTCACTGTGTAATCGTAGTTTTGAGAACGTCGTCGGAGCAAGGCTGTCGGACGGCGTTTTTGATTTCCCGCAGGTTTGACCATTCCGCGGTTGTCCGCAACCGTGCGCGGCGTCTTTTCCGCGAATGCTGGCGTCTTCTTCTTCCGGAGTTGAAGCCATGCTGGGTCCTGATGATTCCCAGGAGATTCATCAAGGGTGCCAAGATGGGGGACGTAATGAAGGACCTGCGTCGGCTTTTGAGGAAATCTGGCGTCCTTGAGGCCTCGGGGCCCCATTTTGACGGCGATGTCGGATCCTGCTGACAGAGAGGGTTGTGGCGGCGTCTCCCCTGCGAGGGGGTCGTCATTGGCGGCTCGTTTCTGTGCGTTTCTCATACGTGGCTACCAGCGTTTTCTGAGTCCCCTGAAGCCGAAGTGCTGCCGTTTCACCCCGACCTGTTCGGCCTACGCCAGGGAGGCCTTCCTGGTTCATGGCTTCTGGCGCGGCGGCTACCTGACAATCCGCAGGCTCTTCAGGTGCCATCCCTTCTACCGCGGCGACCTGGTGGATCCCGTGCCGCCCCCAAGGGAGGACAAGGGCGGCCGCTGACGGCGTCCTGGAGCGTTTTCTGGCGTCTGTTTGACGCAATCACCCCACATCACACCCCCTTTCCATTGGAATGAAGAAATTTGATCCCGTAACCGTCATTGGCTCGCTATGCTGCATTGTGGCCATGGTGGTCATTCTCTTCCACAACTGGCGTAAGGCCGAGGCCGAGGCGAAGTATGCGCAGCAGCATCCCACAGGTTCGGCGGTCATCACGAGTGCGCCTGCCGACCCCTCCATCGCCGCCCCCAAGCCAGTCGTCGCCCCCCAGAGTGTCGGCGCGGCGGTTGCGGCGGAGCAGATTGTCCGCGAACCCGTCGTCATGGGCATTCCAGGGAAATTCAGTGTCACCATCGACGCCATGGGCGGTGGCATCCAGGCAGTCCAGTTGGACGAATACACCGTCCAGACCAGGAACGAATCCAAGAAGGACGCTCCTGTGGTCATGGGTGAGGAACGCATCCCCTTCATGTCCCTTTCCGCGGGGGGCCAGACCCTTCTTGAGAGTTCCGAGCCTGAAATCGGCCCCACTACGCTCAGCACCCACCGCATTGACAACCAGGGGACGCTCCGCTATGACGAATCCTGGGAGATCCTTGACGGCGAAGGCACCGAGTATTCAGTCCTCTACACCCTGAAGGTCACCAACCTTGCCAGCCAGCCGATGGCCCTTCCGAGCCTTTCGCTCTCCTGCGGTGCCCTGCCGGACTTCCTTTCCACCGAGTCGAACACCTCCTTCTCGAAGTACCTTTCGGGCAGCGTCGCCTACGGGCGCGTCGACAAGGATGACGCAAAGAGCCTGGACATGAAGGCGATCACCAAGAAGATGACTCCCCAGAAGGCCGCCGAATACCAGGTCACCCCTGCGAACTGGGTGAGCGTCTCCTCCAAATATTTCATCTTTGCGCTCCGTTCCCCCACTGCCGGCCAGAACCAGACCGTCTTTCCGGGCTTTTCGGCGCGCCAGCCAAGCGAACTCCTGCCGCGGGAATTCTTCTCCGCAAGCGCCTATCTTCCCGGAGCCAGCATCAACCCCGGCGAGACCCAGACCTTCACCGTCATGGGCTACGCCGGCCCGAAGAGCTACCAGAAGCTCGAGCACCTCGGCCACGGCCTTCCCTCCATCCTGAACATGGACCTCTTCTTCTTCTGGCACTTCGACTGGATGGGCTGGATTTGCAAGATGCTTCTGAAGGGGCTCAACTTCATCGCAGGGTGCTTCCCACCCTCCTTCGCATACGGCCTGGCAATCATCCTCATCACCCTCTTCGTCAAGCTGGTCTTCATGCCCCTCTCCTGGCATAGCACCCGAAGCATGAAGAAGATGAGCGCCCTCCAGCCCCAGATCAAGGTCATCCGCGAGAAATACAAGGACGACGCGCAGAGGATGTACTACGAGCAGCAGAAGCTTTTCAAGGAGAACAACGTCAGCCAGACAGGCGGATGCCTCCCCATGCTTGTGCAAATCCCCGTCTTCTTCGCGATGTTCAATACCTTCCGGGGAGCCATTGAAATCCGCAACGCGGGATTCCTGTGGGTGGCGGACCTCTCCATGCCAGACCCGATCTTCGGGCTGCCAATCCACCCGCTGGCAATCATGACCGGGCTCACGATGTTCCTCCAGCAGCGGCTTCAGCCAATGCCCGACCCAAACCAGGCGCGCATGATGAACATCATGTCGCTGGTCTTCGTGGTCTTCTTCTACAACATGCCCGCGGGGCTCACCCTCTATATGACTGTCAACCAGCTCACATCAATCGCACAGATGCTCTGCTTCAAGTGGCTGGAAAAACGCGCGGCAAAGAACGCCCCCGCAGCCGCCGCAAAGCACGCGTAGCCACTGGACCGAATACACGCAGGACGAGAAGAGAACAGGAGGCATAGAAGATGAACAACCAGGAAATGCAGCAGCTCGCCGAAGAGGCGCTCGGAAAAATCGCCGAGTCACTGGGATTCCAGGTCAAGACTACGGTCGTAGCACCTGAAGACCCCGAAAAGAATACCTTCAAGCTCATTGTCGAGACCGAAAAGCCACAGCACATCATCGGAAAAAAGGGACAGACCCTCGAGGCGCTGGAGACGATCCTGAACAGAATCCTGAAGAAAAACCAGGAGGAGGCACCATGGGTCGCACTCGAAATCGACGGATACTCCACCGGAAGGACCGGAAATGCGCCGGAACACAAGGGAGAACACGGACGCAGGCACATCCTCGATGACGAAACTGTCGAACAGCTCACGAATATGGCCCTTGATTGCGCAAAGGAGGTAAAGCACTGGAAGACCAGCAAGAAACTCGGACCATACCTCCCCGCGGAAAGACGGGTCATACACACCGCACTCAAGGATAATGAGTTCGTAACCACGAATTCAATCCCCGCCCCTGAGGCAGGAGACAGGATGAAATACGTGGAAATCATTCTTAAGTAACTCAATTGCAATAAATTAGACAAAAACGCCCCGCAAATGCACGACACCGCGGGGCTATTTCTTTTCCCACCGCCGTTTATATTCTGGCAAAGAACCGCCTTTAGACACTTTTTCCTTCGTCCCCACCTCCTCCCCCCTCAGACATGCTTTCTGGCAAATACATCGTTGTCGGCGCGGTAGCCGACGATCCCCTGGCCCTGGACATCGCCCACTACATGCGCCAGGAGACCGACATCGCCGACATACTGGCGTACAAGCAATTCGCCAACACGGAATTCTGCCCGCGCTTCATCAGCGACGAATCCGACCTTGACCACATTGGACACGGGCTGGAGGGCAAGACCGTCATCATCGTATCCTCATGCAGTGGGCAGCACACCCGCAACGCCCGTGCCATGAGGACGTTCCTGGTGGCACGCGCCGCCAAGGACAATGGCGCGGAAAAGGTCATCCTCATCGAGCCGGATCTCTTCTACAGCGCCCAGGACCGCGGTCCCAGACCAGAATACGGACACGTGGCATTCCAGCGAACCGTCTCCGACTACAAGAAATTCGACGGACAGCCATGGAGTGCAATGCTCTACGCGCAACTGCTCAAGACCAGCGGCGTGGACGTGGTCATGACTGTCCACAACCACTCCGTCGCCGTGGCGGAACTCTTCCAGAATATCTTCGACGGAAACTTCTTCAACCTGTCGCCTGCGGAACTCTACGCAAGCTACCTGGCAAATCACGCCAGCCTCACACAGGCGAATTCCGGAGACGGGCTGATCATCTGCGCACCAGACAAGGGCGCGGCACCATTCGCAAAGTCCGTCTACGAGGCATACGTCCGTGAAAGCAGCGGACTGCTCCTGAAGTCCGCGCCAAGCCTTCTCATCATGAGCAAGGAACGAACCGGCGAAAGACAGGTCGCAATACAGGCGGCGGACACCAGCCCCACGAAGCTCGAGGAGATAAAGGGGAAGGAAGTGGTCGTATGCGACGACATGGTCCGCACGGGAGGGACAATCGTCGCCTGCTGCAAGGAACTCAAAAAGGCAGGAGCATCCAGGGTCCTCTTCCTGGTCACACACTTCAACTCCTCGCAGGAGGTCAAGGAAAACCTCAACGACGACGTGGTGGATGACATCATCACAACCGACACGCTCCCGAACATCCTCAACAGGGATATGCAGGGAAGACTCCGGAAGAAGATGCTCGTCCTGAAAATCTCCAGATGGATCGTAAACGTCCTCAGAAACAAAATCCTCCACCTGAATCTGCCGGAGTACTGCCCGCCATACAACGTGGACATCTCACGGAAAAATCCATACTGGGCTGAAAACCAGGATCTAAAGGACGATTTATAAGTCATTGGACACCAATTACTTATAAAATAACCCAGTAAACACGCCAATAGTAGTCTACTTCAATAACAACATCCTTAGAATCAGATAGTTGCATAACATCAAAACTAAGCTGTGGGCGGATATCCTCTTTTCCAGAGGAGGGAGTATATTAATCCACAGCTTGTCTTCCCCGAGGAGGGCCTTGATAAGTATACTTTAGTAAACCTGTACATAACTTGTTGAAAACCCTGTAGAAACTCCTGTAGAAAAAGTTCTCTACATTTTGATCTACTGATTTGATACAGAGTTTTCTACAAGTGCAACAAATTGATTTCCAATAGGATGTCACTTGTGTGTACAAGAATTCCCGCCTTTATTAAGACTAGATTTTGACTACAAACTAAAAGAATAGGAAGCCTGTAGATGAATTTCACTGCCAACACCGAAAGATTCCTTGGCGGCATCCGCCGCGTGATGAACGCAGTCTCCTCAAAGTCCCTGAACGCGATTCTGACGAATATCCTTGTGGAAGCCCGTGACGAGACTCTCTTCCTGACCGCATACGACATGGAGCTTCGCATCCGGACTGCGCTTCCCGCCACCGTCCTCCAGCCAGGCGCCATCGCCGTTCCCGCAAAGAAGTTTGCCGACATCATCGGCGCGCTGCCCGTCGGTGACCTGGTCTTCGAAACCAAGCTGGACAATCCCGACGACATCGTCCTCACCTGCCACAAGGCAAGGTACGAGATGCACGGCCACAATGCCGACGGCTTCCCGGCCCCGGAACCCTTCGCCGAAGACTGGTCGCTGGTCATTGGCGGCAAGGAACTGGTGGACTGCCTCTGCAAGACGGAGTTTGCCAGAAGCGAAGACGAGTCGCGGCAGGCGCTCAACGGCGTGCTGGTGTCAATACGTGGCGGCATGAGGACGATTGCCGCCTCCGACGGTCGCCGTCTTTCACTGGTCGAGTCTCCTCTGGAGTCTCCAGCCACCGACGGCGGCGAGGCGTCCCCTGCTCCAACCAAGGAGGGCGAATTCATTCTTCCCAGGAAGACCGTGATTGAGCTCATCAGGAGCGTTGACCAGAGCAAGACCGTCACCATCCGCCTCACCCACACCACAGCGGTCTTCGAAAACGGTGATACCATCATGACGAGCCGCCTGGTGGACAAGACCTACCCCAACTACCGTTCCGTCATCCCAGTCAACTTCCGCAACTCCGTCCTTGTCCCACGCGCTCTCTTCGCCGATGTGGTCAAGCGGGTCAAGACAATGGCCAGCGACAGCGACGGCGGCGCATCCATCCTCCTTTCAATCAAGGAGTCAACGATGACAATCTCCGCGTCCAGCCAGGAATACGGAAACGCGCAGGATGAGATAGCGGTGGAACTCCATGGAGACCCCATCGACATAGCGTTCAATCCCCAGTACCTCAGCGACCCGTTGAAGACTCTTTCCTGCGACAAGTTCGAGCTGAAGTACAACGATGGCGTGACCCCCGTGGAAATGACCGGCGATCCGGGATTCATCTACATTCTCATGCCAATGAGGTCATAGGCGGTCCGTGCGCACGGCACCGTCCTCTCACGCAAGGAATCACAGGTTTTCTTGCATTTCCGCTTTTTTTTCTTAAAATAAGGGCGGAGACATCGTCGCGTACTTGCATTGCGTCTATATAGTTCCAAGTACGCATCTGCATTTTACCGAACGCAAAAGGAAAACTTCATGAGAATCTCCTGGAATCGCATCATCCTAGCAGCAACACTGGCGGCACTACTCTGTCTATTCGTCGGAAACGGCCTTTTTGTTCAGAGCGCCATCGCCCAGGAGTACGACCCAGATGAGGAAATCCAGGAGATTGACGAGGCTGACGGCGAGGAAACGGATGGGGAGGAGGCTCCCGCGCCAGTGGTAAAGGGTCCTGACCCGGATGCGAAGGGGGCACCACCCTCCGAGTATATGCACGGAATCACCGACGGGAAGGCCGCCGCCATCGACATGTCGGCACTTCTCAACACAGACCAGGAAAAGTACATTGATGCAGACGAGAAGCTCCCGCCCAACGCCAGCCACGAAGGGGTTGTCCTGGCGCTCTCCAATGAAAAGATCAGGCTGGCATCGGCAATGCTCACTCCTGAAATCCTGGCGGACAACAGGGGGGACATACTGCGCTTCCACATCTGGATAAAGGCGGAAGGAGTGGAGGCAACCGACAACCTCTGGTCTGGATCGCCAACGCTTCTCTTTGAACTCTTCGACGACAACGGAAACCTCGTCACCTCCGCGACAAGCTACTTCAAGACCCGGGGGACATATCCCTGGCACAACTACTATGTGGACGTGCCCATCCCGCGGCAGTTCACCTACACCGGCAAGTCAAAGGTTTCCGCCAGAAGCGACCAGCTGCTGGATTTGCTGGGAATCACAACAGACGTGCAGTCAAACACCCCGGGACTCTTCCTCACGCTATCGAACCTGGGCGGAGGCACTGCATGGTTCGGAGGGCTCAGCTACGAGCGCATCATGCCCCGCGACCAGGCACGAAAGGAGAGCTGGCTCGATGACGAGACTGGCACCTTCGCGCCAAATCCACGCTACGACGAACTGCCGATGCTCCTCTACTACGGCCTGGACACCAAGCTGCCCTGGAGATTCCTGGAGGGAAACAAGAACGCCCCTGCAATCCGCACAATCGACGGGCTCCGCAAGTACGTGGCCTCCGCCAAGAACGACTGGTTCCACATGCAGCGCGGCGTCGCAATGCTCCCGTACCTCTTCGTCACGGCAAACGTCCTCAAACTCTCCACGGCAGGGGATTTCGAGGATGGGTGGCTGGCGGCGCTCCGCAAGGAGCTGGAATCCCTCCAGGATCCCGCAACCGGCTTCTGGAAGATCAACGGCATTCCGAATCTCCTCGTGACCAAGGCGATTGTGGACAGGTGCTTCAGCCCATTCGCAGTCAAGCACGGCGATGCGGACCCGATTCCCACACCCTGGAATACCGTCGCCCCCGACGCAGAAGTCAAATACGCGCGCCAAATCATCCGCTCCCTCCTTGACGAGCAGGTGGGAGACACAGGCGCATGGAGTTCCTACGCGTTCCAGCCAAAGGAGATGGGTGACACCATCCGGCAGACGCGCACCGAAATCACCCCAACCGCCGCGGCGGTCGTCCTCCTTGAGCGTGCCAAGGAGAGCCTCTCCGTCGAAGACAAGGAATACGAATTGGCGGAACGCGCAATCCTGAACGCATACAAATACGTGGTGGAGAACTTCATAATCAAGGACCGCTACCTGTGGCGTGAAAACAACACCCAGGCGGTGCCCGCACCCTCCCCAGACGGGTTCTTCGAACTCCTCAACGCAACATCCGTCCTGGAGGAACGCATCAACGACGAATTGCCACTGCCGACCCTTTCACTGACGCGCACCGCCTCCGCAAACCTGGAGAAGGCGTCCGTCACCTGGCCAAATCCCGAGCGGGGTCTGGTCGCAGTCAGAATCTACGCGGCGCCAGCCGAATTCAATCCGGCGCTTCTCACCGAGAAGCACCTGATCGGCATCATCGAACGCCCAAATACTCTCCCGAAAAACCAGGATCCGCTAATGCTGGCGATAAATGTCGCCGCCGCCGCCAGGCTCCATTGGAATACCACACCTGAGGAGCAGGGTGCCGACTACCTGGCGGAAAAAATAGCGAACACTGCGCTCTTCCTGGGTGGGCCAAAACGCTTGACGGCAGGAATTGCCGGCGAGAAACCCGTGATCATGAACGTCTCGTCTCCAATGGCCTTCGGTTTCCACGAAGACGAATTGGAGAGTGTAACCATAAAAGTCTACGCGGCGGGCGTCAACGCCAACGGCGAAACCACTCGTCGCATACCCCTCGATGCCGAAGACGAGGAATAAGAGGCGCTGCTTTTAATCCTACGGATTCCCCTCCAATGCGGATCCGCATACACATAGAAAGTTCCTAGTATTTTTCGTCCTCGGCGGGAGGTAAAAAAAGATGCAGACCTACCGCCAGTTCACATTGATAGAGTTGCTCACGGTCGTCGCAATCATCGCGATGCTCGTTGGCATTACCGTGCCCATATACAATCGGCTGATGACGGGGAACGCAGTCTCCTACGCGAACCGGATCATCACCTCGCAACTCAACATGGCCAGAACATACGCCTGCTCCCGAAGGGTGGACGTGGCTGTGATATTTCTGGACCATGCAATCACGTATAACGCAGTCCTCGACGACCCCGTGGCCCTCAGGACGTACCGCACCGCAATCGTAAGGAACAACGGCGGCACCTGGGAGTTTGTGGAGTGGGTCCCCGGCACAAACTGGCAGTATCTGCCAAGCAAGGCTGCCTTTGCAATCAACAACAGCGTGCTGGCGGAGGGAGACAAGCTGGAGATGCCTGCGCTAGTCGACAATGTCAACGGCCTCATCCCGTCCCTGCCGTACGACAGGTCGATTGCGGAGGTCGAGGACGACAACAAGGATTCCAAGACCCAGCTCTTCGCTGGCAAGAAGGATGTCCACTCCGCGATAATCTTCCGTTATGACGGCCGCCCCGTCTGCGGGGCGTACGACCTTTCCGATGCCGGCAAGACCCCCCTTTCCCCATGTGTCCAGGTGCGGGAGGCGACAATTGCCGAGAACAAGAACAATGTCACCATGGCGGTGGGAACCAATTCCGACAACTACATGTATGCGGTTGTCAACCGCTACACGGGCGCAGTTTCAACCAAGCAGCCAGAATAGCGGGAGGAGAAAATGATGGAAAAGAAACAACTCCTTCATAGACGCCACGCCTTCACGCTCGTGGAGATTCTGATTGCCATGGGCGTCTGCGTCATCGGCCTTTGCAGCATAATGGTCTTCTTCCCCGTGGCCTCCAACGCCTCCAGGAACGCGGTCATGTCCTCCCATGCCGCCAATGTCGCGGAGCAGCTTCTGGCCCTCGTCAAGACCTCCATCGAGGATGACAAGCTTGGTCCCGGGTATGCCGCATTCAAGCACTTCACCGGCTGGAATCCAGGCAATCCGTCAGGGTACACCGACGGAGCCAAGCCTACCCCAGAGCCTGGCTACCACACGGACCATCAGGCCAACGACACGGGATTTACCGATTCATCGCTGAACTGGTTCAGCGAGCGGATGCAGAAGGCCTTCGAGGCAATGGTCAAGAACGACACGACGAAGGTGACCATCTGCACCGACAATGTCTACCACTTCGACTTCCTGTCCAAGATTCCCGATCCTGACGACAATACAAAGACACTTGAGGTACCGGACTACACCTGCTACGCAGGCATTTGGGCGACACCCGTGGAGGCATCGTCGGGTATCAACATCCCCTTTGCCGCGAGGATTCACGTGGAAGTCTCGTGGCCAGCGGAAATCCCGTATTCCAACCGCCAGAAGCGTGAGTTTGCCCTGGATGTCTTCAAGGCATATTGACGAGGAGGCACGCAATGAAAAATCTCCGCGCACATAATTTCACCCTGATGGAAATCCTGGTGGCCGTGGCCGTCCTGGTAATCCTCATGGGCTTCATTCTGCAGTTCACCAACAGTGCCCAACGCCTTTGGGCCGCGAACACCGCCATCACC
>URJM01000012.1 GCA_900548225.1 uncultured bacterium
GTTTTCGAAAACAATTGTAGCATTTATCTTGAGGATTTCAAGTCGAAAACGAAATTTTTTCAAAAAAAACACAGAATCGTTCAATAAACAGGCAGGATGTCTGATTATGCGGTGCGGGTGAGCACAGTGCATCCAGTTATTTCAGGACATCCTTCTTGTGTGTAGGCTCGTTTGTACCGGAATTACGCTGGAGGATCCCAGAATGTGAACAGGCCGGCTTTTTCAGGACTGCTCAGGATGGCTCATTCTCTGTCTTTCCTGGCGGAGTCGCAGTATTCGATGACGCTGGCTATCTTGAAGTAGTTCCACAGGACGGAGCGCACAAGCGTGAAGTGCCTGCTGAACGGATGGTTCCATTTGTTGTTCCATGCCACGAAGCGCAGAAGCAGGTAGGCCGGTAGGGCAGGGCAGTCCATATCTGCCAGCGCACGGTGTTTTCATTGTAGCCAAGGAGGTCGGAAAGCTGGAGTGTCTGCTTGATTTCCTTGAAGAATGGTACAGGAAAAGTTCAACGCACGAAACGCATGCGTTGAACTTTTCCTGTTGCCATTCCCCTCCCTCGTTTCTCCATCTTGTCTCCCTCCTGTGAAATCGGATTATATTATCCGCTGTTTACATCATCGCAGACGTCTTTGGAGCGGGTCTGTTGACCCGCTTTCTTTTTATCCGCCTAACATGGAGGAAGTTACTTATGAGCAAAATGACTGAGGAGCAGAAGCAGCGTGGTCAGATGATCGACTATCTCGCGAAGCAGCGCGGCATTTCGCGTGACGAGTTGGTCGCCATGCTTCAGCGCACGGTTCGCGAGGCGGCACGGAAGGCAGTCCGCAACTATCTGAATGTCGACGTGGAGATTGACGACAAGAACAACATCACCTGCTTTGCGAAGCTGACGGTGGTTGAGAAGGTTGTCGACCCCTCGCTGGAGATTGACGTCGCCATGGCCCGCACCAGGTTTCCCGATGCGAAGGTTGGCGACGAGATTGCCTGGAAGATTGAGACCCAGGACTTTGGGCGCATTGCGTCCCAGGCGGCGCGTCAGATTTTGACGATGGGTCTTCAGGATGCCGAGAAGCGTCATGTCGTCTCCCAGTTCACTGGTCAGGAGGGGCAGCTTCTGACGGGCACGATTTCCCGCCGTGACAAGAACGGCGTCTGGATTGACTTTGGCAATGCGGAGGGGCTGATGCCTCCGAAGGCCGGCATTCCCGGGGAGCAGTACGAGGTCGGGGACCACATCACCGTCCTTCTGAAGACCCTGAATCCCGACAAGCCCGGCGCGAGCCTCTATGTCACCCGTTCGAGCGCGGACTTTGTGCGCCGTCTTTTTGAGCGTGAAGTCAGCGAGATTGCAGACGGGACAGTTGAGATCAAGGGAGTTGCGCGGGAGCCTGGCTACCGCACCAAGATTGCGGTGACCAGTTCCCAGCCGAAGGTGGATCCCGTCGGCGCCTGCGTCGGTCTTCGGGGCGCCCGCGTGCGCACCATCGTCAGCGAGCTTGGCGGCGAGAAAGTTGACATCATCAACTGGGATCCCGACATCAAGGTCTACGCCGAGAATGCGCTGAAGCCTGCGAAATTGGCGAAGGTCTTCATCGAGGAGGTGGACGGCGAGAGGATTCTGCAGGTGCGTGTCACTGACGACCAGCTTTCGCTTTCGATTGGCAAGAAGGGTCAGAATGCCCGTCTTGCGGCCAAGCTTCTTGGCTGGAAGATCAACATCGAGCGCATCGCCCCCGAGGAGGTTCCCCAGGAGGAGAACTCGATGGAGCAGATGATTTCCCAGGCGACCGGGCTTTTGGCCCAGGCCTGCGGCATTGACGAGTCCATCGCCCGCATCCTGGTGGTGAATGGCTTCCACTCCGTCGAGGGCCTCAAGGAGGCCAGCGTGGAGGAGCTTGCGGAGATCGAGGGCATTGGCGAGGAGACCGCGGCGAAGATTGTCGCCGCGCTGGCGTCATAGCCTTCCTCCGACGCGGGCGGTGGCGCAAGTGGCCCGCCTCTCCGCCCGCGTTTCCCTTCCCGTCTTTGGCGGGAGGTTGATTTCCGTGGAAATTGGCAACGGCAAGTAAAAGCTAAGGAGGAAAGAATATGTCATCGAAAATACGTGTAAACCAGCTTGCCCGTGAATTAGGAATGGAAAGCAAGGAGCTTGTGGACTTCCTTCAGAAGGAGGGGTTTGCCGTGCGCAGCCACTCCAGCACCCTGGACGAGGAGGAGGCCGAGCTCATCCGCAAGCAGATCTACAACTCCCGCAAGGAGGCACAGGACGCGCGCAGGCAGAAGGCCGCCCCCGCGCCGGCCGCCCAGGATGCCCCCGCCGAGGAGGAGCCAGCCGAAGACGTGGAGGACGAAGACGAGGGCGACGGCAGCGAGGTCCGCCTGAAGACCCCTGTCACCGTCAGGGACCTGGCCACGGCCCTGAAGAAGAAGCCCAACGAGCTGATCATCCAGCTGATGGGCCTGAACATCTTCGCCGCCATCAACCAGGTCCTTGACATCGAGGTGGTGGAGAAGATCTGCGAGAAGAACGGTAAGAAGTTTGTGCAGGAGCGTCGTGAGAAGGGGAACCACCCTGTCTTCGAGCGCAAGGCGTCTGCGATTGCGGCGGCCGCCAATGCCGGTCGCACCCGCAAGAAGGTCGGCCGTCCTCCCGTGGTGGTTTTCATGGGTCACGTCGACCACGGCAAGACCACCCTTCAGGACTACATCAGGAAGACCCGTGTGGCGGCTGGCGAGGCCGGCGGCATCACCCAGGCGATTGGCGCCTCCGTGGCCCAGTATGGCGACCAGACGATTACCTTCCTTGACACCCCCGGGCACGCCGCATTCACGGCGATGCGCGCGCGTGGCGCCAACGCCACCGACGTGGCGGTGCTGGTGGTGGCGGGCCCCGAAGGAGTCATGCCCCAGACCGTCGAGGCAATCAACCATGCAAAGGCGGCCGGCGTGCCGATTATCGTCGCCATGACAAAGTGCGACCTCCACGGGTGCGACAAGGACCGGCTGCTGAGGCAGCTCCAGGAGAATGGAATCCAGCCCGAAGAGTGGGGCGGCGACACGGCGGTAATCCCCTGCAGCGGAATTACAGGGGACGGCGTGGACGAATTGCTTGAGCGAATCCTGCTGGAGGCCGAGATGCTGGAACTCAACGCCGACCCGGACGCGCCCTTCGAGGGCCTTGTCATCGAGGCGCAGATGGAGGCGGGCATGGGGCCCACCGCGAACATCCTCGTCCGCAACGGCGTCCTTCGCCAGGGCGACTGGTTCTCCTGTGGAAGCACCTACGGCAAGGCCCGTGCGCTTTTGGACACCCACGGCAAGCGTCTTGCGAAGGCGACTGCGTCCACCCCTGTGAAGATCATGGGCTTCAACGGAGTTCCCGAGGCTGGCGACCGTGTTGTCTGGCAGCCGGACGAGAAGTCTGCGAAGGCAGCGGCCGAGGAGGAGTTGCAGCGCAAGCGCCTAGAGGCGATCAGTGCGCCCCGCGCCACGAGCATCGAGGAGTTGATCAAGCAGATGAACGAGGGCGCCTCCTCCGTTGTCGAGCTGAACATCGTCCTGAAGACTGACGTGCGCGGTTCCCTTGAGGCGATTTCGGATGCCGTTTCGGCCATCAAGTCCAACAAGATCGCGGTCAAGATTGTCCATGGCGGCGTAGGCGAAGTCACCGACTCCGACGTGGTTCTGGCGGCCGCGAGCAAGGCGATCATCGTCGGCTTCCACGTGCGTGTCATGCCCAGCGTGAACCGCACCGCGAAGCAGAAGGGCGTTGAAATCCGCCTCTACTCGATCATCTACGATCTTCTGGACGACATCGAGGACGTCATGCGCGGCCGTCTTACCCCCGAGATCCGGGAGACCCTGGTGGGCGAGGCGGAGATTGCTCAGGTCTTCAACATCACCAAGGCCGGCAAGATTTGCGGCTGCCGTGTCACAAGCGGCACAATCAAGTTGAACCAGAAGGCGAAGGTCTTCCGTCAGAAGGACATGATATACTCCGGCCTTGTGGCGTCCCTCAAGCACTTCAAGGAGGATGTCAAGGAGATGCGCGCCGGCCAGGAGTGCGGCATCCGCCTCGACAACTTCGAGGACTTCGAGGTTGGCGACCGCATCCAGGTCTTCGCGGTCGAGAAGATTGCGCCTGAACTGTAGCGCCGGCCTTCCTGCCTTACGCACCACCACATTACCCACAGATGCCAGCAGAATCCCGCATAACCAGACTCAACGCGCAGCTGCTCAAGGAACTGGCGCAGCTCGGCGAAGTGCATATCCGCCCTGACATCCCGGACGCGCTTGTCACCTTCACCGGCGTGGAGCTCTCCAGCAACCTCCGGACGGCCAGGGTCTTCGTCTCCGTCTATGGCGGCGAGGATGCCAAGCGGCGTGCGTTGGCGCTTTTGCAGCGCAAGCGCCCCGTCCTCCAGCAGGGGATTGCGCGGAAGATCCTGATGAAATACACTCCCGTGCTCCACTTCACGCTGGACGAGACAGCGGAACGTGCCGAGCGCGTCATGTCCATCCTCCAGGATTTGAATCTTCCCGAGGAGGATGGTGCCGCCGCGGCTCCCCCCGCCACACCACCCGATTCCCCTTGACGGCACAATGGATTCCCGAAGCGAAGATACGATCTGCCAGGTGGAGGCAAGAGTCCGCGACAAGAACGGGCTCCACTTGAAGGTGGCCAGCGACATTTCGCGGGCCTGCGCAAAGCTTCCGTGCCATGTCAAGATCGCCCGCGACGAGACCCATATCGCCGACGCGAAGAGCCCGCTGGCGCTTCTGACGCTGGGCGCCTCCGCCGACATGGTCCTCAAAATCACCGCCCAGGGAGATGACGCGCAGGGCGCCTTGCAGGCGTTGGAGCCGTTCTTCTTCTTCCTCACCTGAAGCCCCACGCCCAAAGCCCCACCCCATGAAATTGTCGGAGCTGTCGAAAATCCTGTCGCAGCTGGACATGCATCCAAGCCGTGCGCTTGGACAGAATTTCCTGGTGGACGAGAATTGCCTTTCCGCGCTGGTGCGTGCCGCGGAGCCGGTTTCCGGCGAGGAGATTCTCGAGGTCGGCCCTGGCACTGGCGTCTTGACAGAACGCCTTGTGGCGGCCGCCGTGGAGTTCGACTCCCGTCTGGCGAGATATATTCGAGAGCGTTTCGAAGGCGTTGACGGCTTCCGGCTAGTCGAGGGCGACGCCTGCAAGGTGGACTACACCTCCCTCTTTCCCGTAGGCACGCGTTTCCGCTGCGTCGCGAATCTTCCATATTCCTGCGCATCCGTGCTTCTGGCGCGTCTTGCGGGCCTTCCTAATCCGCCGGCTTCCTTCCATGTCCTTCTCCAGAAGGAGATGGCCGAGCGTCTGGCCGCGCCTGTGGGGACTCCCGCCTATGGCGTCCTGACAGTCCGCCTTGCCTTCAGGTATCGTGCGCGGATTGCGCGCATTGTCCCCCGGGGGGTATTCTTCCCGCCGCCGGAGGTGGATTCCGCGTTTTTGGCGTTGGAGGCCTTGGACGTTCCACTGGCGGACCGGGCCCTCCTGGAGGCCGCCGACCGCCTGGCGACGGCGGCGTTTTCGCAGCGCCGCAAGCAGGCGCGGAGGCTCCTGTCGGGAGTCGTCCCCGGATTTGATTTTGCGGGTGCCCTGGAGTCGATGGGGCTTCCAGCCACTGCCCGCGCCGAGAACATCTCCCCACAACAGTATATACAACTCGCGAGGTCCGCAAATGAGTCTGGGTAGCGTAGTCTGGGATGCATTCATCAACAGCGACACCGTGGGCAAGCTGATTGTCCTGGTGCTGGTGTGCTTCAGCATAGTCATGTGGAGTGTCGCCTGTACCAAGACGATGCAGGTTGGCGCCGCCATGCGCAGTTGCCGCACCCTCTTCAAGAAGATGAGGGGGAAGGCCACCTGCAGCCACCAGATCCTGGGCGAGCTTGAGCGCAACCGCAATCTCGAAGGCCCCACTGCCGCGCTGGGGCGCGCCGCATTCAAAATCCTCCTGGAAATCCTGAAGCCCTCGGATGTGGAGAAGTATGCCCTCACGACCAACGGAGTCCTGCCCAGGCCGCTGACGGACGAGGAGACCGACCGGGTCCAGGCCGCCATGGAGGCCGAAGTCACCATCCAGCAGATGAACCTGGAGTCGGGGCTTTCCTGGGTCGGAAGCGCAGGATCCCTGGCGCCAATGCTGGGACTTTTCGGCACAGTCTGGGGAGTCATGGCCACATTCATCGGAATCGTCAACAACGGAGGACGTCCCGACATACAGGCAATCGCCCCGGGAATCTCGGGAGCCCTGCTGACGACTGTCGCGGGACTCATCGTCGCCATTCCCGCAATCATCGCGAACAACGTGGTCGCCGGGCGTCTTGTGACCATCGACAAGGCGATGGACGACTTCATTTCCGCGATTGTCACCTCCCTGAGACTCGCCCAGATCTCGCCTCGCCATGCGGCGCCTCCGCGGGAGCCCTCCATGCCTGTCCAGGGTGGCGGTGCGCCAATGGGGCAGGGCGCCTCCGCCGTGCGGCCCGGCCAGCCCGCGGAACCATCCGTCATCCGCGCCTATCCAACCGCAGGGGCGGCGGCGCCGCCGGCTCCAGGGTATGCCGTTCCCTCCTATCCCTCCGAAGCACCCCGCACCGGCCAGGACTATGCGCAGTAGAAGAGCAAAACGCGGAAGCCTGATCAAGGTCCAGAGCGAAGTCAACATGACTCCGCTGATGGACTTGACGTTCATGCTGCTCATCCTCTTCGTCATCACGGTCCCAATCCTTGACTACAAGACGGACGTGGTTCCCCCCTCGATGAACACCGAGTCCACGGTTCCCGAGGAGGATCCCGAGGCAGTGCAGGTGACCCTTGACGCGGAGGGGAATTGCGGAGTCAACGGGGTTCCCGCCTCCTTCGCGTCGCTGGAGGAGCAGCTTCGCCAGCTCAAGTCCCTGGGGCGCACCCGTGTCCGCATCCGTGCCAGTGGCGAACGTCCCTACGAGGAGATAATCATGCTGATTCGTCCCGCCAAGCGTTGCGGGATGGAGGTGCAGTTGGAGACGAAGGCGGAATGAGCACTGTTTGCGCCGCGAGTCTGCCCCCCGTGATATCCTTATGCTCCCGCAGATGGCTGCGGTGCCTCCAGCCCTGCGCGGCGCTTCTGTCGGGCATATTGCTCTCCCTTTCGTTTCCGCCGGTCGAAGGATGGTGGCTGGCATTCGCCGGATTCCTCCCGCTCCTGCTTGTCCCCTTTCCATGCGGCCGCATACGGCGCCTGTGCCTGGGATTCCTCTTCGGATACGCATATTTCGGAATCTCCTTCGCGTGGCTAAACACGGTGGGCTTCGGGGCAGGCGCGCTTCTCGCCACCCCTTGCGCGCTGTTTCCGGCGGCCTGGTATTATCTGGCATCGGCGGTTCTATGGACTCTGAAGCCCCGTGAACGCCCAGGCATGCCTCCCGGCGAGGCGGCGCTTGCGACGCACCCGGGCGCGGGAATGTGGGCGCTTCGCGACTGGCGCAGCCACGCCCTCTTCACGCTGGCCCTTCCCGGCTCCTGGTGCGCCCTGGAGTGGGTCCGCAGCTGGATATTCACTGGCATGCCCTGGAACCAGCTTGGAATCTCCCAGGCATTCGTCCCCACAAGGCTTCTTGCGACGGCTGCGGGAGTCTACGGCATCTCCTTCGTGATTGTCCTGGCCAACGTCCTGGCCGCAGGACTCATCGTCGGGAGATACCGCCGGGCTTCCGCCCTTGCGCTGGCCGTCGTCGCATCGCTTGTCGTGGCCTGGTGCGCCTTCCAGTGGCGCATGGAACTTCCCCAGTCGGAGCCTCCGATTCGCATCATTGCAATCCAGGGAAATGTCCCTGAATGCCGGGTGTGGACGGAGGAGGAGTTCGACAATGCGGTTGCCGCATACCGTGGGCTGACGCTCGACGCGCACGCCAATGCACCCGCCCCCGCGGACCTCTACCTCTGGCCGGAGGGCGCGATACCCGCGCCAATCGTCTACGAACCGTACGCCCTTGTGCTGGCCGACGTTCTTGACAAGGTCTCGACCCCGCTTCTGATTGGGGCGCTGGACGAGCGGATGCCCGTGGGGGGCTCCGCGGCGAATGTATACAACTCGGCGTTTCTCCTGAGGGACACCGCCACCTTCTGGCGTTCGATGCTGGTCGCACGGACGGACTACTACGACAAGACGCACCTGGTCCCCTTCGGGGAGTTCGTCCCCTTTTCGAAGCACTTTCCGTGGCTTGCGGATATCATCGGAATGGGTCGCGACCTCACTCCGGGCAGGAGCTACACCCTCTTCAGGCTGTCCCGAAGCGGCACTGACATCCCCATCTACGTCGGCGTGAACATCTGCTTCGAGGATGTCTTCCCCGAAATATCCCGCAGATTCGCCCTCTCCGGCGCACAGATGCTCTTCACGATTACGAACGACTGCTGGTACAAGGAGAGCAGCGGCGCCAGGCAGCACCAGGCGCACGCGGTCTTCCGCGCCGTTGAAAACCGGCTGCCGCTCATGCGGTCGGGAAATAATTCCCATACGTGCCTGATTACGCCGAAGGGGGAAATCCTCGCGCCAATCACCGCCGCCGACGGCGGGGACTTTGCCGCCGGATGGCACGCATACGATGTCGTCCCGGCGCCCAAGGACGCGCCGCCGACACTCTACGCACGCACGGGAAATCTCTTCGCGTGGATTTGCGTGGCCGGGACGCTGGCCGAACTCCTCTGGCTCGGAGGACGCCTATACCGCCGCAAGGCCGCGCTTCTGGATGTTGTCGAAAGAAGGAAAAGGAGACCAGGAAAATGAGCGAACCGAAGGATTTTGGGTTTTCAGCGGAGCTTTCGCAAGACGTTGAGGAGCTGGCCTCTTCGGGACGGCTCCGCGTCCTGCGTGAAATCGCACACGGCGATGGGGTCACGGCATATTGGAACGGTCGCGAATACAGGAATTTCTCGAGCAACGACTACATGGGGATTGCCGGCGACTCCGCACTGCGACGCGAGTTCTACGACCTCTTCCCGGACCACGCATCCCCGGAACTGGCACAGTCCAGCGCCTCGTCAAGGCTCCTCACGGGAAACACCCCCGCATACGTCCGACTGGAAAAGACCCTTTCCGAACTCTACGGGGGACGGTCCGCACTGGTCTTCAACAGCGGATACCACGCCAATATAGGAATCCTGCCCGCGCTGGCAAAAGGCCACGACCTAATCCTCTCGGACAAGCTGAACCACGCCAGCATCATCGACGGACTCCGGCTGGCAGACGCCGAATTCAAACGCTACAGGCATCTCGACATGGAGCATCTGCATTCGCTCCTGACCCAAAACAAGGACGCATACCGCAGAATCTTCATCGTCACGGAGTCGATCTTCAGCATGGACGGAGACGAGGCGGACATGCGGGCGCTCGCCGCCCTCAAGAGGGAGTTCGGCGCAATCCTCGTGGTCGACGAGGCACACGGAGTCGGAGTCAGAGGACCGCGGGGAACCGGACTCGCGGCGGAGCAGGGCGTGATGCCAGAGGTGGATGTGCTCGTGGGAACCTTCGGGAAGGCCTTCGGATCGACAGGGGCATACGCCATCCTCTCCCGGGAAATCCACGACTATCTCGTCAATCACATGCGGTCGCTTATCTTCACAACGGGACTGCCGCCGGTCATCCTCAACTGGAGCAACTTCGTCCTGAAAAAGTGCGCCGGCATGGATGACAGGCGAAACCACCTCGCAACTCTCGCAGAATACCTGCGGAATGCCATCAGGGAACAAGGCTATGCGACAGGCGGAACCTCGCAAATCGTCCCGCAAATCGTGGGAGACGACCAAAAGGCCGTGGAACTCGCCCAAAAATATCAGGACGCCGGGATCCTCGTATTCCCCATCAGGCATCCGACGGTCCCAAAGGGAACCGCAAGGCTCCGGTTCTCATTGTCCGCCGCACTGGACCTCAATAGCGTGGAAGAGGCGGCCAAAGCCTGTAGATGACAACCACTAATGGATAAGATAAGAACCACTAATGGGTAAGAATTTAACCACGAAACACACGAAATACACGAAAAGAATACAAAAGAACCACTAATGGGTAAGAATTTAACCACGAAACACACGAAATACACAAAAAAACTATAAAGCAATCCTTCTAATCTCTGCCTTTGGAAAATGGCCGAAGTTCACCAGAAGCCCCAAATGCATTCCCGTGACTTTCAGGTAATTCATTAATTGAGCCTCGTGTTCCTTGGTAAGTTCGGAAACAGCCTTTATCTCGACAATGATTTCTCCAAAACAGACAAAATCTGGCTTGTAGGTCTGTTTCAAAGGACGATTCTTATATTTCAGGTGAAGTTCAACCTGTTCCTGATATGGCACCCCACACGATTCAAATTCCATGCTCAATGCCTCTTGGTACACTGCTTCAAGAAAACCACAACCTGTCTCCCTATAGACCTCAAAGCACGCACCCTGGATGGCGTAGACCTCTTCCTTGTAAATCAAATCCATTTTCGTGTTTTTCGTGTTTTTCGTGGTTTATTTGAATTTATTCGTGTCCATTCGTGTCCATTCGTGTCCATTAGTGGTTCTAACAAATTAGTGGTTCATTTGAATTTATTCGTGTTCATTCGTGTCCATTCGTGGTTCTAATTCATTCGTGGGTGGTTTTGTCATATATGAGGATTGCGGTGGACGAGGATATTCCCACCGTTTTTCCCGCCAGCGGCGCCAGTGCGTCTTCGAGGAGTTTCAGATTGTCCTTTGAGAGTCCTGCCCGCAGGAGCCTTGCGGCGTAGGAATCTGGCGTCGAGTCATCCATCCATCGGTCGAGGACGGCCTTTGGCAGGAGCTGTGTGCGTCGAGCCTCGATGACACTTGTCCTTGCGCCTTTTAGCCCCGCGTCCGCGGCTTCGGCTTCGAGCGTATCGGCATCCCATCCGAGGACTGGGTCGTCTGGCTGGGCGTAGAGTGTCTCCTCGGCCTTTCGGATCTCCTTTGGGAGCGTGGTGTTTGCCAGCAGCGAGAGCCTTTGTCCCCGCCGTGGCAGATTTTCCGCCAGTGCCAGCGTCCCGTCCTTCTCGAGAAGCTCCTTCAGGAGATTAAGCGCGGCGGTTCTGTCGGCGCATTTTGCGAGGACATTTCTTCCGACAATCATATCGAACTTCAGCCCCTCCTCCTCTCCGGCCTTTTTGAGGAGCCGCGGAAGGTCCTCGAGATTTCCGAGGAGGATTTTGGGCTGTCGCAGCTCCGGGAGGTTTTTTGCCTGTTCCAGGAGGACATCCCGTGCCTCCTTGGTTTTCACGAGGGACCAGACGCCTCCTTCGGGGACTCTTCGTGCGGCCTCCCAGGTGAGGAATCCCGAGTCTGCGGAGAGGTCCAGGATGCGTTCATGCCGCTGTGTGGCGCGGTGCTTGAAGAGTTCCGTCTTTATGGTGGCGAGGAATCCGGCCAGGGAATCGACCGTCCTTGCGAGCCAGGCTTCCGTTGCCTTGTTGCTTGGCGAGAAGGTGAGGATTTCGGGCGGCGCCAGTCCGTTTTCGGCCTCCCTCAGTGCGGCGAGCTGCAGTTCGCGTCGGCTGCGGATTTGCTCCGCGAGCGTGCTTTCGTAGCCGAGATTTCCGGGTTCATAGAATATCCGCCCCTGGAGTGTGCTTGGGAGATACTGCTGTGCGACCCAGTGGTTCCGGTATTCGTGCGGGTATTTGTATCCGACGCCGTGCCCGAATCCCTCCTTGTCGCGGCTGCCGTCCCGCAGGTGGTTTGGCACCTCGCCCTCCCGTTCCTTTTCGACGAGCTTGAGTGCGTCGAAGAATCCGAGGACGGAGTTCGACTTTGGGGCGGTGGCGCAGTAGAGCGCCGCATGTGCCAGCGGGAAGAGCCCTTCGGGAAGCCCCACGCGCTCGAATGCCTCGGCGCAGGAGGTGACGAACTGGACGGCGTTGGGATCCGCCATCCCGATGTCCTCGGAGGCGAAGATCGTCATCCTCCGGAAGATGAAGCGCGGGTCTTCGCCTGCGTAGACCATCTTTGCCAGCCAGTAGAAGACCGCGTCGGGGTCGCTTCCGCGCATCGACTTGATATATGCGGAAATCGTGTCGAAGTGGTAGTCCCCCTCACGGTCGTAGAGAACCGCCCTGTGCTGGATAGACTCCTCGGCAACCGCCAGGGTGACCACGATCCTGCCGTCGCCGTCGGGAGGCGTGGTCTCGACGGCGAGCTCAAGGGCGTTCAAGGCCGCGCGGGCATCCCCGTTGGCGACATTCGCAAGATGTGCCAGCGCATCCTCCTCCAAGAGGACGGAGAGGCGCCCGTATCCCCTGTCGGGAGTCTCCAACGCCTGCTTCAGGACTAGGCGTATCTCACTTTCGTCCAGTGGTTTAAGTTGAAAAATCCTGCTCCGCGACACCAGTGCCCGGTTCACCGTGAAGTATGGATTCTCGGTGGTGGCACCGATGAGGATGATTGTCCCGTTCTCGACCCATGGGAGGAGTGCGTCCTGCTGGGCCTTGTTCCATCGGTGCACCTCGTCGATGAACAGGATTGTGCGTTGTCCGTATTCCCCCAGCCGCCGTTGCGCCTGCTTTGTGACGTCCTTCAGGTCGGCGATGCCCGTCATGACCGCATTGAGGGTGACAAATGCGGACTTCGTGGTATTCGCGATGACGCTTGCCAGGGTGGTCTTCCCTGTGCCCGGGGGGCCGTAGAAGATGAGCGAAGAGAGCCTGTCGGCCTGGATTGCCCGCCTGAGGAGCCGCCCGGGCGCAAGGATATGCCGTTGCCCGATATACTCCTCCAGCGTCTGCGGACGCATTCTTGCCGCGAGGGGGGACTCCTTCTTGAGGCGTTCCTGCCGTGCGTGGTCGAAGAGTGACTGGGGCGTCATCGACATGGTGCCGTGCTACTGCTCCCCTTCGTTGGCGAGGGTGGTCTTCATATACTCCTCGATGGCTTCGAGCGTGGGATCCGCGATGGTCTTCCTGAGCGGCAGCTCCTTGAGCGCGTCTAACGCGGGGTGTCTGGCCTCGACCCCGTCTCCGAGCGCCTGGTGGATTGCGTCGGGGAATTTTCCGGGGTGTGCGGTTTCGAGGCAGAGTGTGACCGCGTCAAGGAGGGGATTCCTGGTGGCGACGGCGACTCCGACCGCGCCGTGGGGATCCAGGAGGATTCCGTAGTCCTTCCAGAAACGCTGGATTGTGTCGAGGGTCGCCTGTGTGTCCCCCCTGTCGGCGGCAAAGTCGTCGTCACCGCCTTCGAGTTGGATTGGGCATCCTTCCGCAAAGGACTCCATCAGGTCGCAGACCATTTCGGGGCATTCGTCCAGCCGGTAGTAGAGATAACGCTCGAAGTTGCTTGCAACCTGGATGTCCATGGAGGGGGAGAGGGTGGGGTGGACGGCACCGCGCTCGTAGACGCCTGTCCTGAAGAACCGGGAGAGGATGTCGTTCTCGTTGGTCGCCAGAAGAAGGCGCTCGATTGGGGCGCCCATGCGCTTGGCGACAAAACCCGCGAAGATGTCCCCGAAATTCCCCGTCGGAACGCATACCTGGAGGGGAATCCGTTCCCCAAGCTGGTCGTGGACGCGGAAGCAGCCCCAGAAGTAGTAGACGACCTGCGCCAGAATCCTGGCCCAGTTCACCGAATTCACGGCCCCAAGATGCATCGACTCCTTGAAGGAATGGTCGTTGAATATCTCCTTCAGGACACGCTGCCCGTCGTCAAAGGTTCCCCGGATTGCAATGCAGTGGACGTTTTTGTCTGGAACTGTCGCCATTTGTCGTTCCTGCAGTGGGCTGACTCGCCCATCGGGATACATAATGAAGATTTCGATATTCTCCTTTCCCCTGACTCCGTGGATTGCGGCGCTTCCGGTGTCGCCGCTTGTAGCCCCGAGGATATTGAGTCTGCCGCCGCGTCGTTTCAGGATTTTTTCGAAGAGGTTTCCGAGGAACTGGAGTGCGACATCCTTGAATGCGAGTGTTGGTCCGTGGTAGAGTTCTGCGACGAAGAGTCCGCTGTTTCCCATTGGCCGGATTGGGACGACCTCCTCCGTGTCGAAGGTTGCGTAGCTTTTGTCGATGAGTTCCTTAAGTTCCTGGTCGGCGAATGCGTCCCCCACGAATGGCTTCATCACCTGGAATGCGAGTTGCGGGTATGTGAGTTCCCTCCACTGGTCCAGTTCGTCCGCGTCGTAGTGCGGGATCATTGCTGGCACCAGCAGTCCGCCGTCGTCTGCGAGTCCCATCATGACCGCCGCTTCGAAGTCCACGGGCTGGATGCCGCCGCGTGTGCTTACATAGAGTGAGGGTTTGAGTTCCATCTTCCCGCTTTCTCTCCTTGAAAAGGGTGTTATATTGTCTCGTTTCTCAATTTAGGATTAAGGTCTCCGTCCACGTGTCTGCGTGTGCGGGGAGTTTTCGACCCTCCTAATATAAATCGCTGGCATCTTCCCTTTGGCGGATGCGCGTCGGCTCCGGCATTTTCCATGATCAAGAAGGCACTGGTTTTCCTGGCACCCGGCTTCGAGGAACTCGAGGCGCTGGCTCCTGTCGATGTCCTGCGCCGCGCGAATGTCTCCGTGGCAGTCGCCGGCGTGCAGGCTGACGCGGCGGGGCGCGTCTTCGGCGCGCACAACGTGCCCGTCGTCTGCGACCTTCCTGCCGAGGCATTGGACCTTTCGGGGTTTGACCTGGTCTACTTTCCCGGCGGGATGCCTGGCGCGGTGAACCTGGCCTCCTGCGGCCTGTGCCTTGACGCGGCGCGTCGGGTCCACGATTCGGGGGGGCTGGTCTGCGCGATTTGCGCCGCTCCGATTGTCCTGGACGCGGCGGGGCTTCTTGACGGCATGGAATACACCTGTTATCCCGGCTTTGAGAAGCGCATCTCCCATGGCGTCTACACGGGCAAGTTCATCCAGAAGAGCGGCAGGATTTTGACCGCCTGCGGTCCTGGCGCGGCGCTGGACTTCTCCCTTGAGATACTTCGTTCCGGCGGCATGGGCGCCCTGGCATCCCAGCTTGCGGACGGGATGATGGCCCGGCGTTGACCTCCGCAATGGCAGATTTCCAGAAAACAGAATCCCGGAAGCCGCGTCCATCCGCGTCTTCCCTTCCTCCCACTTCATTGGAATAAAACAGTGAAAGCATTCAACGCAATCTTCAAGCAGACAGTCCGTTCGGCTCTTCGGTCGAAGGTCTTCATCGTCCTCTTCGCGCTGATACTGCTGTGCGTCATCGGCCTCCCGCTGACCATCCGTGGCGACAACACCGCCGCGGGGCTTGTGCAGGTTTCGCTGACCTACTCCCTGAACCTAGTCATCGCCCTGGTGTCGGCCTCCTGCCTTTGGCTGGCCTGCTCCCTCCTCTCCAGTGAAATCGAGGGATACCAGGTGCACATGGTCGTCACCAAGCCCTGTCCCCGCTGGAAGCTGTGGTTCGGCAAGTTCCTGGGCGTCTTCCTTATGCACGCAGTCATCCTTGTGGTTTCGATGGCTGTCATCTACGGCCTGACCTTCTACCGCATCAGCCATGCCCAGAAGACTGGTCTTTTCACCGAGGAGGACATCCAGAAGCTCAGGCAGGAGTCCCTGGTGGCCCGCCGCGAATTCCGCCCCACGCCTCCCGACCTGCAGAATGCGGTCGTCGAGGAGTATCGGAAGCGCGTCAACCAGGGCGTCATCAACGTGAACGTGACCGACGAGCTTGCGGCGAAGCAGGCCATCATGAATGAGCTTCTCGAGAATGTGATGAGCAACATCACCATGAAGCCCGGCGAAACCAAGTCGTGGAACTTCAACAATGTCAGGATTCCCGACAAGGACGCAGTCATCTACCTGCGCTTCAGAATGTATTCAAACGATACCATGACCACCGACCAGAGGCAGATTCCCCTGGACATCGGCGTCCAGGTCTTTGCGGACGAGAACGGGAAGCGCCAGCCCCGCACGGGGGCGGTCCCCGAGGTCTGGTACACTGAATTCACCGGGAAGCCCTTCATGATGCCCGGCGGCTCCTGGCAGGAAATCTCCACCATCCCGCCGAGCGTCAAGAGGGACGCCGAAGGAACCCTCAACCTCACAGAGGGAACGCTCCCCGTCTACGCGAAGATGATTGTGGACGGCGAGAGCAAGGACCAGGTGCGGGTCACCTTCCGCAACCTCTCCGACCTGCTGCTGCCCCCCGCGGAGAGCATTCCCGCAGACGAGGAGTCCCAGGATGAGTACAGGAAGCTGGTGCGCAATGCGACTGGAGTCTTCCAGGTGGCTGACGGCCCCACGCTCCTGTGCCCCGTGGCGTCATTCCTTGACAACTACCTGCGCACCATGCTGATGGCAATCTTCCAGCTCGCCTTCCTGGCGGCTTTGGGCTGCACGGTGGGTTCCCTCTTCTCGACGCCGGTGGCGGTCTTTGTCGCAGTGGCGTATCTCATCATCGGCCTGGTGGTCCCCGCCGCCACGTCCGCGCCGTTGCGCGGCGACAACGGCCGTTTCATCTACAAGAACGTCTGGGAACACGGCGCCCACTACATGGCGCAGGGTGTCCAGGCGCTTGTCGTCACCGTTGACGACCTGGATTGCACAGGCAACCTTGCCAACGGCCGTCTTGTCGAGCTCAGCCAGCTCAACATGGCGTTCCTGAAGGTTGTCCTCCTCCGCAGCGGCCTCCTTGCCCTCATCGGCATCTACTGCCTGACGCGCCGCGAGCTCGGACTGGTGGTCCGCAGGATTTCATAGGCTCCCGCACACACACTTCCCGACAATATGAAGAGCAATTTCTCACGAATACTTGCAATCCTGGTGGCGATGGTGCTTCTGCTGTGTGCGCTTTCGTTCCTGCAGAACCGCATGAACGGAATCCGCGCCACCTACCATTTGACGGACAACCAGCCCCTGGAGAACGCGCCACCAATCGTCGCGTTCACCAGCGTCGCCCTGGGCGGCTTCCGGGGCATCCTTGCGGACTATCTGTGGCTCCGTTCCAGCAGAATGCAGGACGAGGGCAAGTACTACGAGATGGTGCAGCTTGCCGACTGGATCGTCAAGCTCCAGCCGCGTTTCACCGGCGCCCACGCCTTCCTGGGCTGGAACATGGCCTACAACGTCTCCGTCCGCTTCACCAGTTTCGAAGACCGGTGGCGCTGGGTGAAGCGCGGCATGGAAGTCATCCGGGACGAGGCGCTGGAATACAACCCCGGCGACCCGAACCTCTTCCATCAGCTGGGATGGATTTTCCAGCACAAGATGGGGCAGGACATGGATGACGCGAACCGCTACTACAAGGTCGAGTGGGCGAAGGAGATGATCCGTCTCTTCGGCGACTACTACCTCCAGTGGGAGACCCTGGACAAGGCGCCCCTCAACGAGACGAAGCTTCTGGCAGTCCTGGGGGACAAGGCGGCGGACTACCGGAGGATCCTGGCCGCGAACAACGCCGACTTCTCAAAGCTGGAGCTGGAGTTCCGCGACGCCGCAACCATCCCGCAGCGATACAGGGAGTCCTTTGACGCAGCCGGAATCACCGAAGACGTGGAGCTCTGCCTGCGCCATCGCTGGATGCTCTACAAATACCGCCTCGACCCGAAGTACATGATGCGCCTCAACGAAAAGTACGGCGAGTTCGACTGGCGCCTCCCGGAGGCCCACGCGGTCTACTGGGCGCAGAAGGGCCTCGACCGCTGGCAGGACCCATCCGCCGCATTCAAGCGCCTCTCCTGCGACCGAATGATCTTCCAGGCGCTTTCGGCGGCATTCAGCACGGGAAAGCTCCTCTACCTGAAGGGCGACCTCAAGTCACTCCAGATGCAGCCCAACTTCGCAGTGGCGGACTCCGCCCGCGAGTCCTACCTGACTGCAATCAAGGAGTTCCCGAGGAACAACATCCAGGGCGCCTTCAGCAACTTCCTGGTGGATTCGGTCGTCCGTCTCTACATCTTCGGATACAAGAAGAAGGCGGCGAACTGGTTTGAATACGCGAAGGAGTTCAACCCGTCCCGCTTCCAGGGTGAGATGGAACCTTTCGTCGTGAAGGAACTCGCCGAGGACATGGTGGACGCGACCCACAGGGCGGCGGAGCAGGCGGTCAACAGCTACCTCTTCCAGGCATATACAATCCTGGCATACGCCGCCGACGAGAATTCCGATGAATACGAGACCTTCGAGGCTCTTACGCTGACCGCAAAGACCCTCTACGACAGCTATGCAAAGGATGTCAAGGGCACGGAGCTGCGCCGCGGCCTGCCGCCATTCAACCAGATGAGGCGCACCGCGCTGGGCAACATCGGCCGCGCCCTGGCGTCCAACCCCGACACAAAACAGCTCGCCGAGAACCTTGCCCGCTTCCAGGAGGTCCCGATCGAGCGCTTCGTCCCAAGAGCCGAGGAAATCAAGGCTCCAAAGGTGAAATAGCGTCACGGGCGCGACTGCGCCCGCCGCACCAGACTCCCATCCGTCGCCCAAGACAATGCCTTACGGAATTCCCAACGACGTCTCCGGAATCATCCTCGTTGTGATGGCGGTGTTTCTTGTCTTCGCGCTTGTTCTCGCGGCAGACAGGTTCCTCTATCTCCATCGTGCGCGGGTCGATACCTTTGAGCTCCTGCGCGGGCTGCTGAACCAGCTGCGTTCCGGCCGCGTCAAGGAGGCCGTCGCCAACTGCGACGCCAAGACCGGCCCCGTGGGGGAGATCTTCCGTGCCGCAATCGAACATTGGGGGGACGGGGCGGACGCCGTCAGGCATGCCGTCGAGGAGACGGGGCTGTTGCTGGTACCCCGCATCGAGCGTGGCCTCAAGCTGCTGAACGCCCTGGCGAACATGTCTCCGATCGTGGGTCTCATGGGCACCCTCATCGCCCTCATGAACGTCTTCACCAGTATCAGCGGAGCCGAATTTCCCGGCGCCCAGGATCTTGCCAGCGACATCAGCACCGCGCTGCTCTGCACGGCGGCCGGGCTCCTGGTGTCCCTCGTCTGCCAGCTCTGCCACGCCGTCCTGGTTGAAAAGGTGGACCATCTTCTTGAGGAGATGGGGAAGGGCGCGGTTGAAATCACCTATTTTCTGACGCACAATGCGGCGCCGATTGAGGAGGAGGCTTCCCCCGAGTCGGAGAAGTAGCCGGGGCGTCCTCCTCCTCTTCCAATCTCATCATGTATCTCCAGTGGCGCACAAAACATGGCAGGACTGCCAGCACGGCACCCGCGGTAGTCGGGGTGCTGGGCATCTTTCTTGTGCTGCTGGTGGTCTTCCTGATATGCAGCCAGAGGGTCTCCATGCCTGGCACGGCCATTGAGCTGCCGCGCTTCAGCAACGAGGAGATGACCCCCGTCGTGAAGGATGTGGTGACCGTCACCAAGGAAGGGCGGATCTTCTACAATGCCAAGCGCATGGAAATCGATGACTTCCCGAAGGTCATGCAGAAGCTGGCGGAGAAGTATAAGAACGACAGGAAGGACCGCGTGGTTGTCTTCTATGCAGACCAGAATACGCCGCTGAAGATCATGGCGGAACTCTTCGACGTGGCTCGCGGCGCGGACTTCGACGCATATATGGCGACCAGCGGCGCAGGACTCAAAACAGGCACCAACCATGTCAGCCACCCAGACGACAATTCCCTCTGACGCGGTCTCCCGGCGGGGTGGCGACGGCGACCACAAGTGGAGCCGTCTGCTTCTGGCGCTTGCAGTGGTCCTGATTCTCCATCTCCCCATCCTCCTGCTGAACCGCATGCGGGAGGAGCCTGCCAAGCCCGTTCAGCAGAGCCGCCTGGCCGCCGTGACCAGCCAGGACGATGCGGCCACCCCTGGCGAAAAGCTCCTCTGGCGGTGGATTCTCCTGACAGAGCCCTCCCAGTGGTATTATCCGACCGAGGAGGGCTTCTCCGGCTTCAACCGCCGCGAACCGGCGCCGCTGCCCAGCCTGCCGGGATACACCCTGGAACGGCATCCGCTTCCGGAAAGCCTCTTCTCCCCGACGCGGCTGACGGCGGAGATTGCCCCCCCCAACGACCAGGAGTTTTTGGCGCTTAAGCCATATCTGCCTGCGCCAGAGGAGGTTACGACAACGGTGCCTGCGGCGGGACCAGCCTGGAGGCGCCATGGCGGCGGCCTTCTTGCGTCTCCCCCGGACTTGGACGACTCCGTAAAGGAGGTGCTTGCGCAGAAGTCCACCCGCGATGTCCTTGCCCGTGTTCTTCTGCCCACGACCCTGGAGGTTCAATTCCGCACCGACCTGGAGTCTCCCCGTGTTCTTCTGAGGCGGAGCTGCGGCGTCCCGAAGCTTGACCAGGCCGCCCTCAAGGCCCTGCGCCTCTACCTTTGGAGCCCCGAGACGGCCCGCAGGATTTCCCCGTCCAGGGAGGCCTTTCTTCTGGACGTCAGCTGGATCTACTAGCTTGTCCTTTTTCGAACCGCGATGAAAATCACCAGCCTGCTGCTTCTCTACATGCTGCTCGCCCTTCTGGGCGGGCTGCTGCTGTTGCTTGCGGACAAGCTCTGGTTCAGCAACCACAATTGGCACCTTTCGCGGACGAAGCTGCTCACCTGCCGCAAGTGCGGCAACGTCTTCCAGCTTCCCCGCCAGTCCGTCGACCGCAGATGTCCCCTTTGCGGCGGCCGCACCCAGCCCTTCCAGATGCCCTACTCGGGCATTCACGAAACCCTCAAGCAGCGCGCCAGGCACCTGAAGGAGTAGCCTACCCCTTCCTCTGCCGCCGCGTTCCATCTCCATGCGCATTGTCTCAGGTCTAGCACGAGGAATCCGCCTTGCGGTGCCGCCGGGCGGCGGCGTCCGCCCCACCGAGGACAAGGTGAAGGAGTCGTTGTTTGGCACGCTGGGGGACTTGCGCGGCGCCTCCGTCCTGGACCTTTTTTCAGGAAGCGGCGCCTTGGGTTTGGAGGCCCTTTCCCGTGGCGCCGCCCGTGTCGTAATGGTTGAGCGGAGCCCGGGCCATGCGGCCGTGATTCACGAGAACCTGTCGGCCGTCCTCAAGTCGATGGCTCCCAATCCCGCCGGCAAGGCGACCCTGCGAGTCGAGGACGCCAGGCGGTGCGCGGAGCGCCTCCCCGAGGGGGAAAGCTTCGACGTCATTCTCGCAGATCCTCCATACCACACGGGGGAGGGCGACTACGGCGCCAGGGAACTCCTGCTTGACGAGAGGTGGATGCGCTTCACACACCCAGGGACGATTCTCGCCCTGGAACACGCCACGGAAATCCGCAATCTGCCCTGGGCACCGAATTCCAGGTGGCGGCTCCTCAAGGAACGCACCTTCGGAATCCGGACAATCTCATACGCCACCCTGGACGATGGCACCTGACCCCGCACAAAAGAGCGCGCTCCGCAGGGATGTGCGCGCACGCCTGGAGGAATCCCCCTTCGTGGAGGGGGGCTTTCCAATGGCGTCGTGGCTCGTCTCCTCGTCGCTCTTCCGTGACGCCGAGGCCGTGGTCGGCTACGCGGCAATCCAGAAGGAGGTCTCTGTCCTGGGAATCCTCGAAAGAGCCCTCCTTGAGGGGAAGGCGCTTCTTCTGCCCCGCTGGTGCGCCGAGGCCGGGGCATACGAGCTTGTGCAGGTGGGCGACCTGGCGCGGGATCTGGTTGGCGGCCGCTACGGAATCCAGGAGCCCCGCCCGGGGCTTCCCTCCGTGGAGGAACTTCCCGGACGTACCCTCTGGCTGATTCCGGGGCTGGCCTTCGATGCCGCCGGCAACCGGCTGGGACGGGGCGGAGGCTTCTACGACAGGCTGCTGGAACGCTTCCCCGTGGGCGTCACCGTAGGGGTCTGCCTTCCCTGCCAGCTCGTCAAACGGGTGCCAGTGGAGGCGCATGACAGAAGGGTCGACGCCGTCATGACGACGCAAGAGTGGTTTTCTGACAGAGATGACATTTCCCTTTGAACACATACAGGATTTCCTTTTTTTGGCCCAGGAGAACTTTCTGAGCGCCAAGCAGGAGGCCGAGCTGAATACCCTCCAGCTTTGGTTCATCACTGGCGCCAGTCTCATGCTGGTCGCCCTTGTCCTGTGGCAGATTCTGGCCAACAACCGCCGCGCACGCCTGGAGCGCACCATCAAGCAGACCCAGGAGGACGCGATAAAGATTCTGGAGCACAGCCGCGAGCAGGCCTCCACCGAGGCGGAGGCAATCCGCAAGGAGGCGTTGATCCAGGCGAAGGAGACGGCCATCTCCCTGCGTGATGCGGAGATGGCGAAGCTGGAGGGTTTCCGGCAGGAGATCCTCAAGTCAAAGGAACGGCTCGACGCCAGGGAAGACGCATTCGCGGAGCGATTCGCAGACTACCAGAGGCGGGTCGCGGAACTGGATTCGCGGGACGAGGCGGGAAAGGCGGAGCGCCAGCGCCTCGAGGAGGAACGGGAGGAGCTGGACAGGGAACGCCAACGGAATAGCTCCGAACTCCAGAGAATCTCAGGACTCTCCGCAGAGGACGCACGGGCGGAACTCATGGAGACAATGCGAAACTCCCTCGTCGAAGAACAGGCCGCCATGCTGAAGCGGATGCAGGACGAGACGACGGAGGAGCTGCGCTCACGGGGACGCCAGGTGATGCTCACCGCAATGGAGAGATACGCCGGCGAGGAGGTCGCCTCGGCCGCAACCTCAATCGTCTCGCTCCCCTCAGAGGAGATGAAGGGGCGCATCATTGGACGGGACGGGCGGAACATCCGTGCGCTGGAGGCCGCCACGGGGACGAATATCCTCGTGGACGAGACGCCCCAGTCGGTGGTGGTATCCTGCTTCGACCCAATCCGGCGGATGGTGGCGAAGCGCGTCCTCGAAAAGCTGATTCAGGACGGGCGCATCCACCCGTCCCGCGTCGAGGAGCTGGTTGAAGCCACACGCGCGGAGTTCGAGGAGGAACTCCAGAAGGCCGGGCAGGCCGCGGCGGAACGCTTCCAGATTCTGCTGCCTCCGCAAATCCACAAGCTCCTGGGAATCCTCAAATACCGCACAAGCTTCTCCCAGAGCGTCCTGGCACACTCCATCGAAGTGGCGTCCCTTGCAGGGACCATCGCCGCCGAACTCGGGCTGGACCAGTCACTCGCGCAGCGGGCGGGACTCCTCCACGACATCGGGAAGGCCGTCGACCACGAGCGGAAGGGAACCCATGCTGCACTGGGGGCGGACATCCTGAAGCGGGCAGGGGAGGACCCTGCGGTGGTGAATGCGGTCGCCGCGCACCACGACGAGGTGGACAAGACAGGGCCATACGCGGTTCTCGTCCAAATCTGCGACACAATCAGCGCCGCAAGGCCGGGAGCGCGTTCCGAAAGCACGGAATTCTTCGTCCAAAGGCTGGAGAACCTGGAACGCATCGGCAACTCATTCCCGGGAGTGGAATGCTGCTACGCAACGCAGGCGGGGCGGGAGCTGCGGGTAGTCGTCAAACCCTCCCAGGTCTCCGAGGAGGAGGCGACAATCCTGGCGCACGACCTTGCCAGGAAGATCGAGGCGGAGATGCGCTATCCCGGCCAGATACGGGTCTCGGTGCTTAGGGAGACTCGCGCCACGGAGTATGCCCTCTAGGTTGTAAGTGTCTGAAAATCAACTACTTATGTAGTTCAAAACATCCTTGCCGGAGGATTGTCTCCTTCGGCTTTTCAACCCAACGATAATTCTGGAATGACGACAATGGCAAAGATGACACAGAAGGAGCGCATTCTGGCGCTGTTGAAGCGGGATGCGCGTATATCGGTAGAAGAGCTTGCGGCCCGCCTTGCAGTCGCTCCCTCCAAGATAGAGAAGGCCATTGAGGAGCTGGAGTCCGACGGGACGATTGTCGGCTATGCGGCGATTGTCGGCGACGACCAGGAGAAGTCCACCCGTGCCATCATCGAGGTTCAGATTCAGCCGGAGCGTGATGCCGGCTTTGACAACATTGCCGAGCGCATCTGCAAGTTTGACGAGGTGGTTTCGGCGTATTTGGTATCTGGCCGTTACGACCTTCACCTGGAGGTAGTCGGCAATTCGTTGCAGGAAGTCGCTCATTTTGTGGCGAGCAAGCTTTCCACGCAGCCTGGTGTGAAGAGTTGTGCGACCCTTTTCCTCCTGAAGAAATACAAGGAATCTGGAATCGAGTTCAGCAAGGAGGAGAATTATGAGCGTCTCAAAATCACCATGTAATTCCCGCGGGAAGGGGGGCAAGTCCGTCGAGGCTGTGGTTCGCCCGCGGGTTGCGTCCCACGTGGCCGGTCTTCCGAAGAGTGGCATCCGCGACTTCTTCGACCTGGTCAGCTGCATGGACAACGTGATTTCGCTGGGCATTGGCGAGCCTGACTTTGTGACCCCCTGGAATGTCCGGGAGGCGGTCATCTACTCCATCCAGCGTGGATTCACCCACTACACCTCCAATCTGGGCGACTTGGGGCTCAGGAAGGCGGTCTGCAAGTATTTCGAGGAGAGATACGGCGGCAAATACTCCCCCCAGACCGAGTGCATCATCACGGTGGGTGTCTCCGAGGGGCTTGACATCGCGGTGCGGGCGGTGGTTTCCGCCGGCGACGAGGTGCTCTACCACGAGCCGTGCTATGTCTCATACGCGCCCACGGTCCGCATGGCCTACGGCGTCCCCGTGCCTGTCACGAGCCGTGCCGAGCACGACTTTGTCGTGCAGGCGGAGGACTTGGAGGCGGCCGTCACCCCGCGCACGAAGGTGCTTATGCTCAACTACCCGAACAACCCGACCGGCGCGGGAATGACCTGGGAGGACAAGCAGAAGATCGCCCGGTTCGCAATCAAGCACGACCTGATTGTCTTCTCCGATGAAATCTACGAGGACCTCTCATACGTCCCCCGTTCTCCCTCCATTGCGACGATACCCGGGATGCACGAGCGCACGGTGGTCTTCAACGGCTTCAGCAAGGCCTTTGCGATGACTGGCTTCAGGATCGCCTACGCCGTGGGGCCCCACGACCTCATCGACGCCATGATGAAGATCCACCAGTATACGATGCTTTGCGCACCAGGCCCCTGCCAGATTGGCGCCAGGGAGGCGCTGACCAACGGCGCCGAGGAGCGGGAGGCGATGCGTGTCGAATACGAGGAGCGGCGCAATGTGATTGTGAAGGGCTTCAACGACATGGGGCTGCCGTGCTTCATGCCCCGGGGCGCATTCTACGTCTTCCCGTGCATCAAGTCCACGGGCATGACATCGATGGAGTTTTCGAAGGCGCTTCTTGAGGAGGAGCGGGTCGCCGCCGTCCCCGGCAGCGCATTCGGCACGTCAGGCGAAGGGTACATCCGGTGCTCATACGCGACGAGCATGGCGGATATCCTGGAGGCGCTGAAACGCATCCGGAACTTCCTCGGAAGACGAAAGCTCCTCAAGTAGCAAACCCTCGGCGAAGACAGGATGATAAGCCTCACAAATACCTGGCAGATACTCGAGTTCCCCGAAGAATTCAGGGGGCGTCGAGTCGAGTGCGACATGGGGTGCGGGAAGGGACGCTTCACCGTGGAACTGGCACGACGCAACCCCGGCTCGCTCGTCCTCTGCAACGACCTAATCTCCGAAAGGCTGAGGATTGTGGAACGACGGGCCGCGCGGGCGGGGGCGGCAAACCTCCTCGCACTGCGGGCAACCAGCCTCGCACTGGTCTCATACCAACTCCCCCCGAACTCCATCGACAGGCTGCATCTGCTCTGCCCCGACCCATGGCCCAAGAAAAGCCATCTGGCCAGGCGCCTGGTCTGCACGGACTTCCTCTGCCGAGTCCCCAGAGTCCTGAAAAAGGGAGGAATCTTCCACCTCTCGACGGACTACACGCCATACTACGAGGACTGGCTCAGGATGTTCGAAAACCTCAAGGATATCTACGAACCCGCACCCCACGGCATCGACGACATGGCGGATGTCAAGACCGACTTCGAACTGAAGTGGAACGCCATGGGGCAGGAGGTCCACCACCTGTGCGTCGCAGTGCGGCCGTAGGGCGCAACCCCAGCGCAATTTATAGTACCCGCCTGTCCGGAACGGTCGCCCACAGTGAAAATCCTTGTCGTAAAACCCAGCAGTCTAGGAGACATCGTCCACGCGCTCTTCGCAGTCCAGGCATTGCGCGTGGCAATGCCATCTGCCGAGATCTGGTGGGTTGCAAATGACTCGTTGTCGTCAATTGTCTCGCTTTGTCCAGGCATACGCGTCATCCCGTTTCCCAGGAAGTCCTGGAGCCGTTTGAGGGGCTTCCTGCATGAGCTTCGCGTTCAGGAGTTTGACGCGGTTCTTGACTTCCAGGGGCTGTTGCGCAGCGCCCTCATCAGCTGGGCGGCACGGAGTCCATCCAGGTATGGCTTCAGGCAATCCCGGGAGGGGGCGCGGTTCTTTTACACCAGGCGCGTGGATCTGCCCTCGGGGATTGACCACGCCGTCGAGAAGAACCTCTATCTGGTGAAGGAGTTTCTTGGGGACAGGGGGCTGGCGATGCCCGAGGTTCCCGGCGACATCAGCCTGTCCCTTCCCGCGGAGTGGCAGGAGGAGGCGGAGCGCCTTGTCGCCGCCCATGGCTTTGCGGGGCGTCCATTGCTTGCGGTCGGCGCATCCTCCCGTTGGGCAAGCAAGTCCTGGGCGGAGGAGTACTTCTCGGAGGTCCTGAAGGGCGTCCTTGCGGCGCGTCCCGGGGTCGCCGTATGGCTTCTGGGGTCTCCAGACGAGCGGGACCGTGCGGAGCGGGTCCGCATGCTCTGCGGCAGCCGTGCCGTCGTGAATCTTGCGGGGCTGACGTCGATGGGGGGGCTCTGTGCGCTGCTTTCGCGGTCGAATGCGCTCTTCACCAACGACAGCGGCCCCATGCACATCGCTGCCCTGGAGGGCGTTCCGTGCGTCGCCAACTTTGGGTCGACCAATCCCGCGCTGACGGGACCGTACGGGCCTCCTGGCCGGCACTATGTCGTCAAGTCGCTCTGCCCTCAGTCCCCCTGTTTCCAGCGCGAGTGCCCCCGCGGCGACAATTCGCTGTGTTCCCAGGGGATTGGGATATCCGTGGTCGTGGGAGAGATACTGAAACGTCTGGACGTGCAGTCCACCCAGGTGAAATGAAGAGACTTCTTTGCATAACCGTTTCGGCGATGGCCGAGAACTGCTACCTTGTCTGGGACGATGCGTCGAAGGAGGCGCTGGTCTTTGACCCTGGCGATGGCGCGGAGGAGATTTCCGCCGCCATTGAGAAGGCCGGCCTCAAGCCCGCGGGGATTCTTCTGACCCATGCGCATTTCGACCACATCGGGGGGATTCCGGGCCTGGTTTCCAGGTATGGACTTCCCGTGTGGTGCCCGCCGGAGGATTTGCCGCTCTACTCCTCGCCGATGAACTGCATGATGCCCTGGCACGGCGCGGTCAAGGGGCTTCCCGCCCCCACGGACGCGCCGCTCCCGTCCTTCGGATTCCAGGTCCTCAAGACCCCCGGCCATACTCCGGGAGGCCGGTGCTACTACTTTCCTGAAGAGGGATTTGTCCTTACGGGGGACACGCTCTTCGCAGGCTCCGTGGGCCGGACTGACTTCCCCGGCGGCTCCGAGACTGACCTGCGCAAGTCAATCCTCGACGTCCTCTTCACGCTGCCGCCAAAGACCGTCGCCTATCCGGGGCATGGCCCCAGGACGACTATCGCCATCGAAAAGATGGACCCCTTCTTCAGCTAGAGGAGAATGCGCGGCGCCTTCAAGAATTTCCTGCATTAAACCTGTTTTCTAGAGTAAATGACGATGCTTGATCCAACCAGGATGGCCGACTGGCAGATTGCCGAGGCCGCCGAGGCCACCATGCGCACCCCCGGGGAGCTGGGGGAGGCCATGGGGCTGCTTTCCGAAGAAATCATTCCATACGGACGCCAGATTGCCCGCGTCGACCAGTCTGCCATACGGCGGCGACTGGCGGATGCACCCCGTGGAAAGTATGTCAACGTGACTGCAATCACCCCGACGCCGCTGGGCGAGGGCAAGACCACCACCACAATCGGGCTCATCGAGGGGCTGGCCAGGCGGGGGCGCCGTGCAATGGGCGCAATCCGGCAGCCATCGGGAGGCCCGACCTTCAATATCAAGGGATCCGCCGCCGGCGGAGGCCTGGCGCAGTGCATCCCCCTGACAACCTTCTCAATGGGGCTGACGGGGGACATCGACAGAATCACAAATGCCCACAATCTGGGGATGGTGGCGCTCACCAGCAGGATGCAGCATGAACGCAACTACGATGACGAACAGCTGGCAAAGCGGAATCTCAGGCGCCTCGACATCGACCCGGAACGGGTTCAGATGCGGTGGGTCATGGACCTCTGCGCACAGGCACTGAGAAACATCACGATAGGACAGGGCGGCAAGATGGACGGATATCCGATGCAGTCCGGGTTCGACATCGCCGTCTCAAGCGAACTGATGGCAATCCTGGCGATGGCCGACGACCTCCGGGATTTGCGGGAGCGCATCGGCAGGATAATCGTGGCGTACAGCCGTTCCGGATCCCCCGTCACCACCCGCGACCTGGAGGTGGATGGCGCAATGACCGCATTCCTGGTGGACGCGCTGAACCCGACGCTCATCTCGACCCTGGAAGGCCAGCCAATCCTGGTCCACGCGGGGCCCTTCGCGAATATCGCGATTGGCCAAAGCTCGATTATCGCAGACCAGATCGGCGTCCGATGCTCCGACTACCATGTCACGGAGAGCGGATTCGCATCCGACATCGGATACGAGAAGTTCGTGGACCTGAAGTGCCGCGCCAGCGGGCTTGCGCCGGACGCAGTCGTGATTGTCGCGACTATCCGCGCGCTCAAGATGCATGGCGGCGGACCTGCGGTCAAGCCAGGCGCACCCCTGGACGACGTCTATGTCCACGAGAATCTTCCGCTTGTGGAGGCGGGCTGCCAGAATCTTCTGGCGCACCTGGAGATTGTCCGCAAGTCCGGTGTCCAGCCGGTGGTCTGCATCAACCACTTCTACACCGACACCGACGAGGAGGTGCGTCTTGTCAGGCGTCTCTCCGAGGAGGCGGGCGCCCTGACTGCGGTTTCGAAGCACTGGCAGTATGGCGGGGACGGCGCCCTTGAGCTGGCGGAGGCCGTGGAGGAGGCATGCCGCCGTCCCAGCAATTTCCGTTTCTTCTACAACGGGAGCGACACCGTGGAGGAGCGCATCCAGGCGATTGCGCGCCAGGTCTACGGGGCGGGCGGCGTGGAGTTCCTGCCGACGGCGCGGGGGAAGCTGGAGCTCTACGAGAAGGACCCGGCCATCTCGAAGCTGCCTGTCTGCATGGTCAAGACCCACCTTTCGCTCTCCCACGACCCGACGCTCAAGGGGCGCCCCACGGGATTCACGCTGCCCGTCCGCGACATTCTCATCTACCAGGGCGCGGGATTCATCGTCCCCGTCGCGGGGGACATCAAGCTGATGCCAGGCACCTCGTCAAATCCGGCCTTCCGGAGGATTGACGTGGATGTGGAGACTGGCAAGATACACGGACTCTTCTGACAGGGCAGTTCGCTGCCGTTTCCAGGGATGAAAGCTGTCTGCATACCATGCGTAGGTTCGGTCGAAATCGGCGACCTTCTGCCGATTGTCGAGCATCCGCTCTTCCAGCGCCTGCGCCGTTGCCAGCAGCTTGGCCTCAATGACATCGTCTTTCCAGGCGCCCGGCACACCAGGTTCGAGCATGCGGTCGGAGTCCTGGGGCGCACGCGCCTTGCCGCGCAACTGCAGCGGCTGGACGCGCAGTCGACCCGGCATCTCGAGGTCTTCGCGCTTCTCCATGACATCGGCCACGGCCCCTGTTCGCATCAAATCGAACCCGTCCTCAACAAGAGCCACCATGAGCGTGGCCAGGAATGCCTTCGGGAAATGGAATCCGCCATCCGCTCCTGCGGCGTCGAACCGGAGGTGATTTCCGCAATGCTCGCGGGAAGGGAGCCGCTGGCGAACTGGGTCGCCGACAGGAATCTCGGAACCGACAAGCTGGACTATCTCGAAAGGGACGCATTCCATATCGGATTCACAGGAACGCCATCAATACAGACAATCCAGCAACAAACCGTTCTGGCGGACGACGGAATCCTGGCGCTCCGCGAAAAGTTCATAGAAGACGGAAAGCGCCTCCAGAAGTTCTACTCGTATCTGCATCAGCACGGATACCTGAACAAGACCGCGCTCGCCGCACAGCGGATGCTGCAGCGCGCCGCACAGGAGGAGCTGCTCCTCTGCGACAACCCCGACGAGGCATCCGAAAAGACCTGGACGATGACGGACGACGAGCTATGGGGCTGGCTCCGGCGCGCAAGGTCGCCCCTGGCACGCAGGCTTGCCGCAGGGCTGCTCAACCGAAGCCTCTACCGTACGTGCCTCTGCGTCAAGCCCGACGGGTACGCATACGTCGAGAACGCCGTCGGCAAGGCGATGGTTGTCCAGGAATGGCCGCGCCAGAAGCTCTCCAGGGTATCCAGCCAGCTTCTCTCCCTTGAGAGGGTGCGCGCCACCGAGGACCGCCTGGCGGAGGCGGCGGGGCTGAAGCCGGGCGAACTCATCCTGGCGGCAATGCCATATTTCACAAAGCTGCTTCCGAAGGACCTGCGAATCGCAAATGGCGGAAGGAACGACTATTGGCTCTTCGAAAAGGACAAGGACCACAAGGCGTCCCTCGAAAGCGACTACCTCAGGACATTCGCAATCCGAATCGTCGTCCCGGACAAGCATCGCTCCCGAATCGCCGAAGAGGCAGGCACGCTTCTCGCCGCGTTGGAAGGCACCAGGGAGCCGTGATCCCGGGAGGGGCCTCTGCGGGCGCCCCGGCTTCGTCTGCAACTGCCGACTCCACCCCCTCCATGGCCGAAGGCGCGAATGCGCTTGAATCTGAAACTTGAATCGAAGGAACCCCCATTTCCTAATCCCTCGAAAACAGGGTATATTACGCAATTCAGTCGGTTGTGCCGCCCCCGTGGGATTTTTCGATAGGAGCGAAAAAAGTCATGAGAATTTCAGAGTATTTGAATCCTGGCCTGGTCAAATTGGACCTGCGCAGTGAAACGAAGGACGACCTCTTCGTGGAGATGGTCCAGCTCTTCGTGAAGAATGGCTTGATTCAGGATGCGGACGAGGCGGTCCGCGTCCTGGAGGAGCGCGAGGAGAAGATGTCCACCGGCGTCGGCAATGGCGTTGGCCTTCCCCACGGCAAGTTGCCCGGCGCGAAGCACTCCCTGCTGGCGCTTGGCATTTCGAAGAATGGCATTGACTACGACTCGCTGGATGGCGAGCCCGTGTACATTGTCATCACGATCTTTGCGAATCCCGAGAATCCCGCCCAGCACATCGAGGTGTTGGCGGAGATTTCGCGGCTTTTTGCGATTCCCGAGTTTGCCCGTCGGATTCGTTCCGCCCACAGTGCGGACGAGGTGCTGAGCATCATTGCCGCGCAGGAGTAGGCTTCCTTTGCTCCCTCTCCGCGTGGATTGCCGCATCCTCGCCTCCCCCTCTCTTCAGGCGGGGCGTTTTTCTGTATCGTAGGAGTTCTTCAAGACAATGGAAGAGTTGTTGGAACGGATGCTTGCCGTTGATCAGCAGGGCGAGGCCCTGGTGAAGTCGGCAGAGGAACAGGCGGTTCGTATCCGTGAGGAGAGTTCCCGCGAGCTGGCCGCCAAGAGCGCGGAGGCGTCGAGGCTTCTTTCCGAGGAGTGCCGTCGCCTGGAAGAGGAGGCGGTCAGTGGTGCGGAGCGCCAGAAGGCCGAGGCGCTGAAGGCCTCCGCGAGTCGTCTTTCTCCGCGTGCGGAGTCATTTTCGAAGGAGCTCGAGTCGTACCGCTACAAGCTCCTCAAGGAACTTTTGGCGGTGTGATGACCGGGCGTCCCGGCCATACGCCGCAGACTTCTTCCAAGGATTCAGTTTTTCGAGGACGAAACTCTGGATGCCATCGTTATCGTTCAATCTAGGTCTGGACTTTCTCTATGCCCGCGTGCATGGGTGGTGGTCCCAAAGCGCCCATGGCGCGACTTTGGAGAGCCTCATCCGTGCTGCGACGGAGGAGAACTTCTTCCACGTGCTTCAGAGCAGCGGCGTAATGGCGGTCTCCGGCCCCGAGCGTGTCCTGGAGCAGTTTTTGGTGCGCCAGTATGACCGCCTGGGGCAGCTGGGTTCCCGTTCGTCCAACGCATTCCACGCCTATACGGAGGTGTTGCGCGGCAATCTGGAGCGTGAGAACTACAAGACTATTCTCAACTACAGGTTTTTCCCTGAGCGCGAGACCCATCTTGGGGATGCCTTGATACGTTTCCCTGGCCGGACTTCCCAGAACAACGACTTGCTGGCATTGCTGGACGCCACCACCGACGAGCAGTTCATACGACTCTTCGAGAGGGCGTCGGGAAGCTCCGAAATGGCCGAGGTGGCGAGGAGGCTCTCCAAGGACGGGGATGTCATGAGCGCGGAGTGCGCCATCGACAACCTCTCCACCAAGGCCGAACTCGCGGCAATCGCACGGCTTGACCGCACGACGCGCAGGGTGCTGCGGCGGCTGCGCGGATGCCAGATCGACCACATCAACATCATCACTCTTCTCCGAAACGCAAGCTTCCACCACCTGGACGCAAAGAGCCTCTCGGACGCATGGATGGACGGCGGCCTCGAACTGGACAAGCACCTCTTCCTGAAACTCGCCGAGGCATCCTCACCCGACGACGTGGTCCACCACCTCCCCCAAACATACCGGCACCTCCTCGCCCACGAAGGCGCAATGTCCTCCTTCGGGGGGGCGGAGAACAATCTCCACCGGCAGGGAATACTTCCGCGACGCGTCAAACCCCGAATGCAGCGTCGCCGCGTACCCGATTCTCCTCGAGCTTGAGACAATCAACCTCTCACGCATCTACGAGGGCATCCGCTTCAATCTCCCTCCCCAGGACATCGCCGCGATGATGATCATCTGACATCGCCGCATACCTCAAAACCACCTCCACGCCTCACCCCAGTCCTTCGCCATGTTCCTTCCGAACCGAATGGTAAAAGTGAATATCCTGGTCTTCAACAGGCACCTGCGTGCCATGACCGAGGCACTGGGAAAATCCGGCCTTCTCCATTTGGTGAATGCGGCTTCCGCGACGCGCGGTCGCCTGCTCCAGCAGCTGGACACCCAGGTGGACATCCAGGAAATCGAACAGAAGCTGCGCCGCTGCGGAGTCCTGATGGAGGCATTGGGTATAGAACCCACGGACACGCCGCCGTCGGTGACAAATCTCTCCCAGGAGGAGATTGCCGAACTCTTCGACAAGGTGGACCGCAGATATTGCCGCGAGGAGGAAAACCTCTCCAAGCTCCTCGAACACCAGGCCGGACTCATCAGCCAGAGCCGGACTCTCGGGGGCTTCCCGTTCCAGTCACTGAAACTCGAGACGGTCCGTAATCTCTCCCAACTCTGCATCGAGGCGGGAGTCCTCAGGAGCGACGCAATCATCCGCGCACGACAGACCCTGGTGGACGACGCAATCCTGGTGCCCTCCGCGCAGAACCCTGGCGAGATGCTCGTCCTTACCAGCCGTAAGAAACGGTTCGCGGTGGACGACACGCTGGACAAGCTGGGCTTCCAGCGCCTCGAACTCCCCGACATCACCTCCGGAACTGTCGAGGAACACCGGGGCAAGATCGACGCGGAATTGGAGGAGCTTCGGGTGAGGATAAACGATGCGCGCATGGCGGTGGTCTCCCTCGGGGAGGAGTTTGGCGGCCTGCTTCTGGCAATCCGCAAGCAGCTCAACGGCCTCCTGGCAATCCGGCAGGCCCAAAGCCTCTTCGGACACAGCCGACAGCTCTACTGCGTGTCAGGATGGCTTCCCGCAGAAGACCTCTCAAAACTCCAGAAGCTGGTGGACGAGGCGACGGACGGAACCGGGGTCATCGAATCCATGGATGCGGACGAGGCGGAGAAGGCCGGCGACTCCGACGAACAGGTGCCCGTGCAGCTCTCCGGCAACGGCCTGACGCGCCCCTTCCAGATGCTCGTCACAAACTTCGGCATGCCAAACTACCACGAGCTGGACCCCTCCTTCTTCGTCGGGCTAACCTTCATGGTCATGTTCGGATATATGTTCGGCGACCTGGGGCAGGGGGGAGTCCTCTTCCTGGCGGGTCTCCTCGCATTCTTCAAGAAGGGGGCCTCCCGGATGCGGAAGGACGTGGGAACGCTGCTGATGTGCTGTGGCGGCTCCGCAATGGTCTTCGGCATCCTGTACGGAAGCGTCTTCGGAAGCGAGGACCTTCTGCCAAGGCTCTGGATTTCACCGTCCCCCATGCATACGAAGGACCTCGGGGAGCTGCTGCTGACAGCGGTGGGCGTGGGCGTCGTCTTCCTGAGCGTCTCCCTCATATTCAATATCGTAAACCACTTCCGGGCAAAGAAATATTTCGAGGGCACCTTTGACAAATACGGTATTCTGGGGCTTCTCTTCTACTGGGCGTGCCTGGGCACCGCGCTTGCCACAATCATCACGCGCACCTTCAACTCCTGGTCCCTCTTCTTCATCATCGCCCCCCTCGTCCTGCTGCTGATCCGCATCCCCCTCGGAAACCTCATCCACAACCACTCCCTTTCGGGGGAGGAGGGGGGACTCTTCTCGGGACTCCTGGAGGGCGCCATCGACACAATGGAGACGCTTACGGGATACCTCTCCGGAACGGTCTCCTTCATCCGTGTCGGTGCATACGCAATCTCCCACGCGGCCCTCTGCCTGGCAGTCCATTCAATCATGGAAATGCTCACGGGCACCGCGGGCGGCACCGCCGCGAAGATACTCGTCTTCATCTTCGGCAACATCCTCATCATCGGATTCGAGGGGATGGTGGCCGCAATCCAGTGTGTCAGACTTGAATACTACGAGATGTTCTCCCGCTTCTTCCAGGGCGGGGGCGTTGAGTATAAACCATTCAAAATCAAGTAGTTACATAATAGAACCCCAACCCATAGGAGCAAATTGAGAAAATGAAGAAGCTCTTGAACATGATCCGCGTCTCGCTGCTGCTGTTGTTCTTCGCCGCCGTCCCCGCGTTTTTGGCGCAGGAGGCAACCCCCGAGGCGGCTCCCGCCGACGGTGGCGGTTTCCGAGGAGTCCTCGGCCGCCCGTCCCGCCGCCTTCTACTACGCCATTGCCGCCTCCATTGGCATTGGCTGCATCTCCGCCGGCTACGCGGTCGGCAAGATTGGCGCAGCCGTGATGGGCGCTGCCGCGGAGAAGCCCGAGATCATGGGCAAGGCAATCGCCTTCGTCGGACTGGGCGAGGGTATCGCGCTCTTCGGATTCCTGGTCGCCCTCTTCCTGTATACAAAGATGTAATGACAGCCCCCAGCCAGGGCACCATTCCACATGACCCCATTTCGATTCATAGGCGACGCGGACACCGCGCTGGGCTTCCGCCTGGCTGGAGTCCCCGGTGACATCGTCACCACGCGGGAGGATGCGCTGGAGGCGTTTTCCCAGGCGCTTTCCGACAGGAATCTCGTGGTGCTTGTGATGACGGAGCAGGTGGCGCAGTTGATTTCCGAACAGGTTACGGCCCACAAGCTTACCGCGTCGAAGCCATACGTGGCCACTGTGGAGGATGTCTGGGGGCACCGGGGCAAGACCCAGAGCCTGGAGCAGTTGATCTACGAGGCTGTGGGAGTGAGGGTGGTCGAGCAGAAATAGGCGTTCCGCATAATCAAGAGATGGACGAATCAACCCACAACCAGGAAGAGCGGCTTCAGCAGGAGATTCTGGCTGACGCGAAGTCCCGTGCGTCGAAGATCGTTGCCCGCGCCAGGCGTGCCGCCCAGACGGCGCAGGAGCGCGCGGATGCCGAGGCGGCGGCTGTGCGCGAACGCACCCTGGAGCATTGCCGGAAGGAGTCCGACCAGAAGGCGCGCAATATCCTCCAGGGAATCTGGATGGAGGAAAGGAGGCAGTGGCTGAAACGCCGGGAGGAGTGCCTGGACGCATTCTTCGCAAGCATCCTGAAGGAGGCATGCGGGCTTGCCGCAGACGACCGGGAACGGCGCCGCTCCCTGGAAAACCTCCTGAAGGAGGCCTTCCAGGCAATGGGGGAGGGCGAACTGCTAGTGGAAGTCTCCCCCGCCGACGCGCCACTGGTCACGCCCGCCTGGATTGGCGAGAAGACTGGACGCGCCACAGGCGTGACTGTCAAGGCGGTGGACTCCATCGGCGGCGGCGTCCGCGTCTCCACAATGGACAGGTCCCGGGTCTATGACAATACCTACGGCGGCCGCCTGGGGCGCCTGGCCGAGGATTTCCGCCGGGAGGTCGCGGGCTGCGACAAGTGAGATAGGATTTCAGGAAAGACATCCGCGTTATGGATACAGGTGTAATCATACGGGTCAACGGGCCGATTGTAGAAGCCCGCAACATGGACAACACGGGGATGCTGGAGGTGGTCGAAGTCGGCGACGCACGCCTCATCGGCGAGGTCATCCGTGTCCGTGGCGGGGTCGCGACAATCCAGGTCTACGAACAGACAAGCGGCCTGCATCCCGGGGAGCCGGTCTACTGCTCCGGGCGCCCCCTCTCGGTGTGCCTCGGCCCAGGACTGCTGGGGACAATCTACGACGGCATCCAGAGACCCCTCGACAAGATTGCGCGGCAGTCGGGGGCATTCATTCCGCTGGGGTCGAAGACTCCAGCCCTGGACCTGGACAAGGCGTGGCACTTCAAGCCGCTTGTGAAGAACGGGGACCATCTCGAGGCAGGGCAGGTCGTGGGGGAGGTACAGGAGACGGAGAGCGTCCTCCACCGCGTCATGGTGCCGCCGCGCCACAGGGGCGTCGTCTCCTCCATGGTTTCCGAAGGGGACTACACCGGCCACGACATCCTGTGCGAACTCACGGACGAGCAGGGCGGCGGGAAGTACGACGTCACCCTCTTCCAGTATTGGCCGGTGCGCATGCCCCGTCCCTCCATGTCCCGTCTGGCCCTGGATGCGCCGTTGCTGACGGGGCTCCGTGTCATCGACACCTTCTTTCCGCTGGCGAAGGGTGGCGCGGCCGCGATTCCCGGCGGCTTTGGCACCGGCAAGACGATGACCCAGCAGGCGCTTGCCAAGTGGTGCGAGGCGAAGATCATCGTCTACATCGGCTGTGGCGAACGGGGCAACGAGATGACGGAGGTGCTCCGGGAGTTTCCCGAGCTGGTCGACCCCAGGAGCGGCCGCTCCCTGATGGAGCGCACCATCCTGATTGCAAACACCTCGAACATGCCCGTGGCGGCGCGCGAGGTCTCCATCTACACCGGAATCACCCTGGCGGAATACTACCGCGACATGGGATACGACGTGGCTGTCATGGCGGACTCCACAAGCCGCTGGGCGGAGGCGCTTCGCGAACTCTCCGGACGCCTGGAGGAGATGCCCGCCGACGAGGGGTTCCCCGCCTATCTTCCAAACCGCCTGGCCTCGTTCTATGAAAGGGCAGGGCGGGTGCAGACTCTTTCGGGGTGCGAGGGCACCGTCTCCGTCATCGGCGCAGTCTCGCCTCCCGGCGGCGACTTCTCGGAACCAGTCACCCAGCATACGACGCGCTTCATCAGGTGCTTCTGGGCGCTGGACAGGGACCTGGCCAACGCACGGCACTACCCCGCAATCTCCTGGCGCAACTCCTACAGCGAATACCTCCAGGAGACCGCCAAGTGGTGGAGCCGCATCGCAATGACCTGGTCGGAACAGCGGGAGGTCCTCATGAATGTCCTGCAGGAGGAGACAAGCCTCCAGCGCATCGCAAAGCTGGTGGGGCCGGACGCGCTCCCCGAAAGCCAGCGGCTCACGCTCTATGTCGCCGAAATCATCAAGAACGCATTCCTCCAGCAGAATTCCTTTGATGAAATCGACATGTACTGTTCTCCGAAGAAGCAGCTCTGGATGATGTCGCTCCTGGCGACCTTCATCAACCGCTCCAGGGAACTGGTCAAAAACGGCGCGACGCTGGCGGACATCCGCGCAATACCGGAGGTGGACAGGATGAACCGAATGAAGTCCGAAATCAAGAACGACGACGTGGCGGCAATGAGCGCCCTCGAGGAGCGAATCAACTCCGCACTCGATGCGATCGGACACCGCAACCAGGGACGCCAGCAGTTCTGACGTGACGCCGCATTTCCCCAAGTTCCATAAGGAATACCGAATGACCCAACTCGCGAATCATACAGGACTCCAGTACACGGGCGTCAAGAATATTGACGGGCCGCTCGTCTTCATGGAGAATGTCAGCGGCGTCGCCTACGATGAACTCGTGGAGGTGCGCGCCCCCGGCGGCGAAGTCCGGCTCGGCCAGGTGCTGGATGTCACCACATCCACCGCGCTGGTCCAGATCTTCGGCGGCACGGACGCGCTCTCCAGGTCCTCAACCCGGTCGCGTTTCCTGGGGCATTCCCTTCGCATTCCCGTTTCGGAGGAGATGCTGGGGCGCGTCTTTGACGGACTTGGCCGCCCCAAGGACGGTCTTCCCCCGCCGCTTTCGAAGGAGTTCCGCGATGTCAACGGCGAACCCGTCAACCCCTACTCCCGGGAATATCCCCGCGACTTCATCCAGACGGGCATCTCCTCGATTGACCTGATGAACACTCTCGTGCGCGGCCAGAAGCTGCCGATTTTCTCGGGCAACGGGCTTCCCCACAACCGCATCGCCGCGCAGATTGCCCGCCAGGCGAAGCTTCTCAACGAGGATGTCCAGTTCGCAATCGTCTTTGCCGCCATGGGCGTCAAGTTCGACGTGGCGAGGTTCTTCGTGGATTCCTTCGAGCAGTCGGGAGTCCTCCGGAATGTGGCGATGTTCCTTTCACTGGCGGACGACCCGTCGGTGGAGCGCATGGTGACTCCGCGAAGCGCACTGACTCTCGCGGAGTATCTTGCCTACGAGCGGGGAATGCATGTCCTTGTCATCATCACCGACATGACGAACTACTGCGAGGCCCTCCGCGAAATCGCCACCGCCCGGGGCGAGATTCCCAGCCGGAAGGGATATCCCGGTTATCTCTACTCCGACCTGGCGTCGATGTACGAACGGGCGGGCAGGCTCACCTCCGGCGGAGGCTCAATCACGCAGATGCCAATCCTCACAATGCCATCCGACGACATCTCGCACCCCGTCCCCGACCTCACGGGATACATCACGGAGGGACAGATCGTCCTCGACCGGGAGATGTTCCAGCGGGGCATCTACCCGCCCGTCGCAGGACTGCCGTCACTCTCGCGCCTGATGAAGGACGGCATCGGAAAGGGACGCACACGGGACGACCATCCCCATGTGGCGTCGCAGCTCTTTGCCGCATACTCGAAGGTGAAGGACATCCGAAGCCTGGCGGCGGTCATCGGCACAGAGGAGCTCTCCCCCGTCGACCAGCTCTACATGAAGTTCGGGGAGGAGTTCGAAGCCCAGGTGATTACACAGGGCGAATACGAAAACCGTTCCATCGAGGAGTCGCTGGATCTGGGATGGAAGGTGCTGAAACTGCTGCCCAGAACCGAATTGCTCCGCGTCACCCAGGAAGAACTCGAAAAGAATTATGACTAAGTAGGGAATAGGGAGAAGAGGGTAGGGAGGAGTGCGTGGTCACTTTGCAGTGGGCTTCCGTTGAGCGCGGCAACTGCCGCGCGGTAGAGGACAGGGAAGGATGTTTTATGGAACGCACGGCGACTCGCCGTGCGTGGCGCGCTCGAGCGCGCCAGCCACGCACTCCCCTCTCCTCCCTCCCCTCTACTCTCTACTTTTTTCTACTTAACGTTCTAATGGATGCGTTCAGCATTCTTTTGATTTCAACCAGGAGGTCAGCGGCTTTACAGACAGCATCTTCCGTGAGGAGACAAGTTCTAACGCAAATCTGCAGTTGCGTTTCCAGTTCCGCGCAGGAACCCAGGGCGATTTTCAGAAAGCGTGTGTACTCGCCTGCTCCGTATCGGGTGTAGCCCTCGGCAATGTTGCTTGGTATGGAGACGACGGCACGCCGCATTTGGCTCCCCAGGCACTCCGATTCCGAGACGGGCAGCATTCTGATGAGTGCGTACGAAAACTCAACAAGCTCCATTGACTTCTGCCACATGATCAATTTGAGATAGCCTTG